>JAHHIE010000027.1 GCA_019358945.1 Stenomitos rutilans HA7619-LM2 | reverse complement strand
TTGAGACGTTCTACACCAAGAACATCTTGCTCAACGAGGGCATCCGCGCTTGGATGGCTCCCCAAGACCAACCCCATGAACACTTTAGCTTCCCCGAAGAGGTACTCCCACGTGGTAACGCTCTCTAGTAACATCGTCGGCAGCAACCGCGACCAGGAATCCTCTGGATTTGCCTGGTGGGCCGGTAACGCTCGCCTCATTAATCTCTCTGGTAAGCTGCTGGGTGCTCACGTCGCTCACGCTGGGCTGATCGTTTTCTGGGCTGGCGCGATGACTCTGTTTGAGGTCGCCCACTTTATTCCTGAGAAGCCCATGTACGAGCAGGGCTTAATCTTGCTGCCTCACCTGGCTAGCCAGGGTTGGGGCGTGGGGCCGGGTGGCGAAGTCATTGACATCTTCCCGTATTTTGTTGTCGGTGTGCTTCACCTGATTTCCTCTGCTGTGCTTGGTTTTGGCGGCATCTATCATGCTGTGCGTGGCCCTGAAGTTTTGGAAAACTATTCCTCTTTCTTCGGCTACGACTGGAAAGATAAGAACAAGATGACCAGCATCATCGGGTTTCATTTGATCCTGCTTGGGCTGGGCGCGTTTTTGCTGGTGGCAAAGGCGATGTTCTTCGGCGGTCTGTATGATACTTGGGCACCGGGCGGCGGCGACGTTCGCGTGGTGACAAACCCAACGCTTAACCCCGCAGTCATCTTTGGCTACTTGGTGAAGTCTCCCTTTGGCGGCGATGGCTGGATTGTCAGCGTCAACAACCTGGAAGATATTGTCGGTGGGCACATTTGGCTGGGGCTGATCCTGATTGCAGGCGGCATTTGGCACATTGTCACCAAGCCCTTTGGCTGGGCACGTCGCGCCCTGATCTGGTCTGGTGAGGCGTATCTTTCCTACAGCCTGGGTGCGTTGTCCTTAATGGGTTTCATCGCGGCTTGCTTTGTCTGGTTTAACAACACGGCGTACCCCAGCGAATTCTACGGTCCGACGGGGCCTGAAGCCTCTCAAGCTCAAGCACTGACCTTCTTGATTCGTGACCAGCGTTTGGGGGCGAACGTGGCATCTGCTCAAGGCCCAACGGGTCTGGGTAAATACCTGATGCGCTCTCCGACTGGCGAAATCATCTTCGGTGGTGAGACGATGCGCTTCTGGGATTTCCAGGGTCCGTGGCTGGAGCCTCTGCGTGGGCCCAACGGGCTTGATTTGAACAAGATCAAGTACGACATTCAACCCTGGCAGGCACGTCGGGCGGCTGAGTACATGACGCACGCGCCTCTGGGTTCTTTGAACTCTGTAGGTGGTGTGGCGACGGAGATCAACTCCTTCAACTATGTATCGCCTCGCTCCTGGCTGTCATGTTTCCACTTTGTGATGGGCTTCTTCTTCCTGGTGGGTCACCTCTGGCACGCGGGTCGTGCTCGCGCTGCGGTGGCTGGCTTTGAGAAGGGGATCGATCGCGATACTGAACCCGTACTATCGATGCCTAACCTTGACTAGGGTTAAAGCATTGCTGACGCTACAGTGAAACAATCGAAAGGCTCCTCCTTACTGGCGGGAGCCTTTTTGTTGGATGGTGGTTCGCTAACAAACCGGTAAAATCGATGCGCGGTCAACGGCAACTGGGGTATTCTGAACGTAATCACAGCAGAAACATACGGCAAGAAAGGCTCTGAAAGTAGCATGAAACTGGCGAAGCGCGTTGAGCAGGTCACTCCGTCACTCACCCTGGCGATCGATGCGAAGGCGAAGGCACTGAAAGCCGATGGCGTGGATATTTGCAGCTTTAGCGCTGGCGAACCTGACTTTCCGACCCCTGAACATATTGTGGCAGCAGCCAAGCAAGCGCTGGACAGTGGCAAAACGCGCTATGGCCCTGCGGCGGGTGAACCCAAGCTAAGAGCCGCGATCGCCCAAAAACTGCAATCAGACAATGGGCTTTGTTTTGGCGCAGAAAATATTATCGTCACGAATGGCGGCAAGCATTCTCTGTTTGACCTGATGCTGGCGCTCATTGAGCCAGGTGATGAGGTGATTATTCCTGCGCCTTACTGGGTGAGCTACCCGGAGATGGTAAAGCTGGCAGGCGGTACGCCTGTCATCGTCCATACCGATGAGAAAAGCGAGTTTAAGATCTCGCCTTCTCAACTTCAGCAAGCCATTACGCCACAGACCAAACTGTTTATTATCAATTCGCCCTCCAACCCCACTGGAATGGTTTACACACCAGCGGAATTGGCAGCACTAGCTGAAGTGGTGGTGGAGAATGACATTTTCGTTGTCTCAGACGAAATCTATGAAAAGCTAGTCTACGACGATACAAAGCATGTCAGCATTGGTGCACTCAGTCCCGAAATTTACGAACGTACGATCGTCAGCAGTGGCTTTGCCAAGGCGTATTCGATGACAGGTTGGCGTGTGGGCTTCCTGGCAGGGCCAGTGGAGATCATTCGAGCCGCTACATCAATTCAAGGGCATAGCACCTCAAATGTATGTACGTTTGCACAGTGGGGCGCGATCGCTGCCCTCGAAGGCTCTCAAGACTGTGTAGAAACCATGCGGCTTGCGTTTGCCGAGCGTCGTCAAGCCATCTTTGATTACATCAATGCGATTCCGGGCTTAAGCTGTGCCAAACCAAACGGCGCATTTTACGTGATGCCCAGCATTGCCAAAACGGGGATAACCTCGCTGGAATTTTGTGATGCTCTATTGGATGAGCAAAAGGTCGCCCTCATTCCTGGTATCGCCTTTGGTGCTGACGATCATATTCGTCTTTCTTACGCCACGGATATGGACACCATCGAGAAAGGCATGGAGCGGTTAGAGGCGTTTGTGAGATCGCGAAGTGGCTCCACCTGAGCAGCGAGAATCTAGTCATTCGACCTCAAGGATCGCAGCGAATCTCCAGCAAAAAGCCATCGGGGTCATAAAAATAGATGCCGCGTCCAGTGGGGCGGGTAACGGGGCCGTGATCGATCGTCACCGCACTCTGTTGCAGTACCGCAACGACCTGATCAAACACTTCAGGCGCAACATCAAACGCCAGATGATTCGCGCGTGTGAATTGTTGATACGGATCGGTATGGGGTGGCTCTAAATCTGCCTCCCAAAATAAATCAATCACCGTTCCATCGGGTGTGACAAAATTAGCCACTTTACCTTTAGCGACTAGAGCTTTAAGAGTGCTGGGCACCTCATCACCTGTCAACTCATGCAGGCCTAAAAATGCCCCGTAAAACTGGCGGGATGCCTGCATATCTTTCACGTTAAAGGCAACGTGATGCACCTTCCGCAGCGTACCGAGAGCAAGGCCGTTAGTTAATTGAGAAGCTGCCACCATATCGATCAGCATATGAAAGAGTACATCTCAAAGTTTAGAGAACGGTTAGGCATTGTGATTACCGTTGTAACGCTTCTGCATCAGTGCCCACAGTTCAGTGATCGCGATCGTCTTTACTTCACTCTAAGCGGCGTTGCGGTCTTGCCGTTGAGCCACTAGCAACAAAATTTCGTGGATTTGAGCGACTACTGCATCTTGCTGTTGCTGTTGCTCGATTGCAGTGGAGTGATCGGGTGTTTGGCCTGCCATGATGACTGCTCAAGTGGATCTTAGCGCAGTTTCTTGGGTTCCCATCGATAACGGAAGCTAAGCCTGGGCAATACAGCTAGGCGTTTCTAACAAGTCAGGATACGCTATAGCTTAATTCAAGCAGCACGATAGTGGGTATGAAAGCAGTAAAACGGGTACTGGCGTGGGCAACATCGGCATGTGCGATGACAACACTGATGGTCGTTCCCTGGGCACCTAAACCCAGCCTCGCTGCTGCCCCTGATTTTTCCATCACAGAACTACGCTGGTGGAATTGGTTTCCCAGCGACCCCTGGCAGTCGATTCAGTTCACTGTGCCCGACCAAGACACCACAATCTCTGCCTATGGTGGTGAATTACGGCGATACGATATTCACGTTGCCAAAATGTTTGAAGTGACGCGTTACCTCTGCCAGCGAAATATTGCTCGTCGTACCCTCAAAGGCTTTGATTGGCACTATGAGGCAGCAAATGGAAATGTTGATATGGGGCGATTCAAAATTACTTGTAGACTAGCCCGTGAAATCATCACGGCATACGGTTTGGGTCATATAGAACAAACAGAAATTAACCTACCTTTTGATGAAAATGGGCAATTTATGATTGCAAACGATCGCCCCATCATTGGTGTAAAAAAACCTGCCATCCCCGTCTTGAATATTACGAGTTCAAAAGTGGCGACATGGATGAGCTATGTGCAAACGTTTCAACCAGCCTCAGATCCTTGGAAACACCTTCTCGTTGAAAATTCTTTTCCTACTGACGAAGTCTTATCAAAAATCAAAGACAAAACTGAAGTACCTATAGCAATCCTAAATCATTTGTGAGATTGAGAGGCTTTGTGAGAAAGGATTCCAGTGGAATCCTTTCTCACAATCCAAATAGGATCGCTATATTTTGCTTCCTAGTACCGTACTCGACCTACCTTTAGACCGTCACTATGAAGTTGGCAGCGTTGATTCCAATGGTTATAGGTTGTGTTACAAGGTCGCCACACCGTGTAGTAAGAGACCATTGATGGCAGGATTTGACTTCTTCTCAGCATCCAAAAATAGAGCATTTAGCAAACCTTCAGGGCTACCAAAAGATACATTCAGAAAGATTCAGTTGGCAAACGGTATTAATGGTGTTTACAAGGTGGGTTGTGGTACTTACTGTATCTCTATCCTTGAGTGGAAATATCAGGGAGTTTTGTATCAAATCGGTGGAAAGGGCGGGCAACAAGAGTGGTGGGCTAGAATTGCGAATTCCGCGATCGCTGCTGGGCCACGCTAGTTCGATGAGAACGATTAGAACGCTGCCATTGACTTAACTACTGACAGAAAGAGGCTGTTTCAAGTACCAATTGCGGTTTATTTGCAGCAGCCATAGTTGCCAGCGAGAGAGCGAATCGAGGAAAAAGAAGCGATCGCCCTCAGCAGCTACAACGGATTGAAAAGTATCCACATATTTAGCTTCCGGGTCGAAAAGAGAAAACGCCCAGAGTAATTTTCCGGTTTGACGATCGAGCGCGATCGCTTGCGTTTGCCGTTTGTCTGCCGTTCCTACCAGGCGAAAAGTAAAGTATTGTTGAGCACTCACAGCATTGGGCAAATTGTAGGAATAGCGATCCGGGCTGATCTGTGTTTGCCATTTGACCTGTCCCGTTTGGGCAGGCAGCGCCACAATTTTGCTCTCCTGCGACTTGTACCGGACACGACCATTGCGATCGCAGTTGAGGTACACGGTGTCTGCATCCACTCGCCAGGAGTAGCCATCTTCACGACAGCCCAATTGCGCCCTGTTTTTTTGCCAAAGTATTTGTCCGGAAGTGGTACTGACAGCGAGAACTTTTCCCGTCACGATCGTTTGTTTCTGTCCATCGTATTGACTGGCGGTGCGAATTTGTAATGTTTCACCCGCAACTTGTAGATGGGAAATATTGCCTTGAATGGTTGTGCGGAAGCGCGGCTTTAACGTCTTGCGATCGTAAGCGGTAACAATGGATGTGCCACTATCAAAAAAGGTGTTTGGAACATCTGCTGGCACCAATCCCGATGTTTCTAAAAACAGGGTGCGATCGTTCGCGGCAATCAGATTTTGGGTGGCTGTGAGCTTGTCGAACGATCGTTTGGTCTGTTGCAACAGCTTGCCTGTTTTGGGATCAAGCGTTTGCAGTTGTTGCTGTTTACCATCGAGGTTGATGATTGCTACAGCATCAGAGTGGCTAATGAATCCCATACCGTGCCACACGCCCGCAGGCGCAAAAAACCATCGTCGCGGTATCGCCCAGCGTTGCTTGCCCGTTGCCGGATCGAGCGATCGCAACTCCTCCTCAAGCTGAAGGTAAAGTTGATTGTCTTGCAGCAGGGCCGATTGATTGGATGCAATCTCGTAGGGATCGTAGCGCCCTGCGGGTCGATCGCTCCAAAGCAGCTTTCCCGATTGGGCATCAAAAGCTTGAAGCTGGTAAGCACCACACCGCTGCTCAGCGGTCTCTCTGCAAAAGCCAAGCAAAACCTTCCCATCACCCGCGATCGGCCCTTTGCTGTACCCTGCGTCTGCGGTGAGAGCATGCACCCATTGCAACTTACCCGTTTGAGTATTGAGAGCTACCAGGGTCGGTCTGCGTTGGTCAGCATAACGCCAGCTAACCCAGCCCAGAAGGGCGATCGTACTACCCAATAACGCGACTTTCCACCAACTTAGTTTCCAAACACGCATACGAAGAAGCAGGGTTGTAAAAGGAATCTCGGTTAATACACCGCTTCAGCAAGCAAATCCAGAAGCAATTGGAACGGTTTTTAAGAGCGAATGGCTAATCACCTGCTGACTCCAGTATTCCGTTCCAGTAGAAGATACGCTATAGCTTAATTTAAGCAGCACGGTAGCGGGTATGAGAGCAGTAAGATGGTTCGTGGCATGGGCGACATCAGCATGTGTAGCAACATTGATGGTCGTTCCCTGGACACCCAAACCCAGCCTCGCCGCTGCCCCTGACTTTCCCATCACAGACCTCCGTTGGTGGAACTGGTTTCCCACCAAGTTTCCTGAAGATCCCTGGCAATCGATTCAGCTTACAGTGCCGGATCAAGACACTACAATCTCTGCCTATGGTGGAGAACTGCGGCGGTACGATATTCACGTCGCCAAAATGTTTGAAGTAACGCATTATCTCTGCCAGCAAAACATTGCTCGTCGTACACTTAAGGGCTTTACCTGGCATTATGAAGCGGCAAATGGAAATGTTGATATGGGGCGGTTCATAATAGCCTGCAAATTAGCCCGTGAAATCGTAACAGCTTATGGCTTCAGTCAAACAGAGCAAACAGCGATTCGCCCACCTTTGGATGAAAATGGTCGCTTTACGAGAGAAAGCGATCGCCCTATTATGCGTTTAGGAAAGGAAGCGATTCCGGTTTTGAATATTACGGGTTCAAGAATTCCAACGTGGATAAATTACGTGCAAAAGTTTCGACCGCTACCAGAGAATGAGAACAAGTTTTTTGTTGGAAGTCCCTTTCCCATTAATGAAATCCTACCAAAAATTAGAACTAAGACTGAAGTTCCCATCTTACTTCCTAGTACGATACTCGGCTTACCTCACTACCTTCACTATGAGGTTTGTCGTGCGGATAAAAGTGGTTACAGCTTTTATAATAAGTTCTCCGGATCGTGCATTAAGAGACCGCTAACAAGAGATTTTGATGGATTCTCAGCACATAAGAATGGAGCTTTTAGCAGCTCGTCAAGGCTACTAAAAGATACGTTTAGAGCTATTCAGTTAGCAAACGGCATCGAAGGTATTTTCAGTGAGAGCTGTGGTACTTACTGTGTTTCCTATCTTGAGTGGAAATATCAAGGAGTGTTATATCGAATAAAAGGCAGGGGAGAACAGCAGCAAGATTTAGTTGAAATGGCGAACTCCGCGATCGCTGCTGGCCCCCGCTAACCATTCATCGCATCATCTTTCCTGGTAAAAAACTACTCAATAGACCCGTACCAACGCGACGGAATGCACGACCGAGAATGGAATCAAAAGGTATTTCTCCGGCAAGTAGTTGAGTGGCAATGTGAGCGGCTCTGGGATTTTTCACGCCGTATTGGTAGAACAACTTAGGGTATTGATAGAAGAAATAGGCCAGTCTGCGGGCAGCATCAAAGCTATTGCCAAACTCTGTGTGAATGCGATCGCTGTAGGTAGTTGTGGTGCCATTAATGACGCAATTGGCTGCAATGATGCCGCTTTTAGCCGCATACAAAATGCCATCCCCAAAGGCAGGATTAATCAACCCTGCGGCATCGCCTACCAGCAGAATGCGTCCGTCTGTTGTGTTCAGTGGTTCTTTGCCGCCCCACAGCGGTAACGGATGACCATGAAACTTAAGTTGAGCGCGATCGTAGGGTACTTGCATCGCCTCCAGATAATCAACGATCGTTTGTTGCAGTGCTTCCCGAATGTGAGGAACATTTCGCGCATCCTGACCATTGGGACGAAACAACCCCGCACCGACATTTAAATGATCGGCTTTGGGAAAGATCCAGGCATAGCCACGATCGATCGCACCATATTCCAGATGAGCCACCTCTGGACGCAGATCGGGATGCCCAGTGCCCCAGGTGTGCGGTAGCTCCACTTCCATCCCCAAGGCGATCGTCGGCTTTTGTCGAAGGTTTGCGGCTTTCGCAGTGACTCCATTCGCCCCATCTGCCCCGATCACAACCCGTGCCGTTGCGACCCATGCGTCACCTTTGCTGCGATCGCCATTCGGTTTAATGGCCTGAGCACGCACGCGAACGCCATCCTGATCGACGTCGATCGCCCGCACTGCCAAACCATCGTGCAATTCTGCACCAGCTTTGGCGGCTCTCTGTGCCAGCGCATTGTCAAAAATAGACCGCTGCATCATCCAGATGGACAGCGGGCGATCGACCTGCGGCGGATTAATCGCTGTCAGGTATGGATCGCTAAACTTCCACGTTTGCCGCAACGAGGCGACATTGGCTTCAACAAAGGCTTCTGGTACTAACTCGTGCAACAGCGTTTGCATCACCATTGGGGTGCCACCACCACAGGTTTTATGGCGCGGTAGGGTGCGCTTCTCAAGCAACGCTACTTTGAGACCCGCCTGGGCTGCCGTTGCTGCTGCCATTGCGCCAGATGGCCCCGCTCCGCAAACAATGAGGTCGTAGTTCAACACCAGTTGTTTCTCTTAAGACACTTCTTCCAGTTAACACTACTCTTTCGGTTAGCACTACGCGGGGAGCGATCGAGCAGAAAGTGGCCGGAGAAGAACACAGATGATGGAGTGCTAAACGTACCCTGCATAAAAGATCCATAAGAGGGTGAATTTGTAAACGTTTCAGCACAAATTTTTGCAAACTGTAAATTAACTTGTTACATTTCAGGTATTGCTGGCAACTCATACTCATGCACCACATCTTTGGCCTTATTCCGCTTCCACCCCCATTACAGCCACGATCGCTGGTTTACGATCTCAAAACACGCCTTGATTGGGGTAATCCGGCGCTGACCATTTTGGATGTCCGCGATCGCAGGTTGTTTAACATCAGCCACATTTCTGGTGCAATTTCCATGCCAGTGGATGAATTAACCGATCGAGCACTGGTAAGCCTCCCGCTTAACCGAGATCTCTACGTCTACGGTGAAACGGATGAAGAAACGGCTGAAAGCGCCGATCGACTGCGTGCAGTGGGCTATCGTTACGTCTCTGAAATTCGGGGTGGTATGCCTGCCTGGAAGGCCGTTGGGTTTCCCATTGATTCTGTACTAGGAGCAGCTTAAATCTGGCTAGAGGTGGGGGATTTGGTAAGTTTGAAGTAGTAAGGTTTAGACGGTGTGCACTGCACCGCAAGCCTTATCACTGCGACGGAAGCCCATGTGCGGACGGTTTAGCTTAACAGCATCGGCGGAAACACTAGCAGAGGCATTTCAGCTAGACGCATTGCCAGAGTGGACACCGCGCTACAACATTGCGCCGACTCAACGGGTGGCCGCGATCGCCGCATCACCCACACAATCATTACGCCTGCGTTTGCTGCGGTGGGGGCTAGTGCCAGGTTGGGCAAAGGATTTAACAATTGGCACAAAGCTGATCAATGCTCGCGCCGAAACCGCTGCCGAGAAACCATCCTTTCGAGCTGCGTTCAAACAACGACGCTGCTTAATCCTGGCAGATGGCTTTTATGAATGGCAGCGGCTCGATCGCAAAACAAAGCAGCCTTATTACTTTCAGTTAGCGTCAGCACAGCCGTTTGCCTTTGCAGGACTATGGGAACGCTGGCAGCAGGACGATGATGTCGTTGAAACCTGCACCATTCTTACAACCCAGGCGAATGAACTGTTGGAACCCATTCACGATCGCATGCCTGTGATCCTTGCCCCCGACGCTTACGATCGATGGCTCGACTCAACCACGTCTGCTGCGTCTTTGCAGCAACTTTTGCATCCTTATGACGCTGGTGCTATGAAGGGATATCCGGTCAGCGATATCGTCAATAGTCCAAAGCACGATAGCCCTGAGTGCTTGCAGCCCCAAGTTTAATCACACTCCATTCACTCGCTACATAGCTTCAATACAGCCGTTTACAGCCGAATGAAGTACACCTCGAAGCCTAAAAGCCTTCTTTGTAGCTCTTTTCACTCCTGACTCCTGACTTCTGCTGTGAGTGCTGCGATCGGGTTTAGTCGCTTTTTGGAAGCAGAAAGGCTCTTTCTAATCTTTCTAACAACGCGCCGCAGTAGCGTATCGCGCCATCCTTTCCAGGCGGTTTGGTCTAGATAGGCAAAAAACAGGGCTTTAGCTGGATGGTCACACTGATGCTGCCAGGGCTTTGGCGCATTGGTGTAGTGAACGATATGGGGAGTTTCTCGTAAGGACTGAAAGGCGATCGCGTCATAAGGGCTTTCTTGCCAGGAGGCATACGTGTAGATCTGTGGCATCTGATTCCACCGCTCATCAAGTCGCCCCCAGTTTCCCCGAAACACAGCGTTCAGGCCATCCTGGTCAGCATTCTGGATATACATCCAGTTCTGTCTAGAAAACTCCAAAACCTGCCTGCCGATCGCTTCCTCTCTCCACTTTTTGAGATTAATGATCAGCAGCCCAGAGTTGAAATAGGGTTGCTCTGGATTCAAGCCGAGTGCCTGGTAATTGCGTAATCCGCAGCCTCCACGGCTGGAAACTAGCGGCTGGTAGTCGTCCTGAACGGCGAGGGCATAATAATCGTCTAACTCTAGCTGCCAGAGTTCTGCCAGGTTTCCCTGCACAATCATGTCGCAGTCTAAGTAAATTACTTTGTTGAGATGAGTTGGTAAGGCTTCGGGGATGAGCAGGCGGTAGTATGCTGCCAGCGTGTAACGGTAGCTCAGCGGTAAGCCTTGTAGTAAGGTAAGGTCTGGTTTGAGCCAGTTCAGACGGAACGGTACCTTTTGAGCTTGAAGCGATCGCAGCACCTTTTGCTTTGTGGCTGACCGAATACCACCATCTATCACTGAAATCAGCAACGGAGCGTTCGTCTTAAGATTTGCTAACACCGAGCAGAGCATCGCCGTCATGGGCATAGCGTAGGGTTCGTCGGCGGAGCAAACCAGCGCGATCGAGTCGTCGAACCTACTGGCTTCATTTCCTTGTGGCGATAGCACCTCTACTGACGCTTCCAGCCCTAAAGAGCGCGCTTCAGTGTATAGCGCACTCATTTTAGCTTTCACGATAGCAATTTTGCGTTCGACCTTCTCCAACTGTTTGCCATGCATGGGCAAGGCTTTTAACTCTGTCTTTGACTGCTCCAGTTTTATAAGCTCTGCTTGTAAGAGCCGATAGTTAGTTAGAAAGCCAAACATCGCAAAAAATCTCCGACTAGGTGAATGATGAAAATCCGAAGTAGATATGTATGACAGAGTCAATGCGCGTAATCTACCTGTTTACGTATCCACCGACTTTGAAGTCACTCTGAATAGCAGCAACAGTGTTTATCATTTTTTTGCTTTTAAGCTAAAAATTTAAAGCAAGCAGCATCCCTTCTCTTTAAAAGACAGACGATCGCGTGCAGTTTCAGCAAGAACGAAGGACCTTTTCAGAAATAAAGGCCCCGTTCAGTGTAAATTTTGTTGGCGGAGTAAACCAGCCCCTACTTATAAGTTCTTTAGGAAAAAAGACGAGCATAGCGATCTGCTGCATGGGATATGCGCGGCGGCGTCCACATCGGCACGGTTATCGGTATTCTGGTAGCAGCCCGTCCAGAGCGATCGTAGTGTCTCGAACCCCTTTCTACTCTTTGCTGTTGCTGCTTGCCTGGGTAGTGATCACGTTGACTAGCTTGCCTCAACCACTGTGGGCCGCGATCGCACAGCCCGACCGCGTGCCGTTGACCCTGGAGTTGTTGCAAGAGCGGCTGAAGAATCCGATGCAGAGCGAAGGGGGGCGCATTCTGGATTTGAGCCGTTTGACGATCGATTTACGTCCCGAAAATGCGACCTTTCGCGATCAGTTTTATGGTTTGGTGCAGGGACAACTTCAGCGACCGGGTACGCCCATTGGTCTTGACCTCAGCTATTCCCAAATCCAGGGCGAGTTTAAAATCAGCCAACTGGGGCTACGGGCACCGTTATACGGAGAATCACTGTCACCGATTTTTACCCCCGCTGAGCAAAAGCAGCTTCAGCGCGATCGGCGGCTTTTGTCACGCCTGAGTACTCTATCACAGTCGCTGCTGT
Organism: Stenomitos rutilans HA7619-LM2; assembly: GCA_019358945.1. Taxonomy (GTDB): domain Bacteria; phylum Cyanobacteriota; class Cyanobacteriia; order Leptolyngbyales; family Leptolyngbyaceae; genus Stenomitos; species Stenomitos rutilans. The sequence goes on along the minus strand of JAHHIE010000027.1, from coordinate 75,232 downwards.
CTACCCCCGATGCTGGAACGCCGCCTGCACCGCTACAGATTACGGTCTTTCGTGGGCCACTGAAGCTGATTCAGACGCGCTTCACCGGATTTGCTGATTTTACCAACACCTTCTTTCTCAATCGGGTAGAAGCCCAAAGTGTGCAGTTTGCCCAGTTGGCGGATTGGTCACAGGCCCGTTTGAGTCAGCATGTGAGCTTTGCAGGGGCAACGTTTGAACGGGATGCCCGGTTTCGCAGCAGTATTTTCTTTGCCAGGGCAGAATTTACACAGACGCAGTGGTTGGGCGCGGTGAATTTTCAGAATAGTGAATTTCAGGCGACAGCAAACTTCAATCAGGCGTTGTTTCAGCAGCCGACGAACTTTATGCGGGTGCAGTGGTTGGGCAATGCGGACTTTGCTCAGGCTCACTGGCAAGATCAGGCGATTTTTACCAAGGGCACGTTTAACCAGTCGTTTTTTCTCACAGACGCGGTGTTTGAAAAAACGGTGCTGTTCCGCGAAGCGCAGTTTAACCGTCCGGTGAATTTGCGTGGGGCTTCCATTCTCGATCGCGCTGAGTTTGGCTATACGGGCTTTGCCAAGGGCGCGTATTTGAATGTGCCGGGACTGCGATTTGACTCCGATCGCGCCAAGATTATCGGTAATCCAGGCCAGATCAGCCGTGTGATCTCCGTGCCAGCGCTACAAGGCAACGAAAACCTACTGCGAGAACTGGTGCGAAATTTTCGACGCTTGGAGCAGATCCCTGATGCCAACCAGTTGGAGTATATGCGAGAGCGGTTGCGGCTACGAGAACTGCATCAGCAATTGGTGGGCATGAACATCAACACGGCACCACTAGCTCAGTTAATGGCAGTGGGCTTCTCCAAAACACAGGCAGAAGCGATCGTCCAGCGTCGTGCCCAACAGCCGTTTCGGAACACAGCAGATCTGCTGATTGTGGGCAGTGTGGATCTGGCGACCTACATCAACGTGCGCGATCGCATCATCGCCAAAGAAGCCGTGCCACCGAGTTTAGAAGCGCTCAACCGTCTAACCGCAGGTTTAAGCTGGTTAGGGTTAAGCCAATTACTGCTGCTGACACGCTATGGCACCGATTTTTGGCTCATTTTTGGGGTGGGATTGGTCGCAAGTGCGTATTTTGGGGTGCTGTTCTGGTTGATCGATCGATGGCGACGCCTTACCCCAAAGCCCATTCTGCCCACCGTCTCCGAAACCATTTGGGTGCTGACATTGTTTAGCGCCCTATCGTTCTGGGGCTTGATTTCCATCTTTCGAGCCGCCGATCGACCCTGGTTAACGCTTTCCAGCATTGCCGCACTCATCATTCCGGTGCCCGCTTTCCTGCTCTTTCGGCTCTACAAAGAGGGGCGCTATCATCCCATGATGGATGTGAGCTACTTCACCGAAGAAGGTTCGCTGCGACAACTCCGCATTCTCATCGGACGTTTACCCACCATTCCGCGCTTTGAGATGTTCCGCGAACGGTATCTCCCCATCTCGTGGGATCGTCGCTGGAGCTGGCTCAACTATTTTGACTTTAGCCTCAACAATCTGCTCAAGTTTGGCTTCAACGACATTCGCCTGCGCGATGAACATCTCCCCGGTTACATCACCGCGATCGTCTGGTATCAGTGGGGACTGGGCATTCTCTACATCGCCCTCCTACTGTGGACGCTCTCGCGCACGATTCCGGGGCTGAATCTGTTGATTTACTTTAAATGAGTTTTGGGTTTTGAGTTGGAAGAAAAGAGCCAACCGTTCGCTTTTTAGCCTTCATCCTTTATACCTCTGCCTTCTACCTTTCCCCCTCCAATTCGACGGTCTGTCTTTTGACAGTTAGTGTAGCCTTAGCCAAGAATGGGCAAGTTGTTGTGATGGGATTTTATGATTCGCGTTGGAGAGTTTCGTTGGGCGATCGGGGGTTCTCAGTTGCAATGAAAGCAGGAGATGTAGCGTGAGCGAGGAATGCTTTCTCGCCAATCTTCAAGCACTAGTGTTCTGAAACAGAAATGATGCAACAGGCTTGAGCGCTACTCAGTCCTCAGCACTCAGTCCACCGCAAAGCGGCAGCAAGCTACAGCACTCATACCAATTTGAACAGGACTTACGCAAAAGCTGTCAAATTCGCCCCCTAGCCCCCAACTTTGGGGGAACCGAGTCCATTAAAGCCCCCAGATTTGGGGGTTGGGGGCAAATGCGTAAGTCCTATTGAATTGAAAATGCGACACATCCTGTAGGGGCAAGGCGTTGCCTTGCCCCTACCCACCGATTGATCTGTAGCCGTCATTCTTTAAATCGGTATCAGCACTCTTGCAACCAACGTTGCAGAACTTTTGATGCGCTGTACTAGAGCCTTGAGGCAGCCAACTGTTGCGCCCGCTTGTGAGCATACATACGCACATCTGCTGCTTGTAAAAGGTCATCCAATAACTGTGGTTGTTGTGGATCAGCCGTCGCAAGCCCCACACTGTAAGCAAGGGTATAGCCACGAGCCGCCCTGTTTTTCTCTGCTAGCGCCTGGTCAAACCGTCTTAAGCTCTGAGCACTGGCGATCGCGTCAGTCTGACTAAGGAGCACCACGAATTCGTCGCCGCCCAATCGACCAATCACATCAGACTCTCGAAAGGTGTCCTTCAATAATTGACTGAAGGTAACCAGCGCCCGATCGCCTTCAGAATGACCATAAGAATCGTTAATTGCTTTGAAGTCGTTGAGATCGAACAATAAGAGAGTGGCTGGTTGCTGCCACCGCTGACACAGTTGCAAGGTGTGACAGCCTAAGGCGAGAAACCCTCGCCGATTTGAGAGCATCGTCAAGTCGTCGATTGTTGCTAACTGTACAGCAGCGAGTTCTTGCTCTGCCAGGTGTCCCAGGTCTAGCAGTAGCGCCTGGTCTTCTTGACTCATCATCCGTGGGTCGCGATCAATCAGACACAGTGTGCCTAACTTACTGCCATGCACCCGCAACGGTACACCTGCATAGAAGCGAATGCATGGCTCAGAGAGTACCAGCGGGTTGTCGTGAAAGCGATCGTCCAGCAGGGTATCAGGCACGATAAAAGGAGTGTCGCCTAAAATTGCGTGACCACAGAAGGACACGTCTCGTGGCGTTTCACTAACAGCCAGCCCCTGGCAAGACTTAAACCATTGGCGGTTCATGTCTACCAGAGAGACCAGGGCGATCGGAACACCAAAAAGGCGCTTAGCAAGGCGGGTGAGGCGGTCAAAGCGTTCTTCTGGTGGTGTATCAAGGAGGTGCAATGCCCTAAGAGTTTGAAGGCGTGCGGCTTCATTTTCTGGGGCGTTTGGTACTTGCATAGCAACGGCCTAACCAGGGCGCAAGGAGAATAAGCTGTAGACCCCTTTAATGTGCCCTATTTTTTGCCTTACCCTACTTCAGGCGTACTAGCGCTTAACCACAACCTCTTTACAGAGAAACGAGAACGGTATGGCAAGGTCTAGTAGAGCCAAAAACAGTTGCTGATAATCTCGGCGGAGGAAAGAGTGGCGAAAGTACAGTAGCAGACCTCAACCATTCAAACTGGATGCTGTATCTACCACCTCTCACCTCCGCGCTATCAGTGATGCATTTGCATTTGGCTAGAATTGCCGCCCACCGTGACAGTATAAGACAGCGTAAACGGTTTAAAGGTTGCTGGCGATTTCGCTGTACCGCTTAACTCCAGTTCATACTGCCCTGCTTTTGGGAAGGCGATCGTCGCTCCGATGATGCCTTTATAGCGATCGACATTGACCGTCTTCAGAGCAGGCTTGAGTAGCGGAGGCGTTTTGCCCTCTGTATGTGGGATGGGATAGACCTCTAGCTGACAGTTGCATTGAGATAGCGGGATCAACTGCCCACCCTTCCGGGTAAGGGCAAACCACGCGAGTGAGGGCTTACCAGCAACAGGATTATGGCGCGGCTCGACATGAAACGTGGCAGCAACATCACCATTAACCTTGACCGTGTGGGCCAGAACGGGCGCGACCAACAGGGCTGGCAATAGCATCCAGCCAGCATAATGACTCAACTGACTAAAGCGGGGCATAAAACGTCTCCAAACAGGGTGTTTTACAAACAAATGGTGAATGACGCTTGCCTTGCAAAGACAGCGTTTCTGATTGTGTGGGACTCGATCGCGGTTGTCAAAAGACACGCTGTCAAACGTTAAGTCCCAGTCAGCTCATTTTTCTTGCTTGGAGGTGCATAAACGTTGCCAAGCCCTACGAGAAACCAGCTCCAACGAGAACGAATGCAGAGAACGATCAGCGTGATCAGCCCCAAGAGCACAGACAGGAGTTCATTTGAGGTTGTCCAGTCCACATCGCCTAGATAGCTCGAACCAATTAATACCGTGTGTATGGCGCAAAGAAGCAGTGCCGGAACGCTCAACAGGTGCAGCCAACGCCAGTAACGACCCAGCCGTTGCACGATCGCATCAAAACTCGTGAGCGTCAGTGGTGTCATCAACCCGACAGCGACAACGCCTGCCCAAATGCCGATCTGTTGCAGAGGCAGCATGAAGGCTAACCCCTGTAAATCCCACTCAAAGGTGTGGTCTAACATGTGCCCGGTATGCGCCAGTGATAGAACGTAGGCACCAACGCCCAGCGCCCGACGATAGCGCAACGGCAATGACCACAGACGGCTGACGGGACGAGCAATCAGCGCCAGCATCAGGCAGAACAAAGCGGCATAGCCCGTATAATCCACCATCTCATCAGTGCGGAGGAGGGTGAGCAGGCCGATCGTCAGCGTCACCCAGCCACCCATGCGAAAAAGCTGGCTGCGGCGATTGCGGCTCAGCAAAGCGGTCGAAACGCCAATCCCCAGCATCGAAGGCACCGTGCCCAGCCCAAAGGCCAGCATTGTTGCAGTGCCATGCCATGCATTACCTGTTTCCGCTGCTTTGACCTGTGCGGTATATAGAAAACCACAGGGAATCAAGCCCCACGTCATGCCGAGTAGTGCAGGAGTCCACCAGTGCATGTGGCTGGAGAGCTTCATCATCCCCGCACTCAACCGCTCATGTAGGCCACCTTTAAGGATGGGATGGAGTAGGGGAATGCCCGGTAGCAGTTTGGGGTTGATTTGTGTGAGTCCCATCCAGATCAGCAGGAGACCAGTGGCGATCGACAACCCTTGCCGCAACCCACTACCAACGCCTGCCAGTTGTCCTCCCGCCACCAACACTGAACCTAACGCTCCAATGCCCGCACCAACCAATGCGTAGCTTGTAATGCGACCCAGATTGAGCAACCCATGAAACCAAAGCCGTTGCTGCCAAGTTGGTGCTTGCTGCGACCCTGACTGTGAAAGGGCAAACGCAGCAGTGAGAGGCCCACACATCCCCACACAATGCCCAAAACTGCCCAGCAGACCCAGCAGCATGACCAGCAACCAATCTGTCATGGCCTCACTTCTTCCAATCTTTTGCTGACTGGTTTAACACATAAGCGGCAACAGCTTTAATCTCCTCTTCCTTCAAACGACCTTTAAAGGATGGCATGGCACCTTTCCCGTTAGTGACCTGAGTAATGATGGCATCGGTCGAATCCATCCCATACTGCTTCAGCGCGGCTGACTTAAGGTTCTTATTCGCAGAGACAACGTTATTTCCCCCCTGATGGCAGGCCGCACAGTTAGCACTGAAAATCTTTGCCCCCTGAGCGGTGAGATCTGTTGCAGCGTCTGCTAATACAGGACGCACAAAGAGCATCATCCCGATGACGATCGCGATTGCAGCACAAAGCAGTTTTTTCACAGCGGTTCCCCTTTTAACAATGAAGCATCAGCAACCCCATTGTTCACCTGACTATCCACCCCGTCAAAAGACAGTCTGTCGAAGTTCTGAGGCGCAGGAGGAGACGGCGTTGAGCGGGTCGTTATGGCCTCGATCGTCCTTCACAAGCCTTCAAGACTCTTTAAAGACTCTCAGATGATCGGAAATGAGCTTCATGATGTCCGTAAATGAGTCCGGGATGCTGGTGAATGAGCCTCAGATACTCATTAATGCCTGCAGGATGCTGGTGAATGAGCCTTCAAGTGCTGATCAATGAGCCTCAAATACTCATTAATGAGCCTCAGATACGGGTGAATAAGGTACCGCATGTTCATTCGAGAGTCTCTCATCTTCATTCGTGACCATCGAATACCTCATTTATAAGTCTTCGATGGTCTTAAATGAGTGTGTCATACCCATTAAAAGAATGACGGCTACAGATCAATTGGTGGGTAGGGGCAAGGCAATGCCTTGCCCCTACAGGATGTGTCGCATTTTCAATTCAAATTGGTATCAGCTTACTCTACTGATCGTTTCGCTTGTATCCTAACGGTATCAACACGGTTTCTTCTAGCTGAGCGATTGTTCAGCTAGAAGTTGACCTAATCTCCGCATAAGCCGAGCTTTATCCAGCACACGCATCTGAAAGCACAGGGCAACTGAATCCTGTACTAATCCACCATCACCTTGCTCGATCGCCGTCAGGCCCTTGTGGGTGTTAGCCTAGAGAAGCAATCTCTTGCACGCATTTTGGGTTCGCTGTCCATGAAAAACGTTGTGGTAGGTCTCTCTGGGGGAGTCGATAGTTCAACAGCCGCTGCCATGCTGCACGACCAGGGTTACTCAGTCGTGGGGCTGACTCTATGGTTGATGAAGGGCAAAGGGCAGTGCTGCTCAGAAGGCATGGTGGATGCGGCTCAACTCTGTGAGCAATTGGGCATTCCTCACCACATTGTGGATACCCGCGAGTCGTTTCAAGAGAACATTGTGGACTATTTGGTAGCGGGATATGGCACAGGTATTACGCCCCTGCCCTGTTCGCAGTGCAACAAAGCGGTCAAGTTTAGCCCTATGCTGCGGTATGCCCAGGAGATACTGAGCATCGATCGCATTGCGACGGGTCACTACGCCCGCACTCGCTACGATGAGGCGACCGGACGCTATCAGCTTCTACGCGCGCTTGATCGCACCAAAGACCAGTCTTATTTTCTCTATGACTTGTCACAAGACGTGTTAAAGCGGGTGATTTTTCCCTTGGGAGAACAGCCGAAAACCGAAACTCGCCGCGTTGCAGCAGCCTTTGGGTTGCATACCGCTGAAAAACCCGAAAGCCAGGATCTTTGTCTGGTGGAAGCGAATGGTTCGATGCGGGCGTTTTTAGACAAATACATCACGCCTCAGCAAGGCGATATTGTTGACCAGTCGGGGAATATCCTGGGACGGCATGAAGGCGTGCATCACTACACCATTGGGCAGCGTAAAGGGCTGGGCGTTGCCCATAGCGAACCGTTGTATGTCGTGGCACTGGATGCGGCCAAGAATCGCGTGATTGTCGGCGATCGTGATGCGACCCTCGCCTCGGACTGTACGGTGCAGCGCCTCAACTGGGTTTCCATTGCCGCACCCACTGCCCCTATCCGAGCAGAGGTGCAAATTCGCTATCGATCGCCAGCCGTACCTGCAACCATCACGCCATTAGAGGGCGATCGTGTGCGTGTGGTGTTTGACGAACCGCAATCGAGCGTCACACCCGGTCAAGCTGCCGTTTGGTACGACGGCGATATTTTGCTGGGTGGCGGCATTATGCTTCCCGAAGGGTATGCCCAAAGGGATATGAATTGGGGGCTAGAGAGCGAAAGATGACCGCTTTTGCGTAAGTCCTAACCCATTTAAGTTCACCTCTTGTTGACTGGTTTGTAGGGACGTTGCAGGTAACGCCCCTGTAGACTAGCGGCCATGCAATCTCTTTAAGTCGGTAACACATGATTTCTGCCGTGATTGAATAATCGGGTCAGAAGGTGAGGTTTGTGGAGTGAAGAAATGAATTGCGTTGAAATAAGATAATTGGTATTGTTAGATACAGAAATAAATTTAAAGTTCGAGTGAAAAATGCTTTTCACTAATTTGCAAAAACAGATTAGCCCTCCAAGGCATCTCAGCACCCTGTTCAATCAAGCTGTGCCTGGTCAAACAGCGTCTAACTTCAAGGTGGATCCTATTAGAGCCAGGTTTGCAAGTAAACATCGGTGGCTCAACGTTTTGGCAGTTGGTTTAGCAGTTGTAGGCATCGTGGCGATCGCGCCAATGGCCGCTGCTCAATCTGAACAGGCGGTAGAACCATCCTTACAAGCACCCACCTGTATAGCTGATTCTCAAGGCTTGATGTGTCGCACGAATGAGAACTCACCACAGAATGGAGTGCCAGCTTTGCCCAAAGCGATGCCTGCTAACGTAAGCACTTCAGCAACGGTTAGTCATGGCTTAAGCGCAACGCAAATGGAGCAAATTTCAAATGCTTTGCTTGGCATTCTCTACTTTGTCCTTCCCGTTGGTTTTGGTTTAGGGCTTTTTCTGCACGATCGCTATCAGGCATACCGTGTAGCCACTCTGGAAGCGCAAATTAAACTCCTAGAAAAAATGTGGGAGCAAAGCCCACAAGCTTAAACAGACCTTTTAGCCTGGTTGACTGACAAATCTTTCAGCAATCGCTTACCCCGCCCTGCCCTGAACGTGTGGTCTCATAGAACGGAGTCCTCCTCAAAGGATTACAAGAGTCTTGCAACCCGTTACCCTTCGAGAAAGCAAAGCCTACAACGGGTTTCGGACTTCATCTGTCGCAGCCTCCCGTCAGCATCCATCAGATGCTATGAGACAGAAAGCGGGGGCAGCAATGAACTTAACGGATCAGTGGTGTCATCCGTCTCTGAGGCGACGCCTTTAGAGTCGATCGCTACCAACTCCACTGCACAGGCTTTTAACTCCGGTTGAAAGGAGTCTGGGCAGGCTTCGGGGTGGGTAAGGGCATTAGCTTCGGCCTTGGTTGCCCAGAGTGCGCCCCAGTGCATGGGTACAAAGACGGTTTTGGGCGCAATGGCCGTAGTGACTTTGGCTGGAAAACGGGCAGTCCCTCGGCGCGATCGTACCTCCAGCCAGTTGCCGTTCTCAACCCCGATCGCGGCGGCATCGCGGGGATGAATCTCAAGAAACGGGCCATCGTACATCTGCCGAATCTTATCAACCCGTCCGGTGCGTGTTTGCGTGTGCCAGTGACCGTAGAGCCTGCCCGTTGTCAGCACATAGGGATAGGTGTCGTCGGGGGGTTCAGCCAAACCGCGTGAGTGACAGGCGGCAAAGCGGGCGCGACCATCAGGTGTATGAAATTGACGATCGCCATAGAGCCGCTTGGCCGCGAAGCGAGAGACTGCTGGCTTATGGGGATTACGAATAAACGAGGGAAAGCGCAGTCGTCCTTTTTCATCCCGTGTCCCCTCTTCTTCCTCACCTTGAGGGCAGGGCCATTGCAGCGGGCCTTCGTGGCGCAGGCGATCGTGGGTCATCCCTGACATATCGCAAGGGCGACCCTGCGTTAACTGCACAAACTCAGCATGGACATCGGCAGCCCCGTTGAACGTAAAGGGTTTACCAAAGCCCAATCGCCGTGCTACTTCGGCAAAAATCACCCAATCGGCACGGGCTTCACCCGGTGGTGTGCGGAACTGGGGGCAGAGCGTCACGCGCCGTTCAGAGTTGGTCATGGTACCGGGGGCTTCGCTCCACTGAGCGGCAGGCAGCAGCACATGGGCATAAGCTGACGTTTCGGTGGGGTAGTAAGCTTCTTGATAAACGGTGAAGGGCGATCGCAACAACGCTCGTTTAGTGCGCTCCAGATCCGGCAGGCTCACCACTGGATTTGTTGCCGCAATCCAGAGAAAGCCGACGGCTCCGTCTTCAAGCCCCGTGATCATCTCCCAGGCGGTGCGTCCCTGTTCAGCCGAGATTTGTCCTGACTTCAAACCCCAAAATTGCTCCACTTCGGCGCGGTGCTGCGGGTTTTTCACATGTCGATAACCCGGTAAAAGGTTACACAAGCCCCCTGCCTCGCGCCCACCCATCGCATTGGGTTGTCCGGTGAGTGAAAATGGCCCAGCACCTGGTTTACCAATTTGCCCCGTCATAAGATGCAGGTTGATGATCGATCGCACCTTTGCCGTCCCCTCGCTGGACTGGTTGACCCCCATCGACCACATCGAAAGCACCCGTTTGGATTCGCCCCAATACTGTGCGGCGGTTTCTAGATCCTCCACTGAAATACCGCAGCGCTTCGCGACCGTTTCTGGCTTGTAGTCTTCAATGACTTCTGCAAACGCGGTGAAATGGTTGGTGTGCTTGGACACAAAAACCGAATCCAGGTAGCCCCGATAAAGCAGTAAATAGGCCAGCCCGTTCAGCAAATCGATATCGGTTCCGGGTGCGATCGCCAGATGTAAATCAGCCGCCTCCGCTGTTTGGGTTTTGCGGGGATCGACCACGATCAGCTTGACGTGCTTGTTTTGCTTGTGGTGCTTCCGCAGGCGATTAAACACAATGGGATGGCACTCTGCCGCATTGGTGCCAATTAAAAACGCACAGTCCGTTAAGTCTAAATCGTCGTAGCAGCAGGGTGGGCCATCGGCACCAAAGCTTTGCACGTAGCCCGCGACGGCTGAAGACATGCAAAGGCGCGAGTTGGCATCAAAGTTATTAGTGCCGAGAAAGCCTTTCATCAGCTTTTGCGCCACGTAATAGTCTTCAGTGTGGAATTGCCCAGAGCCATACATACAAAGCCCATCGGCTCCTTGAGTGGCGCGAACGGTTTGGATGCGATCGACCACACGCCCCAACGCCTCATTCCAAGTAGCACGGCGAAACGGCTCCTCTAGCGAGTCACGCACCATTGGATGCAGCAGACGATCTTTGTGCAAGGACTCAGTAATGGTGGCACCCTTAACACAGACCATTCCCTGACTGGAAGGATGCGCACGATCGCCCCGCGCCTGCCAGATGGGAGTGCCCTGTTTATCGCGATTTACAGTCTTACCTGGTACAGCTGGAGGCGATACTTCGAGACCGCAGCCAACGCCACAGTAGGGACAGAGGGTTCGGATGGGGTGAGTCATCGGCGCTACCCATCGATTGCATCGGAGAGATTCAGCAGCGGACGCGTGTATTCCCTCACCTGCAAGCGTAGACATGGAATGTGGTCTAACAGGGGTATGGTGCTGCTGTGAGTCCGCACTTCTAGGAGTGCATCAGGCAGGGCCTCAAACAGCAGGCGCTGTCGGGGAAACACGACGCGCTCAAACAACCAGTTAGGAATATTAATGATGCGGGCAATTTGCACTTGATTGGTGGCGTTCTCGTAATAGCAAAGGATGCGATCGGGCAAGTTTTCAGGCAGTGTGGAAGAGGTCTGAACCATAGCTAATGGCTGTTTATTTGTTCTAGAGGGGGCTGAACCGCAAACAGGCAACACACGCAAACACTCACGCTCAAGAACGATCGCCGCTACTCTACGTCATCATGGGCAAAGCGGTGATACAAGAAGTCCAGCGCATAGTTGCGTAGCTCGTAGTATTTGGGATCTTCCATCACATGAGTGCGATCGCGCGGACGTGCGAAGGGAATGGTCAAAACCTCGCCAATTTTCGCTGCGGGGCCGTTGGTCATCATGACCAGGCGATCGCTCAGCAGCAGTGCCTCGTCGATGTCGTGGGTAATCATCAAGACGGTCACACGATACTCCATCCAAATTTTGAGCAGTTCCTCTTGTAGTTCTTCTCGCGTAATCGGGTCGAGTGCGCCAAAGGGTTCATCTAGCACCAGCACCTGAGGGCGCAACGCCAGCGCACGGGCAATGCAAACTCGCTGCTTCATGCCACCAGAGAGCTGTCCTGGCTTTTTGTGGGCCGCTTCGGTCAGCCCAACCAGCGCTAAATGGTCGTTTGCAATCTTCTCTTTCTCCGCTCTGGGCTTATCAGGCCAAACCGAATGAACGCCCAAATAAATATTCTCAAAGGCTGTCATCCACGGTAGAAGCGAGTAGTTTTGAAACACTACCATGCGATCGGGGCCGGGTTTTGTGATCCGCTGGTTGCGCAACCGGACTTCCCCCGTCGTCGGCTCCCGGAAGCCCGATACCATATCTAGCAAAGTCGATTTGCCGCAGCCCGAATGACCGATGAGGCAGACAAACTCACCTTCATTCACCGTTAGATTAATCCCATCAAGCACCACATAGTCGTCACCAGCGGTGGGATAGGCTTTGGTCAGGTTTTCAATGACCAAAAACGGTTCAGACGTAATCGGTGGCTTCGGTTCTAGGAGGGCGCTGTTGATTGTTTGCATAGGGATGGAGAGTGGGGGGAGGAGTGGGGGAGAGGCGTGAGGGATGAAAGTTTTGAGTTTTGAGTTTTGAGTTGAACCAGTTGTTGGTTGCTAGTGCATGAACTGTTCCTGAATCCTTCTAAAAACTCAAAACCAACAACCTTCTTGCCTTCTACCTTTAGGGTTTGAGCGGACAGCGGTCAGCTTTTTAGCCTTCAGCCTTCTTTCTTGCCCTAAACCGTCGCTGTTGCTAGGGCATCGATCGCGATTTCTTCAATACGGATGTCACGTTTGATGGTCAAGTGATTGAGATAGCCGATGGGGTCATCAGGATTAAAGACCGTCCCATCGCTGAAATGAATGGGGCCGCGATTGGGTTCTACATCTAACAAACCGAGGTCGCGTGCGGCTTCACCAAAGACATCGACTCGGCGCACGCGATCGAGCACGTCAACCCAGTTGCGAGGAAAGGGAGTGAGGCCCCAACGAGCAAATTGGGTCATAATCCACAGCCCTTCGACGCGATAGGGGCAGTTGGTTTGATCGACGTAAAACTGGTTGAAGCGCGGGAGGTTTTCTGGTTCGGCGTCCAGACTCCGAAGATAGGGATCAAGCAAACCGGGGCGAATGTAGGCTGGGTCTGTGCCAACGTATTCTGGTCGGCTCAGAAGTTCAACCAGTTCTTCGCGATTGCGGCGATCGTCGCAGTATTCGCAGGCTTCCAGGAGTGCTTTCACCAACGCCACATGGGTTTGTGGGTACTGATTGGCCCAATCTTCGCGCACGCCCAGCACTTTCTCTAGATGCCCTGCCCAGATGTCGAGGTCAGTAGCAACCACAAAGCCCAGACCTTCGCGAACGGCGTGGGAGTTCCAGGGTTCGCCTGCACAGTAGCCGTCGATGCTACCGGCCTTCATCGTTGCGACCATCTGAGCGGGTGGAATGACGGTGAGGCTCACATCCGTATCTGGATCGATGCCACCCGATGCTAGCCAGTGGCGTAACAATAGGTTGTGCATAGAAGAGGGATGCACCACGGCCAGAGTCCGCACCTCATCAGGTGTAGCGGCGATCGCCTCCTTAAAGTCAGGCAATGTTCGCACGCCAGCGTCATAGAGTTGTTTGCTCAACGTAATGGCATTGCCGTTGCGACTGAGCACTAAGCCCGTCACCGTTGGTAACGGGGTTTTGCCACCCATCCCTAACGTCATGGCTAGTGGCATTCCGGCTGTCATTTGCGCAGCATCCAGACGCTTAGTGGCTACGCCCTCGGCGATCGCTTTCCAACTGGGTTCCCGTGAAAGCGTCACCTCCTCTAACCCATGCGCCTGGAAGAAGCCTTTTTCTTTGGCAATCACCAGTGGCGCGCAGTCAGTTAGCGGTACAAAGCCAAGCTCCAGATTAACTTTCTCCAAGCCATTACGGGCGATCGCGGCAGTTTGCACAACCTTACGCTGTTTCGCTTTCTTTTGCTGGTTGAGAAAATAAACCACTTCTGCCCGTAACGCGTAGTAATTGGGATGGTTGACCACTTTCAGGCGATCACGTGGACGAGTAAATGGCACATCCAGCACCTGCCCAACGTAAGATTCAGGACCGTTGGTGAGCATGACGATGCGATCGGACAGCAGCAGCGCTTCGTCTACATCGTGTGTCACCATCACACAGGTCAACTGATGCTCATCGGCAATCTGCATCAACTGATCTTGCAAGCTGCTGCGGGTCAGAGCATCCAAGGCTCCAAAGGGTTCATCTAGCAACAGCAATTTGGGGCGAATGGACAACGCGCGGGCGATCGCTACCCGTTGTTTCATGCCACCCGACAACTGTCCTGGCTTTTTGTCAGCCGCATGGCGAAGCTTCACCAGATCAATGTGGCGTTCGATAATATCTTTGCGCTCGTCGGCTGGTAAGTCTTTCAGCACTCGATTGACGGCCAGCGAAATGTTCTCTCGCACAGTCAGCCAGGGCAGAAGGGAATAGTTTTGGAACACCACCATGCGATCGGGGCCAGGTTTTAACACCTGCCGTCCCTCCAGCACTACCCCGCCCTGCGTTGGACTGTTCAACCCAGCAATGATATTCAACAGGGTCGATTTGCCACAGCCAGAGTGACCTAGCAGCGTAATAAATTCGCCCTTTGTAATATCAAGCGTAATGTTTTTGAGCGCGATGTACTTCAGCCCGTTCGGTAACGGAAAAACCTGATCAACGTGGTCAACTTCAACAAAGGAAGACATGGCAACTAGAGGAGGTGAAGGGTGACAAGATGAAGGGTGGCAAGAACGTGCAGCCGAAACGAATGGCTCAAGCAGGAAAACTCATTGAGTCCCATTCTTGAGCATTAACTGCGGCTATTTCTGCTCTCCAGAAACAACCAGTGAGGAGATAAACGTGATCAACTTATCCAACAGCAACCCCACAATGCCGACATAGATGACGGCTAGAATCACTTCACTGAGGTTGCCGCTGTTGTAGGAATCCCAAATAAAGAAGCCAATGCCAACGCCACCTGTGAGCATTTCGGCAGCGACGATCGCCAGCCACGACAGCCCCACCGCAATCTTCAACCCGGTGAAAATATACGGCACAGTCGCAGGCAACAAAATCTTGGTGAAATATTCCACTTTTGAGAGTTGCAACACCTTCGCCACGTTTGTGTAGTCCTGTGGAATCTGCTGCACGCCCACCGCCGTGTTAATAATAATGGGCCAGATTGCCGTAATGAAAATCACGAAAATGGCAGATGGATTTGCCTGTTGGAACGCTGCCAGCGAAATGGGTAGCCATGCCAGCGGTGGAATCGTCCGCAAAACCTGAAAGATGGGATCAACGGCCTGGTAAAGCAGCACCACCGCCCCAATTAAGATTCCAACGCTAATGCCAACGGCGGCTGCCAGGGTATAGCCGATCGCCACGCGCTTTAAGCTAGCGGCAAGCTGCCAGAACAGCCCCACGTCTGAACCACCACTATCAAAAAAGGGATCAATAATCAGTGGATCCCAGGTTTCTTCTAACACTTTCAACGGGCTAGGCAGACTGGCACCTTCTCCAGATGTCAAGAGTTGCCACACAAGCAGAAATACGCCTAGCGCAATCACCGATGGGATTACCCCCTTTGCTTGCTTGCCAATAAGAGTGGCAAGGCGTTGTGGAAAGGCGCTTCTGGCAGTACCAAAGTCTAGTCTTGTTGCCATGTTCCAGGTCTACTCCAAATGGGTTGCAGGTGTTGTGATGTAGAAGAGGATGAAATTTGCAGTTCAAACGCGGGAGGCTTGAACGGGTGGACGATGGAAACGGGTTGCAGTCAGCCGTTCACAGACAATCTGACTGCAATCTAATACCCTAAGCCTTTTTGATTTTGAGGCTCTTGAGATAAGCGCCGGGGTTCTCCGGATCAAACTTGACTCCATCAAAGAAGGTTTCCACACCGCGCGAGGTGCTCTTGGGAATAGCGGCGGTCTGCCCGATCGCCTTTGCCGCCTCTTTCCACAAATCTTCGCGGTTGACCGCATCCACCAGCTTTTGCGTGTCGGTATCAGCAGGCAGGTAGCCCCAGCGAATGTCTTCGGTTAAGAACCAGAGATCGTGACTCTTATAGGGGTAGGAGGCATTCTCAGCCCAGAATTTCATCAGGTGAGGGCTGTTTTCAACCACCTTGCCATTGCCATAGTCAAACTTACCTTGCGCCCGTTCCACAATGTCTTTGGCAGGCACCTTAAACCATTCTCGTTTGGAGATAATCTTGCACATCTCCTCTTTGTTCTCTGGCTTATCGCACCAGATCTGCGCTTCCTGTACAGCCATTAACAGCGCTTTGGCCGCTTTGGGATTTTTGTCTACCCAATCAGCCCGCATACTAAAGGCTTTTTCGGGATGGTTATTCCAGAGTTCTCCAGTGGTTAATGCTGTCAGACCTAAGCCCTGGTTGACCAGTTGGGCATTCCACGGTTCTCCCACACAAAAGGCTTCCATGTTGCCAACTTTCATATTGGCAACCATTTGCGGTGGCGGGACTGGGATGGTGGAAATATCTTTGTCAGGGTTGATGCCACCTGCTGCCAACCAGTAGCGCATCCACAAGTCATGAGTGCCACCTGGAAAGGTGATCGCGGCCTTAATTTCTTTACCCGTTGACTTCGCTTTTGAGAAAGCATCTTTTAAGGGAGCGCTATCTAAGCCCAGCTTGGTGTCCTTGTAGGTATTAGCAACGGAAATGCACTGCCCATCAACGTTCAAACGAGCCAGGATATACATTGGCACCTTATTGCCTTTCGTTATCTTGCCTGTTGAGATCAGGTAGGGCATGGGAGACAGGATGTGTGCGCCGTCAATCCCACCGCCAGCAGAGCCAAGCACCAGATTATCGCGGGTGACAGGCCAAGAGGCTTGCTTAACCACTTCGACATCTTTCATGCCGTATTTCTCAAAGTAGCCCTTTTCTTTGGCGACGATGAGCGGTGCAGAGTCCGTCAGCGCAATAAAGCCCAATTTGGCTGTGGTGACTTCGGGCGCATCGGCAGCACTGATATTAACGGCTGGAATGGCAGCCGACGTGCTTTCATTTTTGGCTGATTTAGACGATTTGCAGCCGTTGACAAACAGGGCAGTCGCAGCCGTTGCGCCTGTCGTGAGAATGAACTTCCTTCTTGAGAACCGGGCCATCATCAATGCTCCTAATATCTTAAATAAACGCTTGAGTTCTGATTGAACCCTATGCTTGTCACCGCTGTCGGTGCTTCAGCGCGAAGATATCTTCACGACTGCACGATCGCGGCAAGCAATACCAAAATTTAGTTGCCAACGCCCACTTGCTGGCGCAGTGTGGCACTAAAGTGTTGCATCAACAAATCCCGCAGTACGGGTTTGAGATCGCTACAGGGGATACCTTTGGTGACACAGGTGCCGAGTACAGCATCCTTGCCGACTTTGCCACCCATGTAGATATCCACGCCTTCAACGGTTTTCCCATCCTTGCGAACCTTTGTGCCCATCAAACCAATGTCGGCAACTTGAGGTTGTCCACATGAGTTGGGGCAGCCCGTCCAATGAATCCGGACGTGGTTGGGAGTATCTAACTCAGCTTCCAGTTCGCTGATTAAGGCCAGGGCGCGATTCTTCGTTTCAATCAGGGCAAAATTGCAAAACTGGCTACCCGTGCAGGAAACAAGCGATCGAGAAAGCGTTGCAGGTTTAATCGAAAACTTGGTCAGCAAAGGCTCTTGCAGCAGTGACTCTAGGCGAGAATCGGGCACGTTTGGCAAGATGACATTCTGTTCCACCGTGAGCCGAATCTCACCGCTGCCATACACGTCAGCCAACCGCGCCAGGTCAAACATATCGGCGGCAAATAAGCGACCGATCGGCACATGGAGTCCGACATAGTTCAGCCCCAGTTGCTTCTGAGCATACACGCCAATGTGGTCGCGTTTCTCCCAAAGAATTTCATCCTTTTCGGCCTCGCTTTGCAGCGTTTGACCCATCTGCGTTGCCACGGCAGCACGAAGTTTTTCTACGCCCCATTCGTCAATGAGCCACATGAGGCGCGCTTTTTGGCGATTGGCCCGTAAGCCGTGGTCTCGATAGACAATCAAAATGGCCTCGCAAAACGCGACGACCTGATCGGGTGAAACCCATACGTTTAGAGGAATCGCGGCTTCACATCGTTTGCCCGAAAAGAAGCCCCCAACCAGCACATTGAAGCCCAGGTTGCCCTCTTTATAGGCAGGGACAAAGGCGATGTCGTTAATTTCCGCATGCACGGAGTTATCACGACAGCCTGCGATCGCAATATTGAACTTGCGCGGCAGATTGGAAAAGGTTGGATTGCCCTGCCCCTTGCTGGTAATCAGGTCTTGCACCTGGTGAATCAAATCGCGCGTGTCAATCAGTTCATCCGCATCAATACCTGCTACAGGTGAACCCGTGATGTTACGCACGTTATCCATCCCAGACTGAATGCTGGTCAGCCCCACGGCTTCAAACCGACGGAAAATATCCGGCACATCTTCAATGCGAATGCCCCGTAGCTGCAAGTTTTGGCGTGTTGTAATGTCGGCATTCCCATCATCGCCGTAGCGCTGCACAACCTCTGCCAGCACACGCATCTGGGCACTGGTCAGAATGCCGCAGGGCAGGCGCAACCGCATCATAAACTTGCCAGGAGTCACCGGACGAAAAAAGACACCCATCCATTTCAAACGGTGGTCGCGATCGGTTTCATCCATCGCTTCCCAGCCAATTTGAGCAAAATGCTCTAGCTCTGCCTTGACGGCCAAACCATCTTTCTCAGCTTTGAGTTTTTCAAACTTATTGAGACTCGTTGCTGGCACTGTGCTGGTCATAAGACTTGTCCCTTGGGTCTGCACTTCAAGCTATGCTTGTACCTATGAAATCAGCTAAAAACAAACCAGATTGTTCAGCGTCAACCAAATTCTGTTCAGCAACTGATTTACTTTGCATGCGCTTGTTGAAGTTAACGTAAGCTGGCTATTCACAAAAATTCGTATCTTTAGTCACAAAACATTTCTGTTTATGAATTTTTTGCATCGGTGTGATGCGGCCTTAGCATCCTCTAGTGCAGAACAGCCTCTAGTGCAAAACAGCCTCTAGATTTAAGCCCTATGGGCTTACCCGAACCTCGAAGGATTGAACCCAAAAACAAGCAACTAGCCAATGTTGTTGCCTAAACCTCCGAAGTTTTAATCAATGCCTAAGTCCTTAATTCATCCCTTATCCGATCGCCTCCACCAGATTTTGGCTGCATCGCCTGTTGGCATGGTGCTGCCAGCAATGGCTCAGCTTCATTTACCCGATTGGTGGTTGGCAGGAGGGGCTGTGCGGAATACGGTGTGGCGATCGCGCTTTGGACGCAACTGTGCCTTGACCATTAAAGATTTTGATCTGGCGTTTTTTGACGCGCAGGGGAACCGTGATCAAGAATTGGTAGCGAAAGCAATTCTGACCGGGCACTTTCCTGACTACGTGTTTGATGTCAAGAACCAGGCCAGCTTTGCCCGTTGGCGTGCTGGTCGCAGACCCTACAGAAGCACTGAGGATGGCATTGCCGACTGGCTTCATACAGCAACAGCGATCGGCGTGCGCTGCAATGCTCAGGGGGTGTGGCACTATTTCACTCCCTACGATTTGGACGATCTCTTCAACGGCATCATCCGACCCACTCCAGCCCATACCCACAATCCCGATGCAGAGCGTAAGGCGGCATCATTTCTGGAAAAATGTGCCTGTTTGCAAGTTCATTCAGACAGGTAAGTGAAGAGCCATTCGTCAAATTTCGTTTACATAACGTAATAGTTGCTCTTGATGTTCACACTTCTTCAAATTTAGCCGTCATGCAAAAATCAGCTTTACTGGCAAGGCTCTTAGAGATGTTTGTCAATGCTGGCATGCTCAACGCTGACGCAATCAAGAAGAAAATGTATCACCATGAACGCAAATTGGGCAGCTTGAAAGAGTAAACAGTGCCTCTCCTGTAATCAAGCGTTATGATAGGGGCTGAATTGATAAACGTTTGTAACAAATTATCAATGATTGTTTCCACAACTGGTTTAGCCAGACTGAAAGCATCGTTCACCGAGAAGATCTTTTTGGGGAATGAACCAAGCGCCGAGCTGATTGCCATTTTGCTGGTGTATTTTGTACAGGGCATTCTGGGGTTAGCGCGTTTGGCGGTCAGCTTCTTTTTGAAGGATGAACTGGGGCTGAGTCCGGCTGAGGTGTCTGCTTTGGCTGGGATTGCGGCTCTACCGTGGATGGTGAAGCCATTGTTCGGCTTTATCTCGGACGGTTTACCGATTCTTGGCTACCGACGACGACCATATTTAATTTTGTCAGGCTTACTAGGAGTGCTTTCCTGGGTGGCTTTGTCAACGATCGTCCATTCTGCCTGGGCTGCAACAGCGGCGATCGCGCTGGGTTCGCTCTCCGTTGCCTTTAGCGATGTCATTGTGGATTCCCTGGTTGTGGAACGGGCGCGGGGCGAGTCCCTTGGTAAGGCTGGCTCACTCCAGTCGCTTTGCTGGGGTACCTCAGCGCTTGGTGGCATTCTCACAGCCTATTTCAGCGGCTCTTTACTGCAAAACTTTAGCACTCGCACGGTTTTTGGGATTACGGCAACCTTTCCACTGATTGTTTCCCTGGTGGCATGGTTGATCACCGAAACGCGTGTGACAGAGCGGATGAATTGGTCGCTGGTGTGTGAGCAGTTTGTGCAACTTCGTCAGGCCGTCAGCCAGAAATCGATCTGGATGCCAACAGCATTTCTCTTCCTCTGGCAAGCCATGCCAACCGCTGAATCTGCGTTCTTTTTCTTCACCACGAATGAGTTAGGGTTTGAACCAGAGTTCTTAGGGCGCGTGCGGCTCGTCACAAGTTTAGCCTCGCTGTTAGGCATCTGGTTTTTTCAGCGCTTTTTGAAAACCGTGCCGTTTCGGGTCATCTTTGGCTGGTCTACGGTGATTTCGGCGGCGTTAGGTATGACAACCCTGCTGCTGGTGACGCACGCGAACCGGACACTGGGCATTGACGATCGCTGGTTTAGCCTGGGCGACAATTTGATTTTGACGGTTATGGGTCAGATTGCCTACATGCCGATTCTGGTCTTGGCTGCAAGGCTTTGTCCCCCTGGTGTTGAAGCAACCTTTTTTGCGCTGCTAATGTCGGTAGTCAATCTGGCTGGGCTACTGTCTTACGAATCGGGCGCTTTCCTGATGCACTGGCTAGGCATCACCGAAAACAACTTCAGCAATCTGGCGCTTTTGGTCGTCATTACCAACCTCTCGACACTCTTGCCACTACCGTTTTTGGGTTGGCTACCTCGCGCTGAGCAGACCACCGAAGCGGCATTAGCGACAACGCTACATTCAGTCCCCGTCATCGAAGCCGACTCTTCCGCTTCCAGGCATCTAGGGCAACCGTTTTTGCCTGATTTAATGACTGAATTTATGCCGAAGTCACGACAGATTGAACCTGTGGGGGAAGAGTAAGGGGAAGGAATAAGGGATAAGGGATGAGGGATGAAGGCTAAAAGCTAAAAGCAAAGGGCATAAGGTTAAAGCTGACTCCTCGCTCCTGCTTGCCAACAACCAAAAACCAAAATCTAAAAACTTTCCTGGTTTCTATGCAAAGCTTCCAGCTCAACGAACGCGCATCGACCGTGCCGCCGACGCTTTCCTACAATCGCGAAGGATGGCAGAAGGGCTACCGTTCTCTCAAGCAAGAGTTTGACTACTGGATCGATGACGTTGAAGGCAAAATTCCGCCTGAACTGCACGGTACCCTGTTCCGTAATGGGCCAGGGATGCTAGATGTGAATGGGCAGACGATTCATCATCCCTTTGATGGAGATGGGATGATTTGCGCGATCGCCTTCGACAACGGGCGTGCCCACTTTCGCAATCGCTTCGTTCGCACCGAGGGGTATGTTGCAGAACAAGCCGCAGGACGCATCCTCTATCGTGGCGTGTTTGGGACGCAAAAGCCGGGTGGATGGCTGGCAAATGCCTTTGATTTTCGCCTCAAAAACATTGCGAACACCAACATTCTTTACTGGGGTGGAAAGCTGCTGGCACTGTGGGAAGCGGCTGAACCGCATCGGCTTGACCCTGCCACACTAGAGACGTTGGGACTCGATCACCTGAATGGCGTGTTGCAGCCTGGTGCTGCCTTTGCAGCTCATCCCTGGATTGATCCTGCCTGCAATCAGGATGACGGTGCACCTTGTCTGGTCAATTTTTCCATCAAGCCAGGATTATCTTCCACCATTACGCTGTTTGAGTTCCATCCTGATGGCAAATTGCTGCGAAAGCATTCCCATGCCACACCGGGCTTTGCCTTCATTCACGATTTTGCCATTACGCCCAATTACGCCATCTTCTTTCAAAATCCCGTCAGCTTTAACCCACTACCGTTTCTGTTAGGCAAACGCGGTGCTGGCGAATGCATCACCTTCAATCCTGAAAAACCAACGCGGATTGTGGTGATTCCACGACACACAGCATCAGCGGCTCAACGCGACGCACTCAAGGCTCGAATCTTTGAGACTCACGCTGGCTTTGTGTTTCACCATGCCAATGCGTTTGAGCAAGGAGATGAAATCGTAATCGATTCGGTCTGCTACGGTTCGTTACCCGCTGTGGAGGCTGACGCTGATTTTAGACAAACAGATTTTGCAGCCTTAACTCCAGGGCAACTCTGGCGGTTTCACGTGAACCTGACCACTCAAGCAGTGCAGCGTGAATTGGTGGAAAGCCGCTGTTGTGAGTTTCCCTACGTGCATCCGGCGAAAGCGGGTCGATCGCACCATTACGTCTTCATGGGGGCAGCTCATGCACCTGAAGGAAATGCACCACTACAGGCGATCGCCAAGATTGATGTGGAAACAGACAAACGACAGCTTTGGAGTGCAGCACCACACGGTTACGTCAGCGAACCCATCTTTGTGCCGCGCGCCTCTGCTGCGTTTAAGGATGGATTGCCGTCAGCAGATCTGGTTGGAGCAGAGGATGATGGCTGGTTGCTCACGCTGGTTTATGACTCGGCACATGAGCGATCGGATGTCGTGATTCTAGACGCACGCGATTTGCATCGGGGGCCGATCGCCCGTTTACATCTCAAGCATCATGTGCCTTATGGGTTGCATGGCAGCTTTACGCCGCAGGTTTTTGAATAGGAAGGGCTGGGGAGGCAGGGGGAGCGGAGGAAGCAGAGGGAGGAATTCAAACCTCTCTGGTTCAGTGGCACAACTGAAAAATCAACGCTCTAATACCAATTTGAATTGAAAATGCGACACATCTTGTAGGGGCAAGGCAATGCCTTGCCCCTACCCACCGATTGATCTGTAGCCGTCATTCTTTAAATCGGTATAATCCCCAGCTTTTCTGTAGAAATCGATAAGATAGAGTCACTTTACGTTTGAGACTGTGAAAAAGCGAGTTACGCTCACCTTTCCAAAGCGATCGGTTCAAATGCCAGTCACCTATCGATTGGCAAAGGATTTTAATGTGGCGGCGAATATCATTCGCGCTCAGGTTGCGCCCAATCAGGTGGGCAAGCTCGTCGTTGAGCTATCTGGGGATATTGACGAACTGGATGCAGCCCTTGACTGGATGCGATCGCAAGACATTGGCGTTTCGTTTTCTAACCGCGAGATCATGATTGATGAAGAAACCTGTGTGCATTGTGGGCTTTGCACAGGTGTGTGCCCGACTGAGGCCCTGAAGCTTGACTCAGAATCGTTTAAGCTCACCTTCACGCGATCGCGCTGCATTGTGTGTGAGCAGTGCATTCCTACCTGTCCCGTGCAAGCGATTTCGACGAATTTATAGAACTTTGGGAACGTGATGGAAGTGGATTGATTAGTTAGTGGTCAGTAGTTAATGTGCCAGGGCTGCGGGACGGGTGACTAAACCATCTTTGACGTAGATTGTGCGATGGGTTTGGTTCGCCACATCCAGTTCGTGCGTCACAATGACGATCGTGATGCCCTGTTGATTCAATTCCGTCATTAAATCCATCACTTCTTGAGAAGTCTGTGTATCCAAAGCCCCTGTGGGTTCATCTGCCAGCACCAGCGCAGGACGGTTGACCAGGGCACGAGCGATCGCGACTCGCTGCTGTTGTCCTCCCGAAAGTTGATTGGGGCGGTTATTCATGCGATCGACTAAACCAACGTGCGCCAATGCTTCCGCCGCTCGTCGTCGCCGCTGGGCTTTGGGCACACCAGCGTACACCATTGGCAGCATCACATTTTCGAGCGCAGTGGCACGAGGCAGCAGGTTGAATTGCTGAAACACAAACCCAATCCGGCGATTGCGGATGTACGCCAGTTCATCATTGGTGAGCGTGGTTAAATCTCTGTTTTCGAGAAGGTAATGTCCAGCAGAGGGGCGATCGAGACAGCCAAGAATGTTCATCAGCGTCGATTTTCCCGAACCCGACATGCCCATAATGGCGACGTATTCGCCTTCTTCAATGGATAGGTCAATGCCCTTGAGTACAGGCACATTTACTTCACCCAGTCGATAGGTTTTCCGAATGTCTTCCATCCAAATCATGGTTGCCATGTTGAGTAATCCTTTTAATGAGTAGTTTGCACATGAGGAGAGCAGGGGAAGCAGGGGGAGCGGAGAAGGCAGGGGAAGCAGTTGTAGGATGGGTAAAGCTGTTCTGACACATCAGAAAAGGTGAGCGTAACCTATGCGGACAAAAGGTTTTGTGCTGTAGGGAAGCTAGAGACAGTAGTTTCCAGTTGATGACTCAATACGTGAAACTGCATTTTTGACGGACATAACAGCAGTTTTATAGGTTATGGCGCATACCAGGTAAGATTGTGTTTGCTCACAGGAAAGATAACCATCTGTCGGATCAGAAGCCTTCTTGTAGTCACATTGAAATCCATTAAATTCCAAGAGCCATTTCGCATTCATGATGGAACTACCGATTGGAATCATGCGGCTCACCTCATTTCTCAAAAGACTGTCGTCTCTATTGAGCCAAATCTTTTTCCCAATTAGGATTGGTAGTGGGTTGCCAACACTACAGTGAGTGAGAAGCAAAACTAAGGGAGACGCAAGCAGCAGGGGAATTACAAACCTTTTCAGTTTCGGCATGGGTCGATGATGCAAATTTCAATCAACCCTAGCGACAAACCTCTCGCTATATCGAAACCTCTAGCCCACTTCCTCAACCGCCTCCCCTGCTTCCCCTGCCCCCTCTGCTTCCCTACTCCCTACTCCCTAGCTCAATCGCTCCTCAACGCCGTAATCGGGTCTAACTGCGCCGCATTCCGTGCAGGAATCACGCCTGCCACCAGCCCGATCGCGAAGGTTAAGCCAAAACCAAGGAGGATTGCCCAGATTGATAAGACGAATGGGAAGCTGAAGAGATTGGCAGCAGCAAAGGCGATCGCCACACCCAGACCAATGCCAATCACGCCACCCAATGCGGCAATCACGACCGCTTCGGCTAGGAACTGGCTCAGAACGGCGATGCTGGTGGCACCGATCGCTTTACGAACTCCAATCTCTCGCGTGCGTTCCACCACAGACACCAGCATGATATTCGCGATGCCAATGCCGCCAACGATGAGGGATATACCCGCGATCGCCACAACCATCACCGTAAGCAGCTTCGAGGTGCTGGTCAACGTTTCAATCACATCGGCTGAATTGATAATCCGAAAATCATCTTTATTGCCTTTCTCTGGAAAAATGCCGTGCCGTACCCGCAGAAGATTTGTAATTTGATACTGTGCTGCATCGAGCTGATCCTGACTTTTGACTTTGACGTAAACGCCCCGAATGGCAATGCCTTTCACCGCATTGTTTCCCACCAGGCGAGCAGACATATTGGTGAGTGGCAGATAAATTTGTTCATCTGGGCTTTGGGGGCCTTGTGAACCTTTCGTTTCCATCACGCCGATGACATCATAGGTTTGCCCTTGAATGCGGATTTGGGCACCTTCAGCCGTGCTGCCTGTCCCCAACAACTCATCACGAGCAGTAGGCCCCAGAACTGCTACAGGCGAGGCAGCATCCACTTCTTCTTGCGTGAAAAATCGGCCCGTTTGTGGGTGTGTATTTCGCACATCGGGATAATTTACATCCGTGCCGATGATGGTCATGGAGTTGTTGTTTTGGTCGTAAACCACCTGCGCGTTTTGCTGCAAGAACGCCGAGACACGATCAACGCCAATCACCTGCTGCCCGATCGCCTGAGCATCTTCCAACGTTAGGGTGGTGGCACTTCCCGCACCCTGCTGCACCGATCCACTTCTGGCTGCACCCGATTGCACTTGCAAAATGTCAGTACCAAGGGATTGCAAGCGTTGCTCCGTCGATTTCTGCGTACCCTGACCGATCGCCGTCACCGCAATGACCGCCGTAATGCCAATAACAATGCCCAGCATGGTGAGCACCGTGCGAAGTTTGTTGCTCCAGAGTGCCTCGATCGCCATCGTCAGAATTTCGCCGAACGAGATTGATGTACTCCGCTGCATCAGAATGGATGCTTGTTTGAGGGGTGGTTTGCGATCGTGTGTTTTCATGCCGAAACCTCGGTGGAGAAGGGATGAGGGATGAGGAATGAGGAGTGAGGTTGGAAGATGGAGCTTTAAGGTTAAAATGTTGAACCTTTAAGGTTAAAAGTTGAGATCTGAACTTAAAAGATTTAGCTCTGAACTCGAAAGATGAGGCTTTGAGCTTGAAAGATCAAGCTTTGAACTCGGATGATTAAGTTTAAGAGTCAAAACGTCGAGCTTTGAACTCGGAGAGTGGAGCTTTGAACTCGGAGAGTGGAGCTTTGAACTTGGACTATGGAGCTTTGAACTTGGAAGGTAGAGCTTAAAGGTCGAAAGATGGAGCTTTGAACCCGGAGAGTGGAGCTTTGAACTCGGAGTGGCAAGTCTAGGGGTCGAAAGATGCAGCTTAGAGCGTCAACTTAACCTTCTGCCTTCTGCCTCCCCCGCTTCCTCTGCCTCCCCGCCTCTGTCTTCATCTAAAACGGCGGCGGTCCTCCCATCCCAGCACCGCTCATTCCCCCTGCCCCGCTCCTTCCACTGGCATTACCGCTTCGATTAGAAGCGCCTGTCCCCGAAGCTCCGGCTGGTGCGCTGACTAAGACTTTTTCATTGCCTTGCAAACCAGAGCGGACTTCGGTCTTGTTGTTGATGGTGGCTCCAGTGGTAACGGGTATAAATTTGGCTTTCCCGTCTGGGGTGAGTACGCGGACAGCGGTGCCGTTTTGCTGACGGGCGATCGCGACGGTCGGTACGGTCAGAACGTTATCCAACTTACCTGCATCAAATTTGGCATCCACATTCATACCGGGATGCAACAGCTTTTTAGGATCGGTAAGCGCCACTTTCACCTTAAAGCTCGTGACGTTCGAGGTGACGGTTGCCTCTGCCGCCACCTGAGACACTTTGCCCTGAAAGGTTTGATCGGGATAGGCATCGGCGGTGATGGTGACAGTTTGCCCCAGCTTAATCTTGCCAATATCGGTTTCAGCTACATCTGCGGAAACTTGATAGGTGGAGGCCAGCGACAAAATAGACGACGAAGTGGCAGATGAAACCGAACTTCCAGAGGTGGTGGGGGTGACGAAATCACCGGGGTCAGCATATTTTGCCGTCACAATACCGCTAAAGGGAGCACGGATAACGGCATCTTCAATCTGCGTTTGGATGGTTTTCAAACTGCCTTCTGCTTGCGTCACCTGAGCGCGTGCCTGGGCAATATCTTCTGTGCGATTGCCAACTTGCAATAGCTTGAGTGCCTGTTGCGCTTTGTCTACTGCTGCCTGATTGGTGTCTCGCGTGGTGCGGTATTGGCTCACCGATTGGGCAGAAATGGCTCCTGACTGATACAGTTGCTCATACCGTTGAAGATCTGCCTGTGACTGACTCAATGTAACTTGAGCGCTTCTCACGGTAGACTCTGCCTGAGCAATATCTTCAGGGCGGTTGCCAGCTTCGAGCTTCTGCAAGTTTGCTTGAGCCGATGCCAGCGAACCCTGTGCTTGAATCAGTTGCCCTTGCAGGTCTGAGTCATCCATGTAGGCCAGGGGTCGCCCTGCTTGCACTACGTCGCCTTCATCGACGATCAAACTTTTGAGCCGTCCAGAACTTTTGGGGCTGACGTTGGTGGATTGTTTGGCTTCTACCGTACCATTGGCGGCGATCGTGATGGGAATCGTTTCACGCGAGACAGGAACCGTGATTTGTTTGCCCCTTGCTGCCTGACTGGTGGAAGCAATGGTTTGGCGATAAACCAAATAGCCACCACCTGACAGGGAGCTGAGGAGCAGTAGGCCCATCAACCATTTAGTCCACCGCTGTCTCATGATACGGTTGGGCAACGGATTGAATGGAATAGCTTGGGGGGAATCAAGTGTCATAACGCTGCATTTGTTGGAAACAACAACGAATCATAGTGATGCTGTTCGATAGTTCCATTACGGCAGCCTAATATGACCGTTTCCCATCACCTTGAATTACAGTTTTGTCATTTATGGGAAAGGCAGAGGGTAGAGGAGGCAAGGGGAAGCGGGGGAGGCAGGGGAGGCGAGTATAGTTGGTCTATTAGTGCGTTAAATCCAAATCCTGCAGCATTTCCAAGAGGGTATCTTTCAGTCCTTTCGACGATGGCATTGCTCTATTCAAAACTAAACGTAGTGCCCTCGGCAACGCGATGGGAACGGGCTAGGGCGTGCTTTAAAGCCCTCGGAAGCCCCCAAATTTGGGGGCTTACAAACCAGCTTCAAAGTCCCTCAGCATTGGGGGCTTAAAGCCCTTTGGGCATACAAGAAAAGGGGGCAGAAGCTATCAGCAATGAAACGATTGAAGTTTTAAAACACTGCCTAGTAGGAGAAGCCCACGTCAGTCCGTTTCAACAGGCTTTGTTCTGTTAACCTGCAATTCATTGCAGAGCGTTGTTGCAAGTAGCGTTGCATTAAAAAAACGGACGATCGCCAATCGCCCGTTATCTTGCTTTAAATGAATCGCTTAATGCTCAACGGCAGATACACCCACGTCGCGTTAGCGTGTTTCCCAGTGGCCTTCTACCCATTTGCGACCAATGCCCAGGAAACCAGATTCCCAATGACCGGGTATCCAGACTCTTCGTTCGCGGCGATTTGCATCACGGCGAAGGGCTTCCCGTCGAGCTTCTTCGCGTCGAATGGCGTCACGTTGATCGTTGTCTCGGTCGCGATCGCTACGATTATCATCGTAGCGCTGGGCAACGATCACAGGAGTCTGACGCACTGCCAGAGGTGTAATTTCTGCGGCAGTAGCGGACTGAGATAGAAGGGTAGATGCACCGATCGATAAGGCACCGATCGGCAAAGCAAGTAGCGTGACTGCGATTTTATGATTCATCACCAAACATCCTTGCAATATGAACTCAATTAAGACATCTATGCGCATGTGGAGGTTTAATTTATGCCAACATCTCACCCTTAAGGCAGAGAAATGCGCTCCCTACTGATTAGGAGTTAGGAGGTGGTGCGCCGTTCTCGCTGGGTGGTTGAGCAGGTACACCCAGAGCATCCTTTAGCTGTTGTTCCGTTACACCCAGCTTGGCCGCAGCGGCAGCAAAATCAGGGCGAGGGGGGCGTTGACTAGGATCGCTGGGTGGTTGAGCGGGTACACCTAGAGCGTCCTTTAGCTGTTGCTCTGTAACGCCGAGCTTGGCCGCAGCGGCAGCAAAATCAGGGCCAGGGGGACGTTGGCTGCGATCGCCCGTGCGGCCCTGTTGACCAGGCGACTTAGCAGGCACTCCTAACGCTTGCTTGAGTTTGGCTTCGGTTGTGCCTAGTTTCGCGGCAGCGGCAGCAAAATCAGGACGAGGAGGACGCTGACTGCGATCGCTCGGTGGCTGCGATGGCACACCCAAAGCATCTTTTAACTGCTGTTCCGTCACGCCGAGCTTGGCAGCAGCAGCGGCAAAGTCGATACGGGGCGGTCTGCGTTGACCTTCGGGCGGTTGATTGGATGGTTGCGATGCTTGAGCAACTTGAGTCTTTAAATTAGCGGCATTGACTTGGTTGGAAGCGGCTAACCCAAACGAACCCATGAGTACGGGAATAGCTGTTGCGATTAAGATTCGACGCACGTTCATAGTAATCCTTTAGATGTTGATAGTAGAGCTGAAGCGGTGCTGCGGTCAGGATAATAGAAGAACAGTCGGTTCACCAGTCACCAATGACCTACTACAAAGGCACTGCCCAAATGGTTGTGTAGTCCGTAGTTAATTCCATCTAGCCTGCCCAAAATGACAGCTAACACTGCGTGTGAATTACAGTTTTGTCATTTAAGTTGAGGAAGGGTGACCCTACAATGGAGCAGTTGGTAAGCAGTAAGTGACTTGTGAACGTCCTGTTTGTCGAAGATGAAGCAAAAATAGCTGACTTTGTCCGTGCGGGGTTGAAGGAGCAGGGCTTTGTCGTAGACTATTGCGACAATGGTGACGATGGGTATCTGAGAGCGTTAGATCACGACTACGACGCGATCGTGCTGGATATCATGGTGCCCGGCAAAGATGGCTTGGCGATTTTGAAACAGCTTCGGCGCGAAGGTCGGAATGCGCCCGTGATTTTGTTGACTGCCCGCAATGAACTGGACGATCGCCTGCAAGGGTTGAATCTGGGCGCTGATGATTACATTGCCAAACCGTTCTTTGTGGAAGAGTTAGCCGCTCGCATCCATGCAGTGGTGCGTCGTAGCATCGGTGAACGCCAAAATTTGCTCACAGTTGGTTCGCTTAAGCTCGATCGCATCACCCGCGAAGTGACCTGCCAGCAACGGGCCATTGAACTCACCAGCCGGGAATTTAATTTGCTGGAATACCTGATGCGATCGCCGGGACGGGTGTTCACGCGCACCCAAATTTTGGAACACGTTTGGGGATACGACTTCAACCCCAATACCAATGTGGTCGATGTTTGCATCCAACGGATTCGCAAGAAAATTGATCCCATTGACGACACTGGCTGGATTGAAAGCATTCGTGGGGTTGGCTATCGGTTTCGCAAGCCTGACCTAGTATGAAATGGCATTCCTTCCAATGGCAATCGTTTCGGTTACGAGTGGCGCTGCTGTCCGCGATGTTGGCAGGTACTGCCCTTATTGGGTTTGCGGCAGTCTCCTGGTTTCAAATTTATACCGCGAAGATTAGCCGTCTGGATGCTGAACTGGTGAATCAATTGCTGCGTGCACCACGTTTGCGAGAGCCAGAACGCTGGGATTTCTACGGCAGCACCTTAGCCTATGCGTTTGGAGCCAATACCAAAACACCGATCGCGCTACTGGTGCTGGATGGGAACGGTAACACGCTATATCAAACAAACGCTCTGCCTGCTGACCAGAGTGTGAACTCATTGCTTATTCGACAGTTGAAACTTGCACCACCAGCGCCGCTAAGGGGGCAACCACCACCATTGCCCCCTCGATCGGACTCACCAAACAATCCATCACGTCCAGCGTCGCGTCTATCACCCCCTCGCCCGCAGTTTGTCACTGAACGAACAACCACCGGAGACTGGCGCATTGGGGCCGCAAACTTTCCTGAACTAAGCGTTGCGATCGCCGTCAACCTCCAAACCATCAATCAGGAGATGGGTACCATTCGCAGTATCTTCCTGATTTCCATTCCCGGTGTGCTTTTATTGGTCGCGGGTGGTGCCTGGTTGGTTGCTGGCAGCGCGTTACGTCCAATTCATCAATTAACCGATGTGATTCAACAAGTAACCGTTAAAGGACTCGACCAACGCATTCCTACGGGGACAACAGACAGTGAATTTATCGAACTGATTCAGGTGTTTAACCAGATGCTAGAACGTCTAGAGCGCAGCTTTACCCAGGCTTCTCGCTTTAGCGCCGACGCAGCCCATGAACTTAAAACGCCGCTAACAATTCTGCAAGGTGAACTGGAGCGATCGCTTCAACAAGTACCGTCTGGTTCTGAAGTGCAGCAACGCTTGAGCAACCTGCTAGATGAGGTACGTCGCCTGAGTAGCATTATGCGGAAACTTTTGCTGCTGTCCCTAGCCGACGCAGGACACATGAGTTTGCACACAGTTTCGGTGGAAATTTCCATTTTGTTGGAGGAAATGCTGGAAGATCTAGAACTGCTGGCTCCCCATCTGAAGGTGCAAACTGTCATTCCCAAAGGGTTGTGGGTGGAGGGCGATCGCGATCTCCTGATGCAAGTCCTGCAAAACCTGTTCAGCAATGCGATTAAATACAATCTTCCCGATGGTTGGATTACGCTTGACGCACACCAAACGGACAAGACCGTGACCATAACCATTGGCAATGCCTCTAAACCCATCCCCGTGAGCGATCGCGATCGTATCTTCGATCGCTTCCATCGCGGTGATCCTGCCCGTACCCGCAAAGTCGAAGGCATTGGGCTGGGGCTGAGCCTGGCACGCGAAATTGTCCGCGCTCACGGTGGTTCACTAACCCTTGACCTGGCGATCGCTGACCACACTGCCTTCAGGCTGACCTTACCCACAGCAGTGAAACGCTAAGCTCCTACTGATGCTGATGGATTGAGCGAACGGCCAGACACGCACTGGCATCAGGCAGGTGAATCATTAGCAAACTGCTCCCGGCTGTTCACAAGCACCAATACTGACCCAACTGCTGGAGCCGTCTGCCCAGTGCTCTTTCTTCCAAATGGGGGCGTTGTGTTTGAGGGTGTCGATCGCGTACTGGCATGCCTCGAATGCTTCTGCCCGATGGGGACAACCGACAGCCACTAGCACGCTGATTTCGCCAATTTCAAGCCGACCCGTGCGATGGTGAATGACAACGCGATTGGCATCCGACCAGCGCTGCCGGATTTCATGGGCAATTTGACGGAAGATTTGCAGTGCCATTGGCTCATACGCCTGATACTCCAGCGCGACCACTGGCTTACCATCCGTCTGATGTCTGACGGTGCCACTCATCACCACGATCGCGCCATTGGCATCATCTTCTGCCAGCGCATATGCCTCTGTGAGCGACAGCGGCGCAAAGGTGATGACCAAACTATCGCGGCTGTGTTGCGGGGTGGAGACGATGGGAAGTTTGGTTTGCATAAAAACACTTCAAGGGCAGCTTACAGCAGTTCTCAATCAAGGAAACTACAGTCGAATGGCACTGAAATAAGCAGAAACTAGGCCCCTTTTCTTGTGCGCCCAAAGGACTTTATGGTTCGGCTCCCCCAGATTTGGGAGTTGGGAGCGGTTCGGATTATTCTGTCAGTGTCATTCAACTACGGTCTTATTAAGGACGGGTGCAGGAGAACGGGTCGCAGATGTGGTGAAGCCAAACGAAAACGGCTGTAAATCTGTTGTCTCAGCGATACATCAACGTTGGATGAGTGTGGCTTTAATAGTGATCAGTGTAGCGGTTAATGAGCTAGAGCGCTGTCTGTGATCACTGTTGATCAATGTCTGTGATCAAGGGGCGACTTCCTGCATAAACATTTGTTAATACTGAAGAGGTTAAGGTAGTAACGATCGCATTGGGTGCACTGCCGACGACCATCGTTGCATACAGAATGAGATTGATCAGGTAACGCAATGCTAGACCCATCCCTGTGCCTACAAAAAACTCTTACAACTTCCTGGACTTCGTTGTCCTGGCAGATTTTTAGCTGGCTGACAACGCCTGCATTGATCATCCCGCCCTTAGTGCTTTTAACGTTGCTGCCGATGGTCTTGCGACGGTTGCGCTGGCGGCGGCGCATCAGTGCGCTAGGAGCGACGCTGTTATGCGTGTACTTGCTGACCCTCTCGCCTGCCATGATCAAGATCGGGAATCGTGTTTTGGTTAGTTTTCTTCCGTCCGATCCCGGCACAACCGCAGACGCGATCGTGGTGCTGGGGCGGGGGACGGCGATGCGATCGGAACGTGTGGATGTGTCTGCTCGTCTATGGGAGGCTCATCGCGCACCCCTAATCTTTGCGAGTGGTTGGGGTGACGCGCAGCAAATTGCCGACCTGTTGGAACAAAAGGGGATTCCGAGTACGGCGATCGCTGGTGAACCGTGTTCTCGCACGACAGAAGAAAACGCCCGTTTCACGGCAGCTATTTTGCAGCCCCAAAAGATTCATCGCATTCTGTTGGTGACCGATCCACCCCATATGTTGCGATCGCTTCTGACCTTTCGGAGCCTTGGGTTTGAGGTCGTACCGCATATCAACCCGCTACCGCAGCGCTTAGATACGAAGAAGAAGGCTTTTCTAGTGTTCCGAGAGTATTTGGGACTCGTTGGTTATGGGTTGCGGGGACGCTTTCTGCCCCGTGAGCCGTCTGCCGCAGATGTGAGTCCCACCGCGATCGCGCCTACTCAGAAGGTAATGCCGCCTGATGCACCGATTGCTTCAGTGCTTGCAAGTTAGTAGCAGGGCGATCGCTACTTCTTCCAGGGGTTTTTGGTGCCCATTTCTGTTTTGGCAGACCACACCAGATAAAGAATCAGCAACCCCACGCTGCTGAGGAAGAGAATCAGCTCGTTATCCATGAAAAGTTCACAGTCGCTATCCGTAATTTTCACATGAGCGACAAGGTTCGCAAGGGCAGGCAAATTAGAATAGCGCTAGCTAAGCAACCCTAGATGCTTTGCACCTATCTTGGCGTTAAGAACAGCAGGTTGTGATCGATCCACCCTGTCTTTTGCCATGATCAGCCCTTCTCAACGAACCCGTAAATGCTAGATTCTGTTTCATGTCCTCGGTCACACAGCCGCTGGGTCAGCCTGACCTGGTTGATTTCGGGCCGATTGACTCAGCCTCTAAGTTTATCCATTCGTTTGACGCTGCTAGCCTTCTTCCTGGTGCTGCTGGCTTTGGCGGCCTGGATGCTGTGGCAACCACCTCAACGGCGATGGCTTCAGCGACAGCTTCGGCATTGGCGCTGGAATCGCCGACGGACTCAGAGTGTTGTGGTATTAACGCTGATCTGTCTCCTGTTGACTTCGCCATCAGGCCTTGCGCTCGTAACAAAGGCGTTAACCAGTCAAATTCCACCCGATTCAGGCGCAAAGGCAGACGCGATCGTGGTGCTCGGCCGTGGTTCGCGGTTCATGTACGATCGCATTGATGCCACAGCCGCACTCTGGCAAGCAAACCGGGCCTCGCGCATCTTTGTAAGCGGACGGGGAGATTCCAAGCCGATCGTGCGTCAGTTGCTGGCAAAAGGCATTCCTGATACTGCGATCGAGGGTGAAAACTGCTCCCTGACCACAGAAGAAAACGCCCGCTTTACGGCAAACCTGCTGTTACCGCAAAGTGTCAAGCAGATTATTTTGGTTACGGATTATCCCCACATGTTGCGATCGCGGCTCACGTTTCAAAGTTATGGGTTTGAGGTCATTTCTCACCCCAATGCCCTGCCACTTGGGATGGGCTATCGCGAACGACTGGGAGTTGCAGTGAGAGAATACGGTGGCCTACTCAGTTACGTGATCCGGGGGCGTTTTGGCGAACGGGAATCGACGGATAGAAGGCAAGGAGAAAGTTGGAACCCAATTTCATCATCAACTCAATAAGCAACGCAGATGCTGGAGACCATTGCGCTCAATGGCAGGGCTGTGACTTATCATTAGTGTGGAGATAACTCTACGATCGTCTGGGCGTATCACAAGCTCAGCTGGTTGAGTTTTGCGAACGATGGCAGGTTGCTGAACTGGCGCTCTTTGGTTCTATCCTTCGGGATGACTTTCGCCCTGATAGCGATATAGATGTGTTAGTGGCTTACCAACCAGCCTCAAAACGAGGTTTGGTTGAAAAAATGACGATGCAAGAAGAATTACAAATACTCTTACATCGCAAGGTCGATTTGGTGAGCAAAAACGCGATCGAGCAAAGCCGTAACTGGATTCGACGCAGCAATATTCTGAATGCAGCAAAAGTGATTTATGTTGCGTGATCCAGAAGCTCTGCTCGATATCGTACAAGCCATCAAATTGATCTTTCAGTATGTTGAAGGAGTTAACCAGACGTTTTAGAGGGCAATATTGAAAAGCAAAATGCAATTCTTCGCCATATCATGATCATTGGCGAAGCAACTAAAAGGCTATCGCCAGGTTTCAAAGCACAACATCCAGATATTTCCTGGAAGCAGATTGCAGGTATGCGAGATGTTCTTACCCATGACTACGATGAAGTTGATCTCGACGAAGTTTGGGCAGTGATTAATGAAGATTTACCGCATTTGCTTAACTATATTGAACCATTGGTATCAACTGAAGAAGGCTAATTATTTAATCAATCTGCCCTTTTGCCAAAATCATTCAGCGAGCTTGTTATTGCAGCCTCTCAACCTTCATCCACTTAAAAAGTGTAGGTAATCCTAACGTGATGCCGTGGCAAAAGAACGCAGATTTTGACTTTTTGAGCAATCTTTAGACCTCCTTTAAAGTTTGCTGCTGCCCATGAGGTAGAGTAGCGCCATGCGGACTGCGACCCCGCTCGTTACCTGTTGCGAAATCAGGCTGCACTGGGGATCATCCATCAGCTCCGAGCTAATTTCGACCCCACGATTCACTGGCCCTGGATGGAGGACTTTGACATCGGGTTTACACAGTTTGAGGCGATCGCACGTCAGGCCAAACTGCTGGTGGTACTCCCGCAAGCTGGGTAGCAAATGACTAGTCATGCGCTCTTTCTGCAACCGCAACGTCATCACAAAATCGGCATCGCGGAGGGCGGGTTCCAGTGACCAGTGGAGGAAGAGCTTTCGGGGAAAGGATGAAGGATGTAGCTTGCTTCCGCTTTGCGGTGGGATGAAGGATGAATTTGGCTGCTCACTTTTATCCTTTAGCTCTAATCCTTTAGCCTTATCTTCCCTCACAAAATCAGCAAACAACTGCGGCAACAACGTCGGTGGCCCCGCCAGATGCACTTCGGCTCCGCTGGCAGTGAGGCTCCACAGGTTAGAACGAGCCACGCGGGAGTGGAGGATGTCACCAACGATCGCAATTTTTTTGTCTTTCAAGACCTCCAGCCTGGGATGGTCAGGGTCAAGCAGGGTGGTGATGGTGAATAGATCCAGCAACGCTTGGGAGGGATGTTCGTGCTGACCATCGCCAGCATTGAGGACTCCGACTCTCACGCCAAGACGATCCATTTCGTTGGCGATCGCTTGCGGTACGCCTGCTTCGCGGTGGCGAATCACCATCATGTCAGTGCCCATTGCCAGGTATGTTTTGGCGGTATCAAGGATGGTTTCGCCTTTACTCAACGATGATGTTCCCGGCGCAAAGTTGAGCGTATCGGCAGAGAGGCGCTTGGCTGCCAACTCAAAGCTGCTACGAGTGCGGGTTGATGACTCAAAAAACAGATTCGCCACCACTTGTCCCTGCAAGGTCGGTACTTTCTTGGTGCGACGTGACAACACCTCACGAAAGCTGTTGGCTGTTTGCAGAACCGTGTCGTACTCATCGGGGGTGAAGTCCGCCAAGGATAGGATGTGATGCCGATTCCAGGTAACGCTCATGAGAAAAGAAGAAGAGAGTGATGGCGACGAGTCTGCTGATGCAGCAGGAATGTCAAAGCCCTGCACCCGTATTTGGGGGACATACATGGCGATCGAGTGCAAACGCACCCACACTAAGGTACATCCTTTAGACTTCTCACTTGACAAGTGCCATCAGGGTAAACTCTTGCTATGGCGCTTCGTTAACAGACGCAAGCTAACCCCACCCACCAAACTGTGCAGGCTTATGAAGGTACCAGATGAGTGCGCAAATATGGCGGAGATTCGAGCTGAAATCGATCGGCTAGACCGTCAATTGATTGCCTTGCTAGGTCAGCGTTTCGCCTACGTCAAAGCTGCTTCTAAATTTAAGACCAGTGAAACAACGGTCAGAGCGCCCGATCGCTTGCAAGCGATGCTCAAACAACGTCGCCTTTGGGCGGAAGCGGAAGGCTTAAACGCTGATGCCATTGAAAAAATGTACCAGGATTTGGTGAATCACTTTACTGATGAAGAGATGAAGCACTGGAAGCAAAACACCTGTGGGGCGGAACCGTCCCAGGGGATAGCGTGAATTGCCCAGACTATGGTGAAACGAACCGCAGCACGATCGTGATCAGCGTTAGGAACAGAATAAACCCGATTGTGTCTAGCATCGTTGTGACCAGTGGCCCACTAACCAACGCTGGATCGAGCTTGAGCCGCTTCAAGCCCATTGGCAATAGCGTGCCCAACGTGACGGCAACGAGCGTATTAGCTGCCATCACAAAGCCTGCCACCAGTGCAACCCAGCGCTCGTTTGGCGGAGTCCAGATCAGCGCTAGCATAATCATGGTTAAGCCAAGGGTGATCGCGGCTCCGACTCCTGCCACCAGTTCCTTCCGGAGAATTTTGAGCGTGTCATGGGGAGTCACTTCACCCACCCCAAGCGATCGAATTGTCACGGTGAGCGCCTGAATACCAACAGTACCGCCCGTATTTGAGAACAGGGGCATGATCACGGCCAAGACAGGCACCATCGCGATCGTTTTTTGGAAGGGCGCGATCGCGCTTGAGGCTCCGATATATAGCGCCATAATACCCAGCAGCCAAGGCAACCGATTGCGCAGCTTGATCAATGGGTGAGACAGAGAGGATTCGTCCCCGTTGCCCACACCCGCTAACCGCTGAATGTCCTCAGTGGCCTCTTCTTCTAGAATGTCGATCACATCATCAATGGTGATGATGCCCACTAAGCGATCTTCGTGATCGACCACAGGCAGCGCTAGCAAGTCGTAGCGTTTCATCAATTGCGCCACTTCTTCTTGAAGCGTGTCGGTGTAGACCTTGAGCACGCGATCGCTGGCAATGTCACCAATCAGCGCTTCTGGAAGCGAAAAGACTAATTGTCGCAGCGATACCACCTGTACTAGCTTGCGGTTGTCATCAGTGACGTAGGCGTAGTAGACCGTTTCCTTATCCTGGTCATTCAAGCGAATCTTGCTCAGCGCTTGAGCAACGGTTAAGCCCTGCCGCAACCGCACATATTCGGTGGTCATCACCCGTCCAGCCGTCCCTTCTGGATAGCCCAGAATGGTTGCTGTAGCTTGCCGTTCACCCGGACTAAGCTGCTGGATCAAGCGTCTAACTACGCCAGCGGGCAATTCATCGAACAATTCAGCACGATCGTCCGGGCGCATCCCCTCTACAAGCTGACACACCTGAGCATCGTGCAAATAGCCAATGAGTTCCTCGCGGACATCCTGGTCAAGATATTCAAAAACTTCAGTTGCCTGACCTTTGTTGAGCAAACGGAAGGTGATCGCACGCCGTTCGGGTGGCAGATCTTCAATGTAATCCCCGATATCAACGGGCTGGAGCTGGTTTAGCTCTAGCTTTAAACGATTCAAGTCGGCAATATCCGACAGTGAAGTACGACCTTCCTGGGTTAGCATAGCGTCTCCTAAATCTCCCCCGCGCTGGGAGATGGAGGCTCACCAGGTTAGAGGAGGGTATTACTGTAAGGTGATGGACTAGAGTCCATGAAATCCACAAAATGCGACATCGGTACTAGCTATAAGTACCGCTGAGCTTATGCTAACCCTTCTTAGTCCAGTACACAATGTAAAGAAGGACACTTCTTTAAAAGATCGATCTATAGGATTACTCCTGAGTTATGAATGCCTCCCTTTCTTCCCTCATCACAGGCATGGTAGGCCTGCTCCTACTTAGTTTGACCAGTTGTGGCGTTGCGCCACCCCCGGAAAGCACCCCTTCTGCGAGTGTCCCTTCTGCGAGTGTCCCTTCTGCGAGTGTCCCTTCTGCGAGTGTCCCTTCTGCAGGTAGTAGTCCTACAACAACACCCTCGGCGATCGCCCAATCTCTAGGGCCCATCAAACCGACACCTTCTGTCAAAATGACGACAATCAATCTCTACAAGGTGGATAATCGTTGTGCTGCGCTAACCCCTGAAAAAGTGACGATCGCGGCAAACCAATCGCTTGAAGGCGCGATCGCCAAGGTGCTAGAAGAAACCGACAGCGGCGACTTTACCATTGCAGGCTATCGGATCAGCCGCGAAGGGAACCGGGCGATCATCGATCTTCGTCTTCCTGCCAATGCCAAACGCCAGTTTCGATCGCTCTCAAGCTGCGAACAGCTCGCCCTCTTCGGCGGCATCCGCAAAACGCTCATTGATAATGTCCAGTGGCGAATCAAATCGGTGCAGTTCACAGAGAAAGGAGAGGAGATTGTGCTGTAGGAAAGGATAAAGGATGAAGGCTAAAGGCTAAATTGGGAGTAGGGAGTAGGTTAAAGATTGAAAGCTAATCGCTAACCGTTGACCACTGATAGCTGACCGCTAACTGCTCAAAACCCTTTCCTCCTCTACCCCTTGCTCCCTCTGCCTTCTGCCTTCTGCCCTCTGCCTTTTACCAACAACTATTTCTTCGACACAGCGGGGCAATTTGCCAGATACCAGCGCCAGGGGAAATCAGCACCTTGAGTTAAGCCAATGCGGGTGGTTTGAACGAGGGCGATCGCTTGCTGCTCTAGAATGTGCTGAAATTTGGGACTGCGCTGTTCTAGCCACAGGGGTTGCCCAAGCTGTAGAGGGTGAGCCGTCAGGCTGAGGTCAATTTTGAGTGCGCGGCAGAGTTTGCCGGGACCAGCCGCAATGCGATGAGGCTTTGGCTCTTTTTGCGGGTCAATCCAGGGCGGAATGGTCTCTAGTTGGAGTGCCCGTATGAGAACAGCACTGGGCACCCCATCCAAATCGGTCACGACGTTTAAACAGTGGTACATGCCGTAGATGAGGTATACGTAGGTCATTCCAGCCGCACCAAACATGACTGCGTTGCGCTCGGTACGGCGGCGATAGGCATGGCAGGCGGGATCATCCGGCATGTAGGCTTCTGTTTCCACAAGGAGACCGCGCCAAATTGTGCCATCCGGTAGACGACGGACAAGGGTGCAACCGATAAGGTCAGGGGCAACGGCAGTAGAGGGACGAGCAAACCAGCCGGGTGTCAGCACCAAACTTGTTGCAAAATTCTGTGGATCGCTAGGATTCGCAAAAGATCGTTTTACAATCTTCGGAGGTTGAGAGTCTGGCACGATCGCCCTCTAGCACAACTGATGTCAATAACTTTCATAGTAGCCCTGGAGGCCCTTCAAAATGGATGTCAAATTAGTTCTAGTGGTTTTGACGGCTGTGTTTACAGTGGCATGCTTGTTTTTTGGCACCAAAAACGGCTTTTACGACACTGATAATTACCACGGCAATGGCTCTGCTCATTAATTTTGAGGTGGATGTGTGATTTCAGAGCAACCGCTTTGCTGAATGCAACATGCTGGACGCAGCACTCCGAATGCACCCGCTGGATGTAGCCTAGCAACCGCAGAACTATACCTTGCTAGCTGACGCTCTTTCAAACGGAGGCTTCAGGCTGCGCGATCGACGCGCAAAAGCTCCTGCTTGCATCGATGGATAAGAATCAGATGCTTCCTGCAAGTACCGTCGAGCATCGCCAGAGTGGTTACTCTATAGCGTAGTCTGGTTAGAGAGCGATGACTAACACAATACTTTGCCAACAGAGGCATGAGGCTGTTGGGCGTAGATGCTGTGTGAATCCCAGGGCGGGAAAGCGACGCGATCGTGAGTGAACTGGAATGCTTAGCGTATGGTGTTGGGGCAGATGAAGGGGTTTGTCTTCTGCTTAAGCTTGGGCGTTATCGGGTTTTGCTGGACTGCGGTTTGACCGATCTTTCCACACTCTTAGCTACAAAAGCGTCGCCACCAGC
The DNA here is from genome assembly GCA_019358945.1 of Stenomitos rutilans HA7619-LM2. GTDB lineage: Bacteria > Cyanobacteriota > Cyanobacteriia > Leptolyngbyales > Leptolyngbyaceae > Stenomitos > Stenomitos rutilans. The sequence continues at coordinate 33,809 of JAHHIE010000027.1, read as the reverse complement.
CGATTTGGTGCTATGCAGCCACGCGCATGCCGATCATGCAAGAGGGCTATTGGCACTGCATCAGGCGTTTCCTCAGCTACCGATCTATGCGAGTGAAGTCACCACTCAGTTTTTGCCGCTGAACTGGCCTACTGTTAACCCTAACGGTTCTTATGAGAAGGCTGACCCCGGCCATAGCATCTCTCTATGTCATGCACTGCCTTGGCGCACTTCAATCGAGTTCTTTGACGGGCTGAATGTTGAACTTTATCCTTCAGGGCATTTACCTGGAGCGACTTCGTTTTTGCTCACCTATACACCCCTACCAGAGGACGATCGCTCCCCTCGTGCTTACACCGTTCTATATACGGGTGATTTCTTTTTATCGAATGCCCGCCTGGTGGAGGGAATGCCGCTAGAAGAGTTACGTGGCCTTGAGCCAGATGTTTTAATCGTGGAGGGCAGCTATGGCACGGCACGACATCCCCACCGTCGGCAGCAAGAAAACCAGTTGGCAGAACGGATCGCGCGCGCGATCGCAGACAAGCAGTCCATTCTTCTTCCCGCTCCAGCGCTGGGGTTAGGGCAAGAGCTATTGATGCTACTGCGCAGCCACCACCACTTTACAGGTCGGGATATCGACATCTGGGTCGATGGCTCTGTGGCAGCAGGCTGTGATGCTTATTTGGAAATTCTGCCTCACTTGCCGACCTCGGTACAAAACTTTGCCCGTCATCAGGCTCTCTTTTGGGATGAACGCGTGCGTCCCCGTGTACGTCATCTCAACGCCAGTCGGCAGGTTTTACTGGCCCAACGTCCGTCGATCGTACTAACGGATGTTACGGCTGACCTGAGCCAATATTATGCAGATAATCCAGGTGCCTGGCTGGTGTTACAGCCGCAGGAACCGCACTATGGGAGGGATCAAGCAAGGGATGGAGGACAGGGGGCAGGGGAGAAGCCAGCGAGGCCAACGTCTACAGATACCGAATCACGCGATCGCGGACGTAACATTCCAGCGACAACGCAGCCTAGCTCGATTTTTCTACATCCCCTACCCCATACTGAAACGTACTTGCTTGCGCAACACTGCGATGGCCCTGGGACAACGCAATTGATTCATAACTTGCGACCACAGCACGTTGTGTTTGTGCACGGTTCGCCAACCTATCTGGCAGATTTGACTGGGTTGGAAGAACTGCACAACCGCTACCACCTGCATACCCCAGCAGCTAACAGTCTGGTCGAGCTGCCGATCGGGGAAACGTTTTTGCATGCAGCGGCTCCTGAAGCCAGCTATGAGGGCGAACTGACCGAGCTAAATATGAGCGTGACGATTACGCTGCCGGATGCGATTACCGTCGATCCACGCTGGCAGCAACTGGCTGATACCGGCTTGATAGAAGCTCGCTGGCAAGGCGATGAACTGGTGTTACGCGGGTTGCCCCAGCGAGAACTGCTGCGACCAAACGATCGCCTGCTGGACTGGATGGATGCGAACTCGCCGTTACGTAACTGCTGTGGTAACTGTCGCCACTATCGCAGTCAGCGCTGCTGGAATCAACTCTCACCACTATTTGAATTTAAAGTGACCCCAGATGGCTTCTGCCCGGTATTTGAACCCATCCAAACGCCAGAAGAACGAACGTAGACGCAGCAGTCAGCGTAGAAGTTTTGAGTTTTGAGTAGCGCTTTGCGCCGACAAGCTAGAGAGTTTTGAGTTGGAAGAGAGAGGTGAGAGGTGAGAGGTGTAAGAGTTTTGAATTTTCCCTATTTCCCCCTCCCTGCCCCCTACCTTCTACCTTCTGACTTACACCGATCGTCCATAGCCCCTAAACTATTAGGAAACGTTGAGGAGTTTAACTTTACCGATGAAACCACTCACTTCCGTGAATCAACTTAAACCTGCTAAAGCTGTCTCGCTAGCACTCGCTACGCTGGCGATCGGCTTTCTCGCGGCTTCCTGTCAAGAAGCCTCAGCACCCCCTGCTAATACCCCATCGGCAGGCGCTTCATCCCCCAGCGTTTCAGCCAGTGGTGGTGGAAACGGTCTCAAAATCGGGACGTTGCTTCCCGCGACGGGTGACTTGGCTTCTGTCGGGCAACCTATGCTGGCAGCCGTGCCTTTGCTGGTCGAAACTGTTAACAAGTGCGGTGGCGTGAATGGTGCTCCCGTCAACCTTTTACCCAACACCGATGACCAAACCGATCCCACAGCCGGGGCCGATGGTATGACCAAGCTGGCTGAAGTCGATAAAGTGGCTGGTGTCATTGGGTCGTTTGGCAGTAGTGTTTCGGCCGCCGCCATTCCGATCGCCATTCGCAACAAGGTCATGCTGGTATCGCCTGGCAGTACCAGTCCCGTCTTTACAGAGCGGGGCAAAAAGGGTGAATTTCAAGGTTACTGGGCACGCACCGCTCCACCAGATACCTATCAGGCACGCGCCTTGGCAAGGTTAGCCTATGAAAGAGGGATTCGACGGGCAGCGACGATCGTCATCAACAATGATTACGGCAGAGGCTTTGAGAAAGAATTTGTGCAAGCCTTCAAAAAGCTTGGCGGTACCGTCACCAACGAGGCAAAGCCCGCTCGTTATGACCCCAAAGCTACTACCTTTGAAACCGAAGTGCAAGCAGCGTTTGGCGGTAAACCTCAAGGGGTCGCAGCGGTTGCCTACGCCGAAACAGGCGCACTGTTGCTTAAAACAGCTTACCAGCAGGGCTTGAGCAAAGGCGTGCAGATTCTACTAACCGATGGGTCTAAATCGGATCAGTTTGCGTCGCAGGTGGGCAAAACGAGCGATGGCAAATTTATTCTGCAAGGCGCGGTTGGCACTATTCCTGGCGCGGACGGTAAAGCGCTGGATGCACTCACCAAACTCTGGCAAGCAAAGTACAACCAGGCCCCTGCTGCCTATGCTCCTCAAGCCTGGGATGCAGCAGCATTAGTAGTGCTTGCAGCTCAAGCGGCTAAAGCCAATACAGGCGATGCCATCAAGAGCACAATCCGGGAAGTGGCAGATGGCCCTGGTAAAGATGTCAGCGATGTCTGCGAAGGGCTAAAGCTGTTAAGCAAGGGTGAAAAGATCAACTACCAGGGCGCTAGCGGCAATGTCGATATTGATGATAGCGGCGATGTCTCTGGAGTCTACGACGTATGGGAAGTCGAAGCAGATGGCAAGTTGAAGACGGTGAGTAAGGTGAGTCCGGTGATTAACTAGGGAGTCAGGAGTCGGGAGTTGGGGTAGAGGGGGAGCAAGGGGAGCAGGGAAGCAAGGAAAATTCTGGCTCCTGACTTCTGCCTCCTCTCCTCTCCCCTCTCTAAAAACCCGCGAAGTTATAACCAATTCCAACGAGCACACCCAGCTCAATCCCGTTAATTAAGCCTGCATTTGCGCCTGCGGTGATGGTGAACTGAGAGGAAAGGGGAATATCAACACCGCCAGAGACGATGAGATCCGCATTTTTGCGATCGCCCGTCGAAAACGATGCGCCAAGCCCTACATACGGTGCAAAGCTTACACTTCCCGCACGCTCAACGGGAAAGTCAAGTGTGATGGGGAAGAGGAAGGTTGCGTCACCATTAATTAGCACGGCAGGACGCACAGAAATAGTTCTGGTTAAGCCAATTTTGCTCAGGATCGCGCCGCTAAAGCTACCGAGAGGCGTTCTGCCGATCGAGCCAATATTTGCGCCCACACCCACATAGCTAGAACCGGAGCGAGTGGCCCGACCGGGTTCGATCGATGGAATTTGGGCCACAGTGGTTGTCAAGGGTTCGGCGGCAGTCTGTGGCTCGGCAATGGCTGGAGCAGATGCCTGGAGATCAAGCGCAGCGGCTGATGTGGGTACGGTACCAGGCAACGGAACCGCTAAGGCTGTAGCAGTGGACGCGATCGGGCTAGCTGATACATCTGCCTGAGAGGGATCTGCTGTTTGGGTTGGCAGAACGGCTGACGGAGTGGCTGGCTCTAGTGCGGCGGCTAAGACAGCAGTTGTCGCCTGGGGTGTCACAGCACGACTGTTAAAAGAAGCAGCCTCTGGCAAGACTGGATGACTGGCTAGTTGAGTCGTATCAGCGATCTGTAGCATTGGGAGATCGGAAACTGGGTTGGTCGCTTCAGCGCGAACGGCTAACTGACCACACACGATCGCCGAAACAGCAAGACTTAAGGATAAACATAGACGTTCGATCACACCATTAATTTTCACAGCCACATCTCCACACTCATATAGCGGGTTAATTAGCCACAACTGGCGCATGGTTGAATGGTATCTAGTTGAACGATGTCTACACCGTCCACCCAATTTCTGCAACGGCTGTTGTAGCTTGACCAGACCACAGCAGACGGTATCAAAGCATTCCCCCGATGGCAGGTTGTTTCTAGGCTTATTTAATGCCGTGCGTGGCGGTAGCGAATCTCTCCTACGGTAGGCATAGCTCGGATGCTGCTGTAGATTTTCTTACCGGACCGGGTGTCAAAATCAGGGATGATTGGAGAGCGAATCGATGGGTCGCCATTCAACCCAAACGCAGACATTCAACGCTGAAACTTCAACATGGGCATCCGGGCAGTTTTGTGTGGGTATTACGGTCAGGGCAATGGTGGCGATGAAGCCTTGCTGGCCTCATTGCTGCAAATGCTGCCCGCGCAGGTTACGCCGATCGTGCTGTCGGGGAATCCTGCCCAAACCCGTGATCGCTACCAGGTGGAAGCGGTCGATCGCAAGAGCCTGGTTGCCGTCTTACAAGCGCTCCGCAAGTCCCAAGTCTTCATTTGGGGTGGCGGTAGTTTAATGCAGGATGCCACCAGTGCGCTGAGTCCGGTTTACTATGCGGGTCTGATGACCCTCGCGCAAAAGATGGGCTTAACCACGATCGCCTGGGCACAAGGCATTGGGCCGCTCCAGCGATCGCTCACGCAAGGGATGGCGAGACAAACCTTTGCAGGGTGCAATGCTATCAGTGTGCGCGATCACGGTTCGGCTGCCATGCTGGCGGAGTGGGGACTGCCCTTCACGCTGGCTCCTGATCCTGTTTGGGCGCTTGAATCATTGCCCGTAGAAGGCTTGTGGGATCTGCCAGCCCCTCGTGTTGCGGTCAACTTACGCTCCCATCCGCAACTCACGCCCGCACGGCTAGAAAGCCTGACTCAAGCGCTGATTGCCTTCCAAAAAGCCACCCAGACCTGTCTTCTGCTGGTGCCCTTTCAAGCTGCTCAAGATCTGGCGATCGCCGAAGCCATCCAGTCCCAGCTTCCCAGCGTCAGCCATCTTTTGCGTCTGGAAGACCCACAGCAATTAAAAGGCGTGTTTCGTGGCGTTGAAATGACGATCGCCATGCGCTTTCACGGCCTGATTATGGCAGCGGCTGAAGGCTGTCGTTGCTTTGCCCTCAGCTATGACCCCAAAGTCAGCAACCTGATGCAAGCCCTGGAACTTCCAGGCTGGGCACTCGCAGACATCCCCACTGACCCCAACACCATTAGCCAAATCTGGCTGCAACTCTACGCCAACGGTGAAGCCCTCTCTACCGATCAAATCCAGTTTCAGGTCGATCGGGCGTTGATCCATCGTGAGGTGTTGCGAAAGGCGATCCGGGCTTAAACTAATTCTCAGTTTTGAGTTTTGAGTTTTGAGTGCCCGAACCTACATGGCATCGCTGATTAGAGTGCATCATCTGTAGCTCAATGGAAGGGAAACGGTATTAGAGATAAGAATATGAAACATCAGCATTGGCGAGTGGTCAAAGCTGGTGTCCTTGCGGCGGAAAAATCTGCACAGGAGGGTGAAAGACTGGCTGGGGAAAGACCCCATCGACACCGCCTTGCTGAGGCTGGTAGAAATCTCCTGACAGTTGAGCATAGTGACTTGGGGGATGGTTGTTGTGGCGAATATCAATCTCTTTAAAGGTTCGTACCGTGCCAAAGCCAGGAATTGTGGCCTGGTGATGCTGGCAAAGAATATCACTGACGTACTGACCGTAGCCTTCTGGGCCGATCGCGTTCACATCCCTGGAAAAGTAAATGGGAACAGGATGGTGCAGGTAATAATAGCCCCCGGTTTCATACCATTCAGATTTCAGGTTCAGGACGGCACTCACATTTGGTTGCCTGGAGAGATAAAGATACCCCTCCAGTAATGGGTTCCTGCTAGTCAAAACGGTGGTGTCTAAAATGCTGAAGCAGGCATAAGCGACCAAAAGCACGGCTAAAGCTTGAGGAATGCGGGCATACGTCCGAGGATATCTCTGGCAGAACTGCTGGAGATACCAATAGGCGATCGCGGTCAGCAACAGGCAAAGCGGTACAGCCGCAAACACAAAGCGATATTCTTTATGAGCAATCAATGAATGGGTGACCAGAATACTCGCTAAAAGGCTGAGCCATAACGCCAGTAGAGGGACTCGTTTTCTGACTGCTACGACAATGCTCAGCGGGAAAATCCCTGCTGAAGAGAGTGTCAGCCGCTCAAAATAGTAGAAAAGAGGATCTCTGCCAAAAAGATTGCTGACACCATAGACCTGGTTATACAAGTAGTTGTGGTAGTAACTGCCAAACCATAATCCCCAGGTCAAATAGTCGATGTAGCCCACCAAGCCCACAGTGACGATAAACGCGGCTGTCGCGATCGCCATTTGGCTGAGATGCGATCGCCAAAGCACGATCATGGCAACGCTCAAAACCAGGATTGCAGGCGCATATTGTAACCGTAGGGCGATCGTGCCTGCACCCATCACGCCCAGCCCCAGTGCCGTTTGCCAGCGAGGGTAGCTAACCAGACACACTAGCGCCCCGACCATCAGATAGGCAGCGAGACATTCGGGTGTTGATTTGGGGGCAAACACCATCAATTCATACCAAAAACAGGCAATCAGCGCCGCAATGCGTCCCACAGGCTCAGAAACAACGGTTCGGCCCAAAGCATACAGCCCATAAATTAATGAAAGCGAAAGCAAACAGAGAATTGCTTTGATGAATGGAATATAAATATCAGGACTATCTAGCTGAAGTGCTTTCAGTAGCCTTAGAGGTATAGATAACGTGATAGGAATGATCAGGTTACGGATACCAAAGCGATATTCCCAGGGAATATAGCCGTACCCAAAGACCATGCGATGGGCCTGTTCTAAATACTGAAAAATTTCATCTGGGTGATACCCCCGATCCGAGAAGAAGACCAGTACCAGGCGCAAAAATAACCCGATCGCAGCAACAGCATGGATATAAGGCCACCAGGGTTGTTTTTCAGAATGATGGTTCACACGGTACTAAAGCGATTGGATCAAAGCATCCCTAAACGGGGCAATTGACCGGATTGCGTCTAAATTGTACGTCCTAGACGAGTGTACGCTCCAAACGAGTTCGGAGTTTCCCACGCGCTCGAAAGACAGAATCAGTCTCTCCTGCTGTCGTTGGCTAAACGGAACCATTGAGCATCGCTCTCTCTCGCTTTTCGCCACCAAGCCAAGTAAAATACAACCTGCGACGATCGCCCAAGGGCAGTTGACATGGATTATCGAGAAGCGGGTGTAGACGTAGAAGCAGGACGGGCGTTTGTGCAACGTATCCGCAGCATGGTAGACAGCACTACGCGACCAGAAGTTTTGGGCAACGTTGGTGGCTTTAGTGGACTGTTTCAGCTTCCGGTGGGGTATCGGGAGCCTGTATTGGTGTCCGGTACCGATGGAGTGGGAACAAAGCTTAAGTTAGCCCACACCCTCGATCGCCACGACACCGTTGGCATTGATCTCGTCGCTATGTGTGTAAACGATGTGTTGACCTGTGGCGCAGAGCCGCTGTTTTTTTTGGATTATTTAGCCACAGGTAAACTCAACTCAGAGCAACTGGCGCAGGTAGTAACGGGCATTACAGATGGCTGTAAGCAGGCAGGCTGTGCGCTGCTGGGGGGCGAAACAGCAGAAATGCCTGGGTTCTACCAGTCGGGTGAATACGATTTAGCCGGATTCTGCGTTGGCATTGGGGAGAAAAGCGCCCTTCTGGATGGATCGCAGGTGCAAGTGGGCGATGTGGCGATCGGGCTTGCCAGTCAAGGCGTTCACAGCAATGGCTTCAGTTTGGTGCGAAAGATTGTGGGCGATCGTGGCTACGACTGGGGCGATCGTCCTGCGATCTTCGATGGCAAAACCCTGGGTGACGTATTGCTCACACCCACGCAAATCTACGTAAAGCCAATTCTGGGTGCGCTCAAGCAAGGCATTCCCATTCACGGCATGGCGCATATCACGGGAGGCGGACTGCCAGAAAATCTGCCACGCTGTTTAGGTGCAGGCCAATCAATCGCCGTCGAATCGTCTGCCTGGAACGTACAGCCCGTTTTTCAGTGGTTAGCGGCTGAGGGGAATGTTTCTCCCCGATCGATGTTCCACACCTTCAACATGGGCATTGGCTTTGTGGTATTGGTGCCAGCCGTTCAGGTCACGACCACGATGCAGTACTTTGCCGATCAGAATATCGCTGCTTTTGCGATCGGCGAGGTGATTGCTGGGAACGGCGGCGTTGTGGGTTTACCGGAGTAACCCTGTGCCCCAACCGCGTAAAAAGTTTGCCCAACATTGGCTTCGCAGCGAAAAAGCCCTCAATAGTATCGTGAACGCCGCCACGTTGAACGAGCACGATCGTGTCCTGGAAATTGGCCCCGGTACTGGCATTTTGACCCGCCAATTGCTGCCGCTAGCCCAAGCCGTAGTAGCTGTGGAAATTGACCGCGATCTGTGCGATCGTCTCGCCCAAAAGCTGGGTCAAACCGAGCACTTTCTGCTGTTGCAGGGCGATTTCCTAACACTCGATCTTGATACCCTACTCGTGCCGTTTCCAGCCTTCCAAAACCCTAATAAAGTCGTTGCCAACATTCCCTACAACATTACAGGCCCGATCATCGAGAAGCTATTGGGGACGATCGCGGCCCCCAATCCCCACCCCTTTGATGCGATCGTCTTGCTCGTGCAAAAAGAAGTCGCCCTGCGCCTGTGCAGCAAGCCCGGTTCCACCCATTTTGGTGCGCTATCCGTGCGGGTGCAGTATCTCGCAGAGTGCCAGTTTATTTGCGATGTCCCAGCCAAAGCCTTTCAGCCACCGCCCAAAGTTGATTCTGCCGTCATTCGTCTCCATCCACGTCCTATCACAACCCCTGCCCACAACCCACGTCATCTGGAGACGATCGTCAAAGCTGGGTTTGCCAGCAAGCGCAAAATGTTGCGAAACAACTTGAAAAGTCTCGTCGAGGGCGATCGGCTCACCCACTTACTGGAACAATTAAACGTAAACCCACAAGTCCGCGCCGAAGACCTGAGCGTCGAGCAATGGGTTGCGTTGAGCAATGAGTTGCAGGGGAGTGGGTAGGAGGTAGAAGGCAGAAGGGCGGGAGTGGGGAGTAGGGTAAAAATTAAAAGCTAATCGCTGGCCGCTGACGGCTGATCGCTCAAAAATGAAGCAGAAAGCAGAGGGTAGAGAGCAGAAGAATCCTTCAAACTCGACTTTTTGACTTCCAAGCTCGACCTTTCGACCTCCAAGCTCCGTCTTTTGAGTTCCAGGCTCCATCTTCCGCGTTCAGAGCTTCACCTTCCGACCTCCAAGCTCCATCTTCCGACCTCCAAGCTCCATCTTCCGCGTTCCAAGCTTCATCTTGCGAGCTCAGAGCTTCACCTTCCGACCTTCAAGCTCGACCTTTCGACCTCCAGGCTCCATCTTCCGCGTTCCAAACTCGATACCACGACCTTCAAACTAGACACTTCGAGTTCAAACCCTGGCCTCTCAAACTCAAAACTCAAAACTGCTCTCCCTACTCCCCACTCCCTTCCCCATGCGCTCCTACTCCCTTCTTGCTCCGGCCAAAATTAACCTGTATCTGGAAATCCTCGGTGATCACATGACGGGGGGCGACGATTCGCGGCCTTCTGGGTTTCACGAGATGGTGATGGTGCTGCAAAGCGTAAGTTTGACCGATCGCATTCAGGTGCGGGCAAGCGGGACGGACGCCATTCGGGTTCATTGCGCTCATCCCCAGGTGCCGAATGATGCGACCAATTTGGCCTATCGAGCGGCAGCTTTGATGAGCAAGCAATTTCCCGCTTGTTTTGCGCGTTACGGTGGGGTTGATATCACGATCAAAAAGCAGATTCCAGTGGGGGCTGGGCTGGCGGGAGGGTCGAGCAATGCTGCTGCGGTGCTGGTGGGGGTAGATTTGCTGTGGGAGCTGGGTCTTACCCGTGACGAGTTGCAGGAGTTGGGTGCAGTGCTCGGCTCTGATGTGCCGTTTTGCATTGCGGGCGGCACAGCCCTTGCGACTGGACGCGGTGAACAGTTGGATGCGTTAACTGCGTTGACTGACCTATACGTAGTGCTGGCAAAGTATCGCAGTCTGTCGGTTTCGACGGCGTGGGCATACACTACCTACCGCCAATGGTTTGGCGACTCTTATTTACGTCGTGGGGGTGACCTGGAGCAACGCCGACAGCAGGTGCACGCCAGCCCTATGATGGCCGCGATCGCCCAACGAGACAGCGCCAAAATTGGTCAACGGTTGCGAAATGATTTAGAAAAAGTGGTGTTGCCAGCACATTCCCAGGTGTTGCAGTTACGAGAAGCCTTTCAGCGGCTCAACCCGATCGGCACGATGATGTCGGGTTCTGGCCCCACTGTGTTTGCGCTGGCAGAATCTCAGGCTCAGGCAGAAGCCTTACAGGATGGAGTACAGCAAGCGATCGCCAACACCGATCTGGAATTTTGGCTGGCAAAATTTAATCCGTCTGGCATTCAAATAGTAGAGTAGAAGCATGGACGTGTTCAAGCCTGTCGCGTGCAGCCTGCTTTTCACTTCGCCTCCTGACCTCTACCTTCTACTCCCATGAGTGAACCCACCAACCTTACTGATCCGGCTGTTCAAGTCTCTAAAGAAGGGGCACCCGCACCCAGCCCGCTACGATGTGTGGGTGGTTCGCTGGTAGCAGGTGGCATTGCGATCGTCCTCTACCGCTTGACCACCTCCATCGCGATCGCCTTCGCATCCAAGCCTTTGCAAACGGACAATTTCACCACTCAACGCATCTCTGCCGCCGTTCGGACGTTAATTATTGGGCTAAGTTCACTGGGCACTGGCATTTTTGCCCTGGCAGCCTTCGGTCTCTTTGCGTTAGGCATTCAACTGCTCATTCAACGCTCCAAGGACGCCGCACCTCCCGAAAATTCGTGAACCGAGGGCAAGGTTTGGGGTGCAGGGGCAAGGCGCAGGGGAGGCAGAGGGGGCAGGAGAAGCGGCGGGAATGGAGCGTGGGGAGTAGGGAAAATTCAAAGCTCTTACACCTCCCACCTCTCTTCCAACTCAAAACTGATAACTGGTACAAGATACTGCTCCCGAATGACACCGCAAGAAACCGATAGTGCTTGCCCTGCAATTTTTCGAGAATAGACCTGTAGCACTTTCCAGGTAACGCCATGATGAAGCTGATGGCAATGGACATGAGCACTGGTCTCACTGAAGCATTGAGCGCTGGTCTGACTGAAGCAGAGTGCTGGGCCGCGATCGTTCACCGTGATCCCAGCACCGAAGGATCTTTTCTCTACGCCGTGCAAACAACGGGGGTTTATTGCCGCCCTACCTGCGCTTCGCGGCAACCCAAGCGAGAAAATGTGCGCTTTTTCGTCAGTTGTGACGAGGCTGAAGCGGCTGGCTTTCGCCCTTGCAAGCGGTGTCGTCCGCGATCGGCCTCTCCGCAACAACAACAGGCAGAGACGATCGCCGCTATCTGTCAGCAGATTGAAGCCGCAGAGACACCACCGTCATTAGAGGCAATGGCGCAAAGGGCAGGACTCAGTGTTTACCATTTCCATCGGGTTTTCAAAGCCGTTGTGGGCGTTACCCCCAAGCAATACGCCTCTGCCCATCGCGCTCAACGCCTTCGCCAACATCTGCAGGAGCATCCCACTGTGACACAAGCAATGTACGACGCTGGCTTTGAAACCAGCAGCAATTTTTACGACCAATCAGCAACGCTGCTAGGCATGTCTCCTTCTCAATATCAGCAAGGGGCAAAGGGTGTTGCCATTCATTACACGGTGCAACCCTGCTGGCTAGGCTGGGTTCTCGTCGCAGCGACCGCAAAAGGTATCTGCGCGATCGCCCTGGGTGATACCCCTGAAGCGCTAAGCGCGCACCTTGAGACAACCTTTCCCAACGCTCAATTGTGCGAAGGTGATCGGGCGTTTGCAGGCTGGGTCGAACAGGTGCTGCATTTGATTGAAACACCCCAGCAAGCCATTGATCTCCCACTAGATATTCAAGGAACCGCCTTTCAGCAGCAGGTATGGCAGGCGCTACAAGCGATCGCGCTGGGGACAACGATCAGTTACAGCGACCTGGCAAAGCGCATCGGCAAACCCAAAGCCGTCCGAGCTGTCGCAAACGCCTGTGCCAACAATCAGATTGCAGTTGTGATTCCCTGCCATCGAGTCGTGGGCAGTGACGGCAACCTGAGAGGCTATCGGTGGGGCCGCGATCGCAAACAGGCGCTTCTGACCAGAGAAAAAGCCAGCCGCTCTCAAGAGTTTTGAGTTTTGAATTTTCCCTACTTTCCTCGCCCCGCTCTCGCCGCTTCCCCTGCCCCCTGTTCCCTACCCCCTCCTCCCTTTGACTGCCCAAACACGTCCCCACCAGTCGTACACTAGGAACAGCAACCGTGTGAGAGATGCGATCGCGCCGATGGTTGAACCAATTCCACCGATTACCTTACCGCCTGCCCAAAACCCTGTGCAAGAAGGGGAATGGCTAAAAATTGCGCTATTGGGCTGGCTCAATCAAGAATTCATTCCTGAAGACGCTAACCAGCACATCGCAAAACGCGCTGCTCAGATCTTTGTCCGGCAGCGCATGGAGGGAGAGAATGATCTCGGTTCGCTGGTAATGGCGATCGTCACCGAGATGGAATCCTTTGATTTTTCAAACAGCTTTTTTGGCGAATTTGCCGTTGCCAACGCCGTCAGCGACTTACTGCTGGACAGCCTGGGCATCGATCGCTGTTGTGGACAGTGACAGAAGTTTTGAGTTTTGAATTTAGGACTTACGCAAAAGCGGTCAATCTTTCGCCCCCTTAGCCCCCGATTCTAGGGGAAACGAGCCAATTAAAGCTCCCAGAATTGGGGGTTTGGGGCAAATGCGTAAGTCCTAGAAAATTAAAAAAATACTTGATGCAAAGTGAACTTTGCAAAAACCGAACTCAATACTCAAAACTCTTTTCCGCACTACCAGCTAGACTTCACCACACCGGGCAAAAGCCCCTGGTGCGCCATTTCGCGCAAAACGTGGCGAGACAACCCAAAATCGCGGTAGTAGCCTCTAGAACGACCCGTTACCCAGCAACGATTGCGAACGCGGGTGGGAGCGCTGTTGCGAGGAAGCTGCTGAATTTGGCGGTGAATGGTTAGCTTTTGCTGTTGTGATGTCGCCGTTGCAAACTGCTCCAGCAAGTCTGCACGCTTCTCGGCATACTTTGCCACCAGCTTCTTGCGCTTGTTCTCGCGCTCAATCATGCTCTTTTTAGCCATGAGTCATTCCGATGCTCTTTGATGTTTAAGACACAGCTTACTATGTTACCAAATCCAACGAGCTATTTGCCAACTAAATTTGAAGTCGTCAAGGGATCGATCGCAGGCGTGGGATGTTCAGGGGTAATGGCTAAATCATCCGGTTCTGGCGTTGCCAACGGTTTCTCTGAGAGGGTAGCAGAAGGGCAGAGGTCGGCAAGGTCACAGCGATCGCACTGGGGCTTTCGTGCCATGCAAACCGCGCGTCCGTGATAGATCACCCGAATTGACCAGTTTTCCCAATCGGGCTGGGGCAACAGCTTCATCAAATCGCGCTCAATGCGGATTGGATCGGTATGTTTCGTCAAGCCCAGTCGATAGCTCAAACGCTTGACGTGCGTATCCACCGTCACGCCCATATTGATGCCAAAGGCATTTGCTAGCACCACGTTAGCCGTCTTCCGCGCGACTCCTGGCAGCTTCAGCAACTCTTCCATCACCTGGGACACGTTGCCGCCATACTCCGTCATGATCATGCGGCAGGCTGCCTGAATATTTTTCGCCTTGTTGCGGTAGAAGCCAGTGGATTTGACCAGTGCCTCAATCTCTGACAAGTCTGCACCTGCCATCGCCGCAGCATCGGGAAACCGCTGGAAGAGTGCGGGCGTGACCATATTGACCCGCACATCAGTACATTGAGCAGACAGAATGGTCGCCACCAAAAGCTGCATCGGGGTTTCGTAGTCCAGCGAACAGGTTGCGTCTGGGTAGAGGTGCTTGAGTCGCAATAGGAGTTCGATCGCCCGCTTTTGCGTTGCTGGCAATTTACGTGCTGCACACATGGGGAAAGGCTAAAGGATGAAGGATAAGAGGGGAGGAATGAGGGATGAGAGGGGAGGGATGAAACTGAAGGGATGAGGGATGAAAAAGTAAGTGATGGCAAGCAGAGAACGGGGTGAGAAAGGATGAAAGAGACAGGCAGTAGAACAAGGATCATAAAGTAAAGCTGATAGCTGAGCGCTGACCGCTAAGTTCATTCAAAATTTCATCCCTCATCCCTCATCTTTAACCTCTACCGGAACAACTTCTGCACCGACTCCAACTGGCTGGTATCGCGCACGATGAGAAAAATGCCCAATCCCAAAAGCAGCATTAAGCCCGTCTGCATCACGCCGTCTTGAATTTTGGAGGGGAGGGGTTTGCCACGTAAACCTTCCACGAGCAGGAAGGCGAGATGACCACCATCCAACGCAGGTAGCGGCAGGATGTTGATGATTGCCAGGTTAATGCTGATGAGTGCGCCAAAGGTAAAGAGATTGAAGGCATCCGATCGCGCGAGTTTGGCTCCTTCATCCACAATCCGCACAGGCCCCGAAATTTGATCGGCAACTTGACCAAAGTTAGTGATGAGTTGACCGAATCCTTGAACCGTTAGAACAGTAATGCGCTGGAACTCGCTGGCTGCGATCGTCAAAATCTCGATTGGGTTGCCCACACGACGACGTTCGATCTTCACGTTGGGCGAAAGCTGCACGCCGATCTTGGCATTGGCATCGGGAGTAACCACAAGCGGATTAGGCAGCACCTTGCCGTCGCGCTGAATGGTGAGCGCGATCGGTTGATTGGGCCGATTCTGGATCGTTGTCATCAGCGTTTTGATGGCATCTTTGGAAGCTCCTAGCTCTTTGCCATCGGCGGCTAGAACAATGTCTCCCGGCTTCACGCCTGCCTTCGCGGCTGCCGAACTAACCTCCGTCTTTACGTCTGGCACCAAAACTCCAGGCTGAAAATTCACGTCCTGGGTGCCTGCGATGCCGATCTGCGTGACGAGCAAGAAGTAGGCAAACACCAGATTGGCAATGACTCCCGCACTGATGACGATCGCCCGATCCAGGACGGGACGATTCTTCAATAAGTTTGGGTCGTTTGGCGGAATGGTGCTGTCTGGATCATCATCAGGAAACCCGACAAAGCCACCGAGGGGAAACGCACGCAGGGCATACTCGGTCTGCGACCCCTGGTACTTCCACAAAATCGGCCCAAACCCAATGGAGAAGCGGTTGGCATAAATGCCCTGGGCACGAGCAGCCGTAAAGTGCCCCAGTTCGTGAACCACAATGAGGATTGCCAAAACGGCGATCGCAGCCAAAACTGACATACCAAAGTCCCATAAAACGGCGGTTTGCAGTTACAGCAAGAGCAAGGCACCTGTGCAACATGCGTAATCCCTATTCTAGAAGCTACCACTCAGTAAATGGTGTTTGGCACAAAATCCCTGCCGTGATTGCTGCTAGCGTTTTGAAACAGGTAATGATGCAACATGCTTGAGCGCTACTCAGTCCTCAGTCCTCAGTAATCTTTCAACCGACGTTGCAGAACTTTTGATGCGCTGTACTAGTCCTTAAGGTGTAGACGCAAAATAGTTGCACCAGAAGCCAAGACTTGCGGTATACCAGTATCCAGATCCTGTCAACTAACCCCAAGCTCCCGTGCCCCTCTTACTTAAAAACAAACCGGAGTCGTTTCAGCAGCAGAATGCCCAGCTTAAGGCAAAACTTGCCAGAGCCGATCGCATCATTGGCAGATTGGAGGCTGAAACGGCCTCTCTCCGCGCTCAAGTGGCACACTTGAAACGGCACTTAGCAGGGCCACCCACAACGGCTCAGCGATCGCATGGGGAACCCCGATCATTTGCAATTGGTTCAACCGTTGAGCGACCGAGCGTAGATAGCAGCAAGACAGGCCTCAAACGCGCTCAATCCCCGCAGGCGAGGCGATCGCGTGGCAAAGCAGCCTCACGACGATTACCACCACGTCTGCTGCGCTTAACGCGGATTGCCCTTTTGGCAAGTGCCATGCTTGGTTTGGCTGGGGCAGGTTTTTGGGGTGTGCAACGGTTACGTCCGCAGCCTGAGGTTTCTCAAACGCCATCCTCTTCACCTAATCTGCAACCTTCATCGGCAGCGGCAGTCATTCATCCCCCTTCGACCGAGCAAAAGCAGACGTTTGAGACGTTAGCTTACAATGTTCAGCCCGAGGCCCCTATGCCGCGCAGTGAGGAGCTACAGGCGATCGTGGATGGTGCTGTAGCGCTGGCAGCAAGTAAATCCCTGGATACGCAGCCACTATCTATCACGCTGATCGATCTTAAGGGCAACACGATCGCAGGCTATCAGCAAGACACACCCCGTTATCCTGCCAGTGTGGTGAAGCTCTTTTGGCTCGCTGTTTGCGAAGCGCAGCTAGACCAAGGCATTTTGCAGCCCGATGCTAATCTGAATGCCGATTTAATCGCGATGATCGTTCATTCTGATAACGATGCAGCCAGCCGCATTTTCGATCGCATTACCCAAACAACTTCTGGCAATTCACTTGGCGGTACAGAGTACGAGACCTGGCTCAAAAACCGTTTGCGGATCAACCAGTTCTTTCGCGCAGCAGGCTACGAAGGACTCAGCATCAGCCAGAAAAACTACCCCATCTACTCACTCAAGCTCGATGGTCCCAACGGACGCGAACTCCAGATGCTCGACGAGCAGCAACAGCCCATTCGGAGCCTGGTCACCAGCGATCAGGCCGCACGGCTGATGAGCGAAATCTATGCGGGCAAAGCCGTATCCGCCAGCCGCAGCCAGGAAATGATGGGCTTGCTCACGCGAGACCTGAATCCAGAATCGTGGAAGAAGCAGGCAGATAATGCGATCGCGGGCTTTTTGGGCGAACCCCTCCCTGCTGATGTGCGCTTTGCCTCCAAAGTGGGCATGACCACCAAAGTCCGCCACGAAGTCGCCTTCATCGAATCAAAAGACGGCAGCGTGGCTTACATCCTTGCCGTGTTTGGCACCGATCCCACCTACAGCCAGAACTCCGAGATTCTGCCTGCTATTTCTAAAGCGGTCTATACCCAGATGGTCGAGCGTAGTGCTCATGCAAACGTGACGAAGGGAACGGATGGGTGAGGGATGAAGCTTTGAGTTCGGGAAGCAGGCTTTAACTTTGGAGTGTCTAGTTTGGCGATCGAGGTGTCGAGCTTAGAGCTTGAAAGATGGGGTGCAGAGGTTGAACAGTCAAGTTCGGAGGGCGAAAGATGGCGTTCTGAACTCGGAGCGTGAGGCTCTGAACTCGGAAAGTAGAGCTTGGAGCTTGAAAGATGGAGCTTAAAACTCGGAAGACGAAGCTCTGAACTCGAAAGGTCGAGCTTGGAGGTCGAAAGATGGAGCTTGGAACTCGGAAAGTTGAGTCTGGAGGTTGAAAGCGTGAGGACTGAACTCGAAGCATTGAGGTTTGAACTCGGAGAGCCAAGTTGAACGGTTGAACGGTCAAGCTTACACGTCAAAGAGTCGAGTTGAGAGGATTACCTTCTGCCTCCTGCCCTCGGCCTTCTCTACAGCACCGATCGCCCCAAAAACGGCTGCAAAACCTCTGGAATGCTAACAGTGCCATCTGGCTGCTGATAGTTCTCTAAAAGGGCTGCCATTGTGCGACCGACGGCTAAACCAGAGCCGTTTAGCGTATGGACAAACTCTGTGCCCTTTTTGCCTGCTTCTTTAAAGCGAATGTTGCCGCGTCGCGCCTGGAAGTCACCAAAGTTGGAGCAGCTTGAGATTTCGCGGTAGGTTCCGGCAGCAGGAAGCCACACTTCCAGGTCGTAGCATTTGGCCGCACCAAAGCCTAAATCGCCTGTGCAAAGTTCAACCACGCGATACGGCAACTTTAGGGCTTGCAGAATAGCCTCTGCGTTTTGTACCAGGGTTTGATGCTCTTGCTCAGAGGTTTCGGGGCGCACAAGTTTGACCAATTCCACTTTGTTGAATTGGTGTAGCCGAATAAGTCCACGCGTATCGCGCCCATAGCTGCCAGCCTCACGACGAAAGCACGGAGTATAGGCACAGTGATGAATGGGAAGATCATCGGCTGTGAGAATTTCGTCCCGGTAAAGGTTGGTAACGGGCACTTCGGCTGTAGGAATTAGCCAGAGGTCATCATCTTTACACTGAAAGCTTTCTTCGGCAAACTTGGGTAACTGCCCGGTGGCCGTCAGCGATTGAGTATTGACCAGAAGCGGTGGCAGCACTTCGAGGTAGCCTGCGGCGGTTTGGCGATCGAGCATAAAGCTAATCAGCGATCGCTCTAGGGCTGCACCTGCACCCAGTAGCGCGACAAACCGGGTTTGAGCCAGTTTCGTTGCCCGTTCGGTGTTAAGAATGCCAAGTTTTTCGGCAATTTCCCAATGAGGCAAGATACCTTCCTGCTGCGGTTTATATTCATCGCCCCAGCGACGCACTTCCACATTTTCGGTTTCGTTTTTGCCGATCGGCGTGGTGTCACCAGGCAAATTTGGAAATGTCAGCAACAGTGCTTCGATCTGCGCTTTCAGGTCTTTTTCCTGGGGTTCCAGATCGCTCAATTTGGCTTTAACCTGGTTGCCTTCGTCCTTGAGCAACTGTAGGGCTGGATCATCCGGCTTTACGCCCGCTTTCATCTGTTGCCCGACCTGTTTGCCGATTTCGTTGCCCCGCGCCTGAAGCTGCGATCGCTCCTGCTCCAGCGATCGGCGTTGTTCGTCTAACTGCAACAGCGGCTGAAGGTCATAGATACCATTGCGAGCGTTGAGTTTCTCGCGCACCAAGTCGGGCTTTTCGCGGATTAGCTTCAGGTCAAGCACAGATCGTTCTCATTCTAAGCGGGTTGCTCATCCCAGGATACACTGCTGGAGCCGACGATCGCCGATCCGCACCATTGCCCTATCCGTAACCTTGCAAATAGTTTTAGCCTAAACCTTTTGCATGCACGATCGCCCCTGCATGATTGGAGCGCAAGATCGATCGTCCCTGCGGATGCTAGACTTCTCTCGCTATTAGAGAAGCGCTAGACTTTAGCAATGCCCAAAAAGATTCGAGAGCTAAAGCAACTGCTGCGACAAGCTGGTTTTAGCGAACGTCCAGGCAAAGGAAGTCATACGAACTGGGTACATTCTTTGTATGCTGGGAAAATCCACGGTTTCTGGTAGGGATGGAGCGGACGCAAAACGTTACCAGGAGAAGGAAGTGCAAGCAGCCATTGAGGCAGTCAAGGAGAGGGAGCAAGATGACTAAACTCAAATATCAAATGGTAATTCAGTGGTCTGACGAAGACGATTGCTTTCTGGTTGGCTTTCCTGATTTTCCTGGGCAGCAGTGGCGGACGCATGGAGATACGTATGAGGCAGCCGTCACCAATGGCATTGAGGCATTAGAATCTTTGACGATTGCCTACGAAGCGGTTGGTGATCCCTTGCCTGAGCCAACAGTCTGTAGTGCGGCTTAGATTACATAAAGCGATCGCGCCTCAACAATCGCCGCCACCAAAATGGAATAGCGATCGCCCTTTCACAGTATGACGATCGCCCTTAACGGCTATTAACGATCGCCCCTGCATGATTGGCTCAAGGGCGATCGTTCCATTGTTAGGAGTTAGCAGCAGCTTGAATTTTCTCACAAATGTCTACCCAGGCTTGATCACGATCGTCATTGTTCAATCTTGCTAAAGGCTGGTTGGGAGGATGAGCAGACTGGTACTTTTCGATCGCGGTAACTTTATAAGCGCTGGCTCTGATAGGTATCCAGATAATTGTTAGCCCTTCATTTTCTGCCGCATCAAGCAGGGGTGGTAGTTCATTCTTGTCAATGAAATCGGATGCGAGAAAGTCAGGGCTGACGAGCAAGACTGCAACTTTGGCAGCGGCGAGTGCAGCGGTAATTTCTTTGCGCCATTCGGCACCGGGCTTGATTTGGGTATCATCCCAGGGTTTGAGCGTTTGATTGCGGATCATGGGCCTGAGGTGAATCTGTAGTGCTTCCAGCCATTGTTGATCTTTATGGCTATAGCTAATGAAAACTTGATCGCGGACAGTGGGTTGTGGCATGGACAGTGGTTTGTTGTCGTCAGAATTTCTGGTAATCACTTCATCAATTAGACTGCGGACTTCAACAGACTTGTAGCTTTGCTCGCATTCAACCTGGTATCGCTTGTTATCGAGGCGACGGTTGAGATCTTCAAGGCGGTAGAAGTGAGGCGTTTGGCTATCTTTGCAGGTGGAGCAATTGCAGGGTACAAGTTCGCTTTTTCTAAGACGATCGCCGTAGGAAGCATGAATTTGCTTCAGTTCGTGCCGGACAATAGCCATTAACTCTTTCTTGCGTTTGCCCGATACCCGCACCCAGATTTCGCCTTTGTGATAGCGATAGTGTTCAATGACTTCTGCTCTTGCCTGGTCTTGTTTGAGCACGACACCGCTGCGCCAAACATAGGACTGGGAATCAATGAGCGAATGGGTCTCCACAATGAAGCGAGTGAGAATCCCTTTGGGCATGAACTCGTATTCATAGCGCAACATCAGGTTGTTGGAGGCATCCCAGGTATAGTCGGGCTGGTTCTCGGTGAGGAGTTGAGGCGCAATGTAGGTGCCGGGAGCGCCAGGAATTTCGTAGCACAGCTTGAAGTTCATCATGAGCTTCAACAACTCTGCTCGCATGTCGGCATACTGGTCTTCGTGCCAGATATGGGCTAAGTCGGTACGGGTAAATCTGCCCAGGTTTTGAACTACCTGGGGATTGTCTAGTACCTTGTAGGCAGCAGCAGTACCCCAAGCTGGTTTGAGAATTACGATTCGTCTTAACAGTTCGTCTGCTTGGAAATGGAGGCAAACGCCTAAATCGTGTAGGTATCCGCAAAGTTGGAGAGCATCCTCTGCTATGAAACTATTTTTACGACAAATTGCGAGATACTCCTTTAAAGAGATGTAGTTGCGACGTTTGCGCTCCAAAGTTTTTCGTACTTTGACCCACGTTTTGGGTAGCTCTGCACCAACATGCGGCAATGTACTAATGTGATGCTGAATTTTGTTGAGAATTTCAGGTATTCCACGATTTGTCTTGAGATTAGTTGCTAGGGTTTCTTTCAAGTTTGTGAACTGACGTAGTTGACGCTCATTGATCTCTCGTTTACGATCCTGCTTCTCATTTTTAATGATCAATAATGGACTATTATCACTCAATAATTCCACTATATTAAGCCAGTAGTAAAAATCAGTATCTTCTTTTCGAGTATCAGCTACTAAGGTATAGAGAGAGCGCTTAGTGAGAAAAAATTGGTGAGTTGCATGGTAGATCTCTTGACCACCAAAGTCCCATATATTAACCCGAAACTCTTTGCCATTCATCAGAAGAAAACACCACTGAATAACTTCGATACCTTCGGTGGAACGTTCATTTTCCTGTAACAAATAATCTGGATGTTCAATTTTCTTAGCTAAAGAAGTCTTTCCAGCACCTGGTTCACCAAGTATGAGCATTTTAGCTTCGTAGAGAAAATCTTTTCCTTCTACCTTCAGTTGCTTAAGATATCTTTTAATCGCTCGAATATCTTTCTTTAAAATTTCTGGTGGAGGTGATTCTAAAGGGTTTTCATTAAAATTCAATGTAGTCAGATTACGCAACTGTCCGATTTCTGGTGGCAGTGCATGCAATTGGTTGTAGCTAATGCTAAGGCTTTGCAGGTTCTGTAGACGCTCGATCTCTGGTGGAAGAATATTCAACAAATTATTGGTAAGATTGAGTGTTACCAAGTTCTTCAACTGCCCAATTTCTGCTGGAAGGAAGCTTATTTGATTATTACTGAGGTCAAGTGACGTGAGATTCTTCAACTGCCCAATTTCTGCTGGAAGGAAGCTTATTTGATTATTACTGAGGTCAAGTGACGTGAGATTCTCTAACTGTCCAATCGTTGATGGCAGCGTATTTAGTAAATTGCGACTAAGATCAAACGTTGCCAGGTTCTTTAACTGTCCAATTTGAAAAGGTAGTTTGTTTAATTGATTGTTATGTAGATCAAGTATAGTGAGACTCTCTAACTGCCCAATAGCTGGTGGTAGAGTGTTTAGTGAGTTACGACTAAGATCAAAAAATATCAAATTTCTCAACTGTCTAATTTCTGACGGCAATTCGTTTAGTAGATTGTTATTAAGGCGAAGCGTAGTTAGATTTTGTAATTCACCAATTTCTGGTATTAGGACATTGAGTAGGTTGACTTGAAGATCAAGTGTAGCTAGATTTCGCAATTGACCGATTTCTGGCGGTAACGCACTCAATTTGTTGCGGTTGATCGACAGCTTAGCTAGATTCTGTAAACAGCCAATCTCCATCGGCAGTGATGTTAGCCTTTTGAAGGAGAGATCAAAATTAGCAACCCCTTGCTCTGCAGTTTGTTTGATTAATTGAAGCAGTTCTTCGTCTGTCATCGCTGGCATCTAGTAGGTTGTTTCATACTGTAGCCGAAGGGAAAGAGATATAGCACGGAAATGCTAGAGGAGTTGATGCCAAGAAGACTAAATCAATGAAAAGATAAGAGAGATGCGCGATCGCCCCCATTCAAGGGAATTCTTCTTCTAGAGCAATGACCCTTACTTAACGACAGGAGTATCGACCCTATGCCGTACCAAAACATTTCTGCGAAGCTCACTGAAACTGATGTGCAGGACATCAAAGATGCCCTTGCCACCATTGAAGCCAAGCTCCCTTTTCTAGTGAACCTCACCGTCGAAGAGCGTCGCAAACTGTTCAAGATGGGCAACAAAAGTCTTGCCTTCGTCAGCAATAGCCTCACCGCTGCTCAGTCTAATCGTGGCATTCTGCCTGCCAGTTTTGATGTGGATGAGTTTGCGAGTGACTATCAGCTTGCGGCGACCCTGAGCGATATCCATTTGGGGTTGCAGCAGTTGACTGAAAAGGTAGACGATACGCTGATCGCTGTCAGCAGTGAGGCAATGAGCAGCAGCCTGACGGTGTATGACTACGTGAAGACGGCAGCAAAAAAGACTCCCGGACTGAAAGTGATCGCAGAGCAGTTGGGTGAACGCTTCAAAGCGATGCGGACAAAAGCGCCAAAGGAAACAACTGCTGCTTGAGGTGTATTAAGTTTCGCTGGTGAGCGATCGCGTTGCAGCCGCAATCAAAACCACGATCGGCTTGAGTCTTCGATACTCACTGACGAGTCTTTACTGCTCTCCGACGAGTCTTTACTACTCGCTAACGAGTGTTGATCGCTCTCCCACGAGTCTTTACTACTCACTCACAAGTGTTGATCACTCTCGGACGAGTCTTTGATACTCACCCACAAGTGTTGACGACTCTCGGACGAGTCTTGGCTTCTCACTGACGAGTCTCGATCGCTCTTCAGCAAGTTTCAGAGACGCAACCTCAATGCTCTGCACATCCTAAACCTTTTGCACGAACGATCGTCCCAGTAAGCCCTGTGGGCGCACCATGAGCATGATGAACAACAGCCCAAAGGCAACGGCATCTTTATAAGCAGAAAATTCTCCTGGCACAAACGCTTCGATGAGTCCAATGACCAGCCCTCCCACCACTGCACCGGGAATGCTGCCCAGCCCACCCAGCACGATCACTGCCAACCCTTTTAACCCAAAGCCAATGCCAAAGTAAGGGCCAGCAATGCTGACGCTGGAGCCAACGAGGGTGCCTGCCAGACTGCCCAGAAAGCCGCTGACAAAGAAGGTCAGGACGATGAAGCGATCGGTATCAATCCCCAACAGGCTCGCAGTAGTCGCGTCTTCTGCCACAGCTCGCATCGCCTTGCCGTACTTAGTGGCATTAATCAGGTACGTGAGAAGCGTCAAAATGACGGCTGAGACGGCAAAGATCACAATCTGCACACTGCGAATGGGAATCGGGTTGTCTGCGGTACCGAAGTTAATCGCAGGCGGTAAGGTGCCATAGGTATCAGCGGGAAAGGTATAGCTTTCGGCACCGACGAGATACTGAATCAGGTTGACAATCACAAATGCCACCCCCAGGCTAGATACCACAGTTAGCAATGGATCGGCTCTTCTCTGTCGCAACGGTCGAAAGGCCAGCCGTTCCACCAGTACGCTGACAAGGCCGGAGAGGATACCACTAAGGACGATCGCTGCCCAAAACGGCATCTTCATCGGCAACATCGCATTAGCTAGCAAGCCATTAAACCCAAACGCGCCGCCGATCAACACGTAGGTGAAATAGGCACCCAGCGTAAAGATGGCCCCATGAGCAAAGTTGATAATCCCCAGGATGGAGAAGACGAGCGTGTAGCCCAGGGCGAAGATGGCGTAGACACTGCCGATCGACAGGCCGTTGAGGATGTTTTGAAGGAAAAGAGTGAAGGACATGGGGAGAAGGGGTTAGGGGTTAGGGTGTGCTTTAAAACCTAAAGCCAAAGAAGTATGGCAGCAAGGGTGAGCATGGCAAGCTAATTCTCGCCTCGTTTCTCATCGCGAGTGGCAATGCGACGAAACTGCTTCAACCAATTGAAGGTGCGTTCAATGCGGTTGCGCTGCTGATAAGCTTGACTGTCAAAGCGCGTGTACCTCGACGCGGTTCATTGCTCATATCGATTTGAATTGAAAATGCGACACATCCTGTAGGGGCAAGGCAATGCCTTGCCCCTACCCACCGATTGATCTGTAGCCGTCATTCTTTAAATCGGTATCAAACGGGGAATGACGGCTCCAATGCCTCGTCGCTGCAAGTAGCGGCGAATCCGTCGCCCTGTATAGGCTTTGTCTTCTGCCACTCGTTGTGGACGCACTCGTCAACTTTGCGTATTGGAGCAGCCGGAGCACCATGTCTCGGTTGGCTTGAGAAGACTGGGGCTTGAGTGCAGAAGCCATCCACAGCGGGTTCTGGTCGGGAGGCCGCTGGTGGTAATGCACGACGGCTGGCTTAGAGGTAGCACTGACTACCCGATGGGGGCTGAGGCGCACTGATCCGATCACGCGCGCGCTCACGATGCACCCAGTTGCGAATCGTTTGGCAACTGGGATGAATCTCTCGGTCTAGCTGAGCCTTGGGGTGTGGTCTTGATTGTAGCGGCTTTGAATTTCTCGGCGCTGCCTAACCGTTAGAGCGGCGTTAACGCGCAATTTTATGGCCTTACGGGAGGCTTGCGCCTCTCCACCTTAACCAATTGAGGGGAACAACCTCTCGTGCCAGTACAGGTAGGGACAGGCGGGGAAAAATTGCTCTACCGCCTGTTGCACGCCTATATTAAAGATGTCTATTTAGCGTGTCCTTATATGCCTGAATTGCTTGAAGTGATTGAGTTAGGGAATCTCATCTTGCGCCAGACGGCGCAGTTCGTAGAGGATGTGCAGTCCGATCGCATTCAAACCCTGATTGACAATTTACTGGTAACGGTTAAAGAGGCAAATGGGGTTGGCATTGCCGCACCGCAAGTGGCCCAGTCCGATCGCCTCTTTATCGTGGCATCGCGTCCTAATTTACGCTATCCCAACGCGCCAACGATGGAGCCGACTGCGATGATTAATCCAAGCATTCTGGCTCACTCTGATGAAACTGTCAAAGGCTGGGAAGGGTGCCTCAGCATTCCGGGCATTCGGGGCCACGTCCCTCGTTACCAGGCGATCGAAGTTGCATACACAGACCGCAACGGCAGACGGCACAAACAAGAACTGACTGACTTTGTAGCGCGTATTTTCCAGCATGAACTCGACCATCTGAATGGCATCGTCTTCGTCGATCGCCTGGAAAGCACCCAGGACATGATCACCGAACGCGAATACCAGCGGATTGTCACAGGCTAGTTCTTCAACGTCTAAAAGCAATGAACAGCTTTTTTGTTGAATTTGCGATCGGGAACGAGGCGCAGTTTAGACAGCTCGAAGCAGTGATTTTAGCCTTATGTGAAGCAAAGCGTACAAATACGTTTCCGCCTGATGATTACTGGCTGGCATTCTTTGACGCAGAAGCACAATCTCATTTCTGGCACCCAACTGAAGCGGAACAGCAGGATTGAGCGCAACGATGGTTTGCGACACCTGTTGAGCAACGATGGAACGATTTAGCGCTTAAAACGCCGTGGGATTTTGGTTCTATGATTGAGGCGTTTGAGAATGGCGAGTACGAGTTACTGGGTCGCCGCCGCCTTTCGCACCAGATAGCACGTTTGGAGTTTAGCTCCTACAGTTCACCTTACGGCGGCACAGGATGTATGCAAGCACTCATAGAAGCGTTTGGGCACCAAGTTACATCCATTTTGGACTGATTTCTTATCGAAAAAAGAGATACCGCGCGCCAATGACGAACAGAAAAATGCCGTAGAGCTTTTTCATTAAAGTGCTGGTGATAAACGGTTGATTGGCAAAGATCGCGCCAAACAAAAAGCCGACAAACAGACCTGCGGCAATGAAAAGGGCATCTCGAATGCTGAGGTTGCCTTCTTTGTAGTACACAACAGCACCGAGAAGACCGATCGGCAGAATTTGAGCCGCGATCGAGGTTCCGGTCGCAAACTTCTGATCCATTCCCAACAGCAGCACCATTGCAGGCACCATAATCGCGCCACCCCCGATGCCAAACATGCCACCAGCAATGCCAGCAGCCAAACCAATGAGCAACAGTTGAACCATCAAGGTAGACATAGAGCTTAATTTCGATCGACGCTGTTAAGTATGCAATGACCCTACTTATAGCAGCACTTTACGACTAATTTCGTCACGGCGTGTACGAAGGCTATTGATTAGGGCAACAAGAGATACGGTGGTCGATCGCCCACTTCAGAGCATGTGTTGGGTTTTGCGATGCTCTAGAAAATTTGGGAGAGGGGCGATCGTGCTACCAGTGCTCCAAAACCAGTCCATCCACATAATCAAAGTCTGTATCATCTGTGACCAGCACCCAGCGATGTTCTAGGCACTGAGCAGCAATCCATACATCGTTCATTGGGATGGGTCGCCCTTTGCGCTTCAACATCAACCGAGTTTGAGCATAAGCGACTGCTGTTTCCTTCCCTAAAGGCACTGCAACACAAGCTTCTAAAAACTCTAGATAGCGTGGCAAATTCTGCAGCGGACGTGTCGAGTTTTCGGCTCCAAACAGCAATTCTCCGACAACGACTATCGGTAGTATTATTTCCGGCAAAGCCAGAACTCTTGCGGCGATAGCTATATCTCCATTCAAGAAACGAACGGCGGCAGACGTATCCAGTGCAATTTCACCACTCATTCACATCGACCTGTCGGCAGTCGGTTGCAATGGTTCGCTGTAGCTCTTCCGCCTCTGCGTCACTCAAAATGCCTGCAAACTTTGCAAGCGGATGATTTTGGCGTACAGCTTTCAGCCGATGTAAAAAATCCAGCACTGGTTGTACTAAATCATCAGGAGCCTGTTCGATTTCTTGAATTAGTTGCTCACGATTTTCCATGTGCCTCTTATCCTCTAGCAACGTCCGTTTGCTTGAACTCGTTATGATTTCATCCTTTGATTTTAGCTGAAGGACAGTCGCTCATTTCAGAGCCTCTGTCGAGTTTCGTGGTGCTTGATTGGATTTTGAAGAGGAGCGATCGTACTAATGTTCCTAGCTAACGATTGTCAATAACTTTTGTCCCTCCAGCAGTGACTTTAAGTAGTTCGCTTTAAAGAATTATTTAGAGCGTGCAGTATACAGCTATTTGTTTGGCGGAAATTTTTGCTGAACCTCTAACCTAAGCTTTTCGCAAGAAGAAGGCTTTTCAAACACATACATTTTATTCTTGTTTCTTTGATCAACTCCTTCTAGTTCTTTTACAAGAGAGAAGTAAGCTTCAAAATCTTCCGCAACATAAGCATACAAACAGCCTAATTCTGTAATCATAAAATCTAAATCATAAAGCATCAGGCTTCTCAGGCCTCGATTCAGGCTTTGATTCCTACTATTAAGATCAATGGCAACCAAGCAAGTTGATAAAAGGCTTCCATAATTTTTATTGGATGATCCGTATGTATTTCTAATGAAACGATTTCTGTCCTTTCAGTAGGACGTAGAGAAGGTCTTCAGCTCTTCAATAGGTGCCGAGTTAAGAGCAGATGAAAGAGCGCTGAATTCTTCTTTTCTTATTTTGTTTGTGATGAAGCAGGAAAATATTTTTGCAAACAAATTAGATTTATACAGGTCATCAAATTTGTCAATTTTTAGGAAGATAGTATTATAGAGCTTATCTCTTTTTTCCTTATCTTTTTTAAGTTCTTCAGTAAAAGCGACTCTCTGATTCTCTGTTGTTTTCTCATTAATTGTTTTGATGAATTCCCCAACTTTATGCAAGAAAATCACATCTGGGATTGAGCTTAAAGTTTTGCCAAGCTTATAAATTAAGCCTGCAACTGGTATATCTCTAAGAAGCTCACTTTCAGTCAACAGGTCAATTGCAATATCTGCTCCATCGACACTTAATTCTAAAAAGTCTTGTTCTAATTTATCCTTATTTTTCATTAGGGTTACTGCCCTCAAGCAGCAAGAGACAATGAAATAGATAGACTTTCTTCATTCCACTCCAACCGGATTATTGGCTGTCTGCCGTTGGGCAATTTGCATTAGCAACCGCAATGCTTCGTTTACAGCGTCCTCAGTTGGAAACGCTTGAGCAACATCATGATCGAGAAGCACCAGGTTTGTACCTGCCCGGTAACGCTCAACGTACTTGCCTCTGACTCCGCCTTCCATCTGAGAAAAGTCATATTCAGGACGCAATTCATCGTCCATTTCGGCATTAATTTCTCCGTTCATAAAACCTTCTCTCCTGACGATTGGCTTTGCGAGCGCTAGTGATTCGTACTTTTTCGCCTCGATCGGTATGGGCAACGATTAGAAGCTGTCCGAACCTTGATACACCGATGATAACGTAGCGATTCTCTCCCACTGAATGATCTGGATCGGGAAAGGTGACAGATAACGAATCGTTGAATACCGTAGATGCTTCTTCAAATTTAACCCCATGCTTTTTAGCGTTTGATTCTGCTTTATATGGGTTCCACTCGAATTTCATAGGAAAGCACTGATTACATCAAATGCCTTGAGTGCGAAGGATTACTTATCCGACTGAGAGACCACGATCGGCTTGACGATCGCGAATTCTCTCCAAACTGCTGACAGGAATGGCTGAAATGAGTTGGCGCGTGTATGCTGTTTGCGGTGCGCGGTAGATGCTTTCGGAGGGACCGATTTCTTCGATCGCGCCTTTGTTCATCACCATA
Organism: Stenomitos rutilans HA7619-LM2; assembly: GCA_019358945.1. Lineage (GTDB taxonomy): Bacteria > Cyanobacteriota > Cyanobacteriia > Leptolyngbyales > Leptolyngbyaceae > Stenomitos > Stenomitos rutilans. Next base: position 4,231 of record JAHHIE010000027.1, on the reverse strand, counting down.
ATGCGATCGCTCATGAACTTCACGACGCTCAGATCGTGGGAGATGAAGATGTAGGTGAGGTTAAATTCGCTTTGGAGTTCTTTGAGCAGGTTGAGGACTTGCGCTTGCACCGAGACATCCAGTGCTGAAACGGATTCGTCGCAGATGATAAATTTGGGGTTGAGGGCGAGCGATCGGGCAATGCAGATCCGCTGGCGTTGTCCGCCGGAAAACTCGTGAGGATAGCGGTTCATGGCATCGGCACTCAAGCCCACTCGTTCTAATAAGTAGACGGCGCGTTGCCGCTGTTCCTGCCGTTCTCTGGGCTTGGCGTGGATTTGCATGGGTTCCATCACGGCTTTGCCCACCGTCATGCGCGAATCCAGCGAGCCAAAGGGATTTTGGAAAATGATTTGCATCTCGCGCCGCAACCGTCGCATCTCGTTGGGTAAGAGCGTGGTGACTTCTTGATTTTCGAAGCGTACAGAACCACTGGCGGGTTTGATCAGTTGCAAAATGGTGCGTGCCAACGTGGATTTGCCACAGCCAGACTCGCCTACCAGTCCCAGCGTTTCACCCGGATAGACCTCGAACGATACATCGTTGACTGCCATAAAGTAGCGTTTGGTTTGTCCAAACATGCCGCGAACGGGAAAGGTGACACGCAGGTTTTGCACGGAGAGTAAGGGCGCTGCCTGATGCAGGGTTGCCAAGCGCTGCTCCAGTTCTTCTGGGCTGACTTCGCGGGCAAGTTCGAGGGTACGATCAACATTGGTTTCGCGTTCTTCAATCAGCAGTTCGCCCGATGGAGAGGTGCTGACCTGCATAAAGTCCGATACGGTGGGCAGTAGATGCAGGCGACGATCGGGTCGGGGTCGGCAGGTCAACAGCCCTTTGGTATAGGGATGTTGGGGATTGGCGTAAATGTCCAGCACGGGACCTGCTTCGACAATTTTGCCTTGATACATGACGGCAACGGTGTCGGCAATTTCAGCAATCAAGCCCAAGTCATGGGTGATGAACATCATGGACATGCCCCGGCGATCGCGCAAGTCTCGCAGGAGATCCAGAATGGTTGCTTGAACGGTGACATCTAGCGCTGTTGTCGGTTCGTCTGCTATCAAGAGAGCAGGGTCACAGGCGATCGCCATTGCAATCATCACACGTTGCATCTGTCCGCCGGACAATTCATGCGGATACCGATTGAGAAAGGCTATCTTCTGCCGAAACACCTGGTGTTCTAGCTCTGAAGCGGGTGGCAACGGGCCATCAGGACTGCTGCGTTGAAGATCCTCTAGATAGCGTCGTTTGATCGTCTCATCATCTGGCAGTAAGCGCACTTCTTGAAGACGAGCGATCGCCTCTCGTCCCGCTTCTTTTTGCGTCACTCGCTTGTGCAGACGGATCGCTTCTACCAACTGAAAGCCGATCGTATAAACCGGATTGAGCGAACTCATCGGCTCCTGAAAGATCATCGAAATCTCGCCGCCCCGATAGTCTTCAAGCTGACGTTTGGGAATTTTTGTGAGGTCGATCGCCTGTGCTCCCTTTTCAGCCCCCCAAAAGAGAATTTCGCCATTCGTCACCTTGCCCGGAGACGGCACCAACCCCATCACTGCTAGCGATGTCACCGATTTGCCTGAACCCGATTCGCCCACAATGCCCAGCGTTTGCCCCCGTTTCACTTCAAACGAGATGCCATCCACTGCTTTGATCAGCCGCCCATCCGGTTGAAACTGAACTTCAAGGTTGTTGACTTGCAGGACTGTGTCGTTCATGGGATACCGGGAGAGCTTTTCTGAATCTTATGTACTGAATCTTAACAGCCTCCCTGGTTGGATCGTGTCTCAGCTCACATTGTTTCGATGCGATCGGTAGAGGGTAAAAGGGGGAGTGGGGGTTAGGGTAAAAGTAAAAGCTAATCGCTGACCGCTGAAAGCTGATTGCTAAACCAGAATCATCTTCACAAATCAAATAGGTTCGTTATAGACAAACAGACAGTTACTTCTGATTGATCACTGAGCAACCAGCGTTGGAAGCCGCTATTGTTGAGACAGTCGCGATCGCACACGATTATGGTTCAACTCCAGCCTAAATTGCTCACTGATACTTGGGTTACGGCCACCTGGGATGAGTACCTGCGGCTCATTGACGATCCTGCTTACGCCAAAGCAAAAGGGTACTACTTCAATGGACGAATGAGGATTGAAACAATGGGAGTAGGGCCGGATCACGCTAGCGATAACAGCATCGTTCATATCGCCATTACGCTGTTCTGCGCTCTCAAAGGCGTTCCAATTAAAGGATTCATTAACTGTAGCTATCGCAAAACGGAGGTTCGTGAAGCGCAGCCAGATGTGTCCTACTACGTGGGCGATCGCACCACACTTGCCCCCCAAGGAAGCAGCATTACAAACCTGGATGACACGCCTGCTCCTGATTTGGCGATCGAAGTAGCGGATTCATCGCTGGATGCGGATTTGGGCAAAAAACGGTTGCTTTACGAAGACATGGCGATCGCTGAATACTGGGTGGTGGACGTTGAAAAGGCGCAAATTATAGCGTTTCAGATTGCGAACAACAATGGCAGCAGACGCATTGACCACTCTCAGGTTTTGCCGGGACTCGACCTAGCCGTCTTGTGTGAAGCGATGACTATGCGAAGAGAGCAAGACGATAGCCAGGTCGTTGCCTGGTTGCTATCCGCCTTTCAAGCACAAGGCTCATAGCATGGACAGTTCACCTGCAACTTCGAGCCGCGTGACATTGCTCATCGTCATAAAGCTTTCTGACAGCGTTTCAGACACTGAGGGGCTAATCCAACCCATTTGTTTGAGAAGGTGAATCGCGACAGCATATTTGGCCCGTTTTGCCCCATCCATCACTTTGATGGCTAAGCCCATCCCTTCACCCAGTCGCCCAACGCACTGAATGCCTTCTGCACCTGCTTTGCTGACCAACTCACCTTCCGTTAAGCGCATCAGTTCAGTATCAAACTCGCCCTCACCCGCCACCATCGTGGGATGATGGGTCATCGCCCGGACGATCCGTTCCATATCTAAACTGTCGCCAGAGGCTAGACGGGCATAGAGTGACGCAATTTGCCCTAGCTGCATAAAATATGTGGGCGCACCGCAGTCATCCCGCGCGCTAATGAACTCTTCGGCAGGCATGCGAAGCAGTTCGGCAACCTTTTGCAAAATCAATTGCTGCACAGGATGGCTACGTTGGAGGTAGCTGCTGAGGGGGAAATTACGTTGCTGGCAGACAGCAAGCATCCCCGCATGTTTGCCAGAGCAGTTGTATTCCAACCGACTCCGCCTACCGAATGGCACCGGACATTGAAGCACTGTAGGGTCAACATCTGCCCGCCAAAGAATGTTGAATGCCTGACGCACCTGCTCGATCGTGCCTCGATGGGAGCTACAGATAATCGCTAGATCGCGATCGCTCAAGCCATAGCGCTCTAACGTCCCTGTCGTTGTCACGGCCAGGGCTTGAAACGGCTTCAATGCAGAACGCACGAACGTTGCCGTCTCTGCACTGCCAGCCACCAACAAATTACGCCCACGGGTATCGCAAATAACCGCCTGGACATAATGTTTGGATTCGATAATACCTTCGCGCAGTAACCGGACTTCCAGTTCTGCGGCTTGTGTGCGTCTTCCCCTTGTCATGCGTAAGACTCTAGCATTGGAAGGGGACGAGGGGAGGAAAAGTTTTGAGATTTTGAGAAAGGAGGAAGGGGGAGGCAGCAGGGGAAGCAGGGGGAGAGGGGGAGGCAGGTGAGAGTTTTGAGTTAAGACAGCTATCAGCAATCAGCTTCTTAGCCTTTAGCCTTTAGCCTTTTCCCTACTCCCCACTCTCACTTTTACCTTTTGCCTGGCTCAATAGGTGTTACGGGGAGGTGAAGCGAGAGGCACAGATTGGTATCCTATCAGCAGGGAAACGACTCATCTACGCTCATGCTCAACTTGAACTTAACCCATCTGATAGACGATGCTAAATGCTACGAAACAGTGCGCCAGATGCGCTGGAGAGCGGGTGTTTACTGCCCCAAGTGTACCAGCCCTAGTGTAATCAAGCGGGGCAAGGATGAAACTCAACGTGAGCGTCAACGGTATCAATAGAGCTGTCGGGAAATAAGAACGAAGTTAGCCAACATGACCTTTCAAGTTCTTCTTCCTATGCTGCAATCAGGTAGAAGTTCCATAACCCTGCTGCTGTCAGCATCAAATGGTCATCAAACCCC
>JAHHIE010000026.1 GCA_019358945.1 Stenomitos rutilans HA7619-LM2 | reverse complement strand
GGTCTACCACCCGTTCGCAATGGGACAGTTGGCGCAGGTCGCACTCCCGCGAACGGGGCACCGTAATTTTGCTCCGGTCAGCCCCTGCTTGGCACAGTTGCGCCACGACCTGCCGTCCCAGAAAACCTCCACCCCCCGTTACCACAATGCGCTGCTTTGTCAGATCCAATGCTGTTGTCATGGTTTATTTTTGCCCGTCGAAGCTGTATACCATTCTAAAAAAAGACTCGCACCAAAAACCGATCGTGCTGAAGCCAACGCTTTAACACAATACCCCTTCTACAGTTGCTCGGTCAGTTTAAGCGCACATAGCATTCAAGTAACCGTAGCCTAAAACCACAACAACAGCTGGCGACGACTCGCTAACGGACGATCGCTACACTGCGCATTTGAATAGGCACACGAGCGGTAACAAGTCCAACGCTCGGAGGTCGGCGTCCACCATCAACGGCACTCACAGCTCAAACGTGACGACCTTCCCAGTTTAGCGCTGGTGCTTGTGGAGGTGCAGCGGATGATACCGTGTACTTCATATCTCTGCTCTAGCAGCCGTTCACTCAAATAGTGTTTTTGCTTCAGAGGAAGTAGAAAGAAACCTAAACGCAGCCTCTGAATTAATCGTGGCTGGTTGCTTCAGACCAACGCCGTGCGGACAAACTAGTCAACCATTGGGTAAAAAAGAAGAGCAGGAACCGTGGATTGTGTCTGGCATAGCGTTTCCATAATCGCCGTGGTTCTGCTTTCAGGCGAAAGACCCACTCCAAACCAGCCTGCTGCATCCAAACGGGGGCTTCTTTAACGCGGCCAGAGTGAAAATCGAACGCGGCCCCAACGCCCAGCATGACGGCTGGAATCTTGTTGTGATGCGCAGCCATCCATAGCTCTTGCTTTGGGCAACCGATGCCTACAAAAACGATTCGTGCTTTTGATTCAACGATTTGCCGGGTGTATGCGGCATCTTCTGCGGCTGTCAGCGATCGAAACGGGGGCGAAATCTGGCACACAATATTGATGCCTGGATACCGTTTTTGCAGGAACGTTGTGAACAGCGCGAGGCTTTCAGGTGTGCCACCATAAAGCCCGATCGCCACTCCTTCCTTTGCCGCCGCTTCACAAATATGCAACGTGAGATTGGGGCCGCGTACTTGAGAGGCTTCTTTAATCCCCAAAGCGCGCAATGCCTGGACTAACGGCTTGCCATCGGGGGTGACTAAATCTGCATTGTTGACTGTGCGGGCAAACTCGCCTTGATCATAGGCTTCCATGACCATATGAACGTTGGCAGCACAGACATAACGGCTTTCAGCGGCCTTTGCCCAATTGATTACTTGTTGCGTAGCATCCTGGTAACTGGTAGCATCCACGCGCATTCCCAGGATGTGGCGGTGCTTGATCGAAACCCGATCGTGCGGTTTCAGCTTAGTTAGAGTGCTGGCTGCTACGAACTTGGTTCTATAATTCACTTATCGCTACCTACCTTTTCGTCATGATTTGGCTGTCTCAACGTTCAGCCTTGTTCAAGCGATGCTTTGAGAAGGTAGTCACCCAATATCTGTATTCACTGATTCGCAACCGTACTGGCTAAAGGCAGAGCTGCCAGGACTTGTGAATCAACCTTTCTCGGTATTGCCCTCCCATCTCTACGAAGGTTAAACCGCAAGATCCGGTAGATTTCACATAAAAGCCACGTAGAAGTCAAGTAGTTCTAAAGCTTCGATAAAATATTCTCGCCAGAGATGCGTTCACACCGCTGGCAGAGGCTGCTGCTATAGACGAAACGATCGGGTCAAGAGTGCCTAGTTTTTAGTCTGAGCTTCTTGGTACACCATTTCTTGAAACTGAATAATATCGTGGCGAGGATCAGCGTGGCTCACTTTTAGTTCCAGGCGATCGCCCGGTGTTACAGGTCGGGTGAAGCGCATGGGCAGTTCAATGCCCAAATCTTCCAACAGCACCAGTCCCAGGTTTTCGTGCTCTCTCAGCCAGCGCAGCATGAGAGCATCCCAGATCTCATCAGCATTACGCCGCAAAAACTCTAGCCCCCAATAGCGGTTTGTCTGACGTTCAACCAGCACCGCTTCGTAAGCGGCAGCACTGATGGTTAAGATCAGTTCCTTCATGGCTTCCGCCGAAAAGGGAAGGGTAGCCCCCCGCAGATGTGCCTTAATCTGAAAGTGTGCCAATAAATCGCTATAGCGACGGATTGGCGACGTGACTTGAGTATAGGTATCCAATCCCAGGCTGGCGTGACGAGCGGGGGTAATGCTGAGTTCGCTGCGAGGCATACACCGCCGAATCGCACAAGAACGCACCGGCCCTGACGGTAATTGCAGCAGTTCTTCTTCAGACGGTAATTCGGGCTGCGGCTGGTTGCGGAACGGTAGCGGTAGGTTGTGTGCCTGCCCATAACGAGCCGCCACCTCACCCGTCAAAATCATCATCTCTGCGACGAGCTGACGTGCTAGCGAATCGTTCAGTACCTGAATCGTAATCTCGTCCTCGTAAACTTTGATAGATGACTCTGGCATATGAATGCTGATGGCACCCTGGGACTGCCGCCAGGTTTGGCGACGTTTGGCCCACTGCGCGATCGCCTCTAGCTCTGACTCAGCCTGTACGCCAAGCTCCAGCATTTCATCCACATCATCGTAGGTGAGACGATAGGTTGCCTTAATCAGACTGGCGTGAATGCTGTAGTCCTCGATGGCACCTGCAGGACTCAAAATGACACTAAAGCTCAGGGCACAACACACCTGTCCCTGAATTAAACTCATCGGCCCTGTCGCCAACTCTGCCGGGAACATCGAAATCATCCCCGTGGGCAAATAGAGTGTGGTAATGCGGCGACGGGCTTCTAAATCAAGCTCATCGCCTGGCTGTAGCCAACGGGTCGGGTCGGCAATGTGAATCCATAGCCGCTGCCCACCACCGGGAAGGTACTCCAGGCTCAGACCATCATCAATTTCAAGGGTGCTTTCATCATCAATGGTGTAAACCTTGAGATGAGTTAAATCCAGGCGATCGGCATTGAGGTCAGGCGGCGGAGAGTTCAGACAATGATGTGCCACTTCCAATACCCTGGGAGGAAAGTGAACTGGAATCTGACTGCGACGCAAGAAGAGATTTTCATGGGAACTCCATAGTCCCAGATCGACCAGTAGTTGAAACGCAGCCTGAGATGTCTCAGGTCGTTTTAAGTGTAGCAGGGTTTCTAAAGCTGGTACGCGGTGAGTCGCCTCCTCACCAAAGGTTGCAAAGCGTTCGAGGGCATCTAAGCGGGCACGATCGCTCGCAAGCCAGGTGACAGGTTCTCCGGCTAAGCCCTGCTCGATCCGCGCTAAAAAGCCTTGCCATTCCTGCTCTCGCTGTGCTTCCATTTCAAGCTGATGCTTCAGCTCCATCACCTGAGCTTGGGGACGTGGTTCGTAGCGATCGCCCTTGAGCTTGAAGTAAAGCTTGTCATCGCTGAGCAGCCAATGAGCCGCGTAATGCAAAGGGGGATTTTTGTCAGAGAACAGCAATAAAGCCATTGACGCAGGATCAACGGTTTCACCGTCTTCGACCAGGATTTCCCAGGCAACCTCCAGGTTAGAAGGGTCAAGGTATGGCTGAACCTCTTGAAGAAAGCGAGAGATGTCTGCTGGCTTGTAAGTACCTTCAACCTCATAGGTGATCTGACGGGGATGAAGCGTATGCGCCTGACCACGATCGTCGGTGACGATCCAGTGTTTTTTGCCTTCAGAACGGTCGGCAACCGCAAGGCGGCGTTCACCGTTTAGACGAAATTCGACAAGCGTGCCCTTCTCCATTGAGGTGCGAGGTTTAAGGTGAGAGATTAAAGATCGAGAATGAGGTACAGGGTACAGGATGATGCGTTACCCTTCTTCGAGCCGCCGAAGCGAAACCCTCAAAGTTCCTGTACCATACACCCTACGTCCCTCACCTACCCTTCCTGGTTAACAAAGGGCAATAAAGCCAAAATACGAGCACGCTTAATCGACTGCGTAAGGTCACGCTGCTGCTTTGCAGTGAGGCCAGTAATCCGACGAGGCAGGATTTTGCCACGCTCGGTAATGAATTTACGCAGCAAATCAACGTCTTTGTAATCGATGGGATCTTCGGGCTTGATGGGTGAAACCCGGCGGCGGAAATAGGTCATGATGATGGTCGGTAGTCAGTGATCAGTGGTCAATATCGTGGCTATAAGGGACAGCCGTCACATCAATCAAGATAGACGACCGCCTGAGCGCAACAGCAGGTTATTTGATTTCCTTATGCACTGTGTGCTTGTTGCAGTGTGGGCAGAACTTGTTCAACTCAATCCGCGCAGTGGTGTTGCGCCGATTTTTAGTAGACGTGTAGCGAGAAACCCCTGGCGATCGCTTGTCGGGATTGGTGCGACATTCGGTACATTCCAGCGTAATTACAATGCGAACACCTTTACTCTTAGCCATAATTCGACAAGTCAGCGAAGAAGGATGATTTATACACAAACACCCATTATTTCACACGATCGCCAAGTTGAGCAAAGAATTTTTTCACTTTAATATCCAGTGAGTAGCCTCGCTGCGTTTGAATCATGACCGTCTGCGCAAGGCGATCGTGCCACGCTTGCCGAAAATCATCGTCCAGAAACGCCAGCCCACAATCGATCAGCAGGGGAATGGGTGCGACTAGAATCAGGCCATTGGTGGGGCTAAGGTTTACCAGGCCCAGTAAAAGCAACAAGCTCTCCAAGCCTGTTAAGGTTTCTCGTTTCATTAGTTCCAGAAGACCTGGTCGCGATCGTGTCCTGGGATCGAGCACCTTCATATCTAACGCCCACTGCCCCAAACTCTGCCCCTGGTTTTTGGCAACGAGAATGACGCGCAATCCATACCAACTCAGGATAAAGAGCGGAATGACTGCGCCTGACCCTCCCAACGTACTCAGCAACGACGCTACGCCGAAATCGATCGCAAACGCAGCGACCCGTCGATCGTTCGGTACTCTGGGAAAGCGTTGAGGCGAGCCTAGATCACGACGCATTGCAAAGCTCAAGAGGACTCATTTTATTCTAGGCGTGAAGCTGAAGTTGCGAGGCGTTGCATGACTCAAGGACGGGCGAGGGAAGGCTCACGTCCCTCACACGATGCGATCATCTTCCGTCTCAGATGATGCTGGTTCAACCGATGGGTCCTTAATTGAAGTGTCTGCGATCGAAGGTGCCTCAGAAGTCAAGCTCTCGTCAGTCGCGGTTAAGGTCTCAGGCGCTTCCACATCGGAGTGATCGACTGTACTTGCTCCCCGCATCGATGCTTGATCATCGCTAGCTATTGGTGAGTCTTCCAAAGAACCTGCTGGCTCTGCCCATAGGTCATCGGTGAGTGGTTTCACTGGTGGTGAAGCTACCGTCGTCTCGATCGAGCCGGCAGTCGCAGCAGCAGCAGAAAGTCCTTCTTGTGGGACGATCGCTGGTTTTGTGGCAGGCACTACGGGCGGCAAAATGCGGCTTAGCTGTAACCCAAGCAGCGAAAAGCTCTGTCGAATTTGCTCCTGCGGATAAGGAACTGTCTGTGTAAACGCCGATTCACTAGAAAGCATGACGCTGCTAACACTGAGTGGAACCTGTACAAAAAGGTTGCAGGCTAGAAAAGCGACTGCCGCTATCAACAAGCCCAGCCATCGCGATGCAGGCAAAAACGAGACAGACGAGGCCGCGATCGGTGCCAGCGCGTAAACTTTCCACAGCACAACAATCAGCGCGATCGCAGCTAGAACCGCTAAAACACGATTGCGAGACGACTTAAACAACGTTAGTAGTCTTCGCTGATCGTCCGTTAGGGCTGCGGGCTTTAGGCAAACCGTTACCAGGCTGAAGATATAGAACGGTCGCCGCCACTGCATCCAAAAAATCGGCACGATGCCCACTGCTGCAACCAGCAGAAGCTCTAACCAAACTGGCAATAAGGGATCACCTAAAGCAAACCCAACTAAACATCCTTCTACAAAGAGTGGAACGGCTGCTAAGCCTGTCAGGTGAATCCACAAATAGGGATCAGACCAGAAAGAGCGCATCACGACCTTCAACCAAATAAAGCCATGCCAAGTATAAAACCTGGTGGCACCGAAGCACTTGAAGGTAGAGATTCTCTACCTGCTGATTTCCAGGTAAGGCTCTTCTGACAAAAATAGGGCTTACGCATTTGGCCCCTCGACCTCCAATGCTGGGGGCTTTAATTGGCCCGGCTCCCCCTTTCTTGTAGCTTGCTTCCCAAAGGGTATGCCCAAAGGGCTATGAATTGGGGGCTAGGAGGCGAAAGATGACCACTCTTGCGTAAGTCCTAAAAAATAATGCCCTCAATCGAGCCGTAGACTCGGTCAAGTGTCTTTTGACGTGGAGAAACACGGGTCGCTAAAGTACAAGCAGCTAGTTCAGCGATGCCAGTTACTGTGTGATGGCTAGCAACGGACATTCTTAATTTAACAGAACGGGCATCTGGACTAAAGTGACCCATTACAGCGAAGCCAGCTTGCTCTCTATTGTTGTGAAGAGGAGCCTTCTGTTTGACGCTGTTGCTTAAGAGTCTGTAGCTGCTGTAATAAGGAATCAGCTTCTGCCTGAAGGTGAAGGAATTTGACTTGCTGATCCAGCCGATACTGAGCTTTCATTGCCTCAATTAATCGTGAACGCTGCTGATCAACGGCCGCTTCGGGAGTTTGTCTATCTGTAATAAGTTGGCTAGTCATTTGTACTCACTCGCATCACACGTCTCATCTTAACCTAAACTTTACAGAAAATTGTAATTTCCCGTACTGGCAGATTGTAAGTCGAGGGGTCAGTTTTCTAACTGGGCAAAACTACGGAAGTTAAACGCTTGATACTTAGCAATTGCAGAGGAAAGAGCCCAAGAAAACCTCAGCAATCAGTGAAACTGCATACGGGCTACTCAACGATCGAAGTAAAATGAGCGTTCAGGTTAAACTATTGCTAGAGCAACTGCAACCGATTCAGTGGATGCAACACGAATGCTTAATGCCACATTCACAAGACATGGCTCGACGCATTGTATTTGGTAGCCTTGCCCTCTATAAACCTGCTTAGCCCGATCGCGTACCTCCTGTGACCATAGCTTTATCTGCCGATTCTCATAGCCATTCTGCTCCATCCTCCAGCCACGACACGCGCACAACGAACGCTGGCTGGCGTGGGCTGATTGAAGCCTACCGCCCCTACTTGCCTGTTACCGATCAGACCCCTATTGTGTCGTTGCATGAAGGTAACACTCCTTTGATCCCTGTGCCTGCGATCGCGGCTCAAATTGGCAGGCAAGTACGTGTTCTGGTGAAGTACGACGGTTTAAACCCAACCGGGAGCTTCAAAGACCGGGGCATGACAATGGCGATCTCGAAGGCAAAGGAAGCGGGCGCAAAAGCTGTGATATGCGCCAGTACAGGGAATACCTCTGCGGCAGCGGCGGCCTATGCTCGTCGTGGTGGCATGAGGGCATTTGTGCTGATTCCCGATGGCTACGTTGCCTTGGGCAAGCTGGCGCAGGCGTTGCTCTATGGCGCAGAGGTGATGGCGATCAAAGGCAATTTTGACCAGGCGCTCACGATCGTCCGGGATATGTCCGCCCACTATCCCGTCACGCTGGTCAACTCAGTCAATCCCTACCGTTTGGAAGGGCAAAAAACCGCTGCCTTTGAAGTGGTGGATGACTTGGGTGATGCGCCTGACTGGCTCTGCATCCCCGTGGGTAATGCAGGCAATATTACGGCGTACTGGATGGGCTTTTGCCAGTACCATCAGGAACAGCGCTGCACCAAACTACCGCACATGATGGGCTTTCAGGCTGCTGGAGCCGCTCCCTTTATCGCAGGGCACCCCGTAGACTATCCCGAAACACTGGCTACGGCAATTCGCATTGGCAACCCGGCAAACTGGGAGCGGGCGATCGCGGTACAGCACGCCAGCCAGGGTTCGTTTAATGCCGTTACCGATGACGAAATTTTGGATGCGTATCGCCTACTGGCCTCTGAGGAAGGCATTTTTTGTGAACCTGCCAGTGCTGCCTCTGTAGCTGGGTTGTTGAAAGTGAAAGAACAGGTTCCTACAGGTGCCACGGTTGTGTGTGTGCTGACAGGCAACGGTCTTAAAGACCCCGACACAGCAATTAAACACAGCAACAACCAACTGCATCAGGGAATCGAGCCAGAGTTGACCGCCGTGGCACGAGCAATGGGGTTTTAGGAGGAAAGGCTAAAGGATAAAATTTAGCTTTTAGCCTAACTGCTTCGCAGAAGTAAACTACAGTCTTTAGCCCTTTGTTTCTGACATACCCATCACTTCATAGCCTGCATCCACATACAGAATTTGGCCCGTGATGCCGCTTGCTAGGTCGCTGCAAAGAAACGTGGCGGCGTTACCCACTTCGATCTGCGTCACGGTTCGTCGGAGGGGGGCAACCTCCTCAACGTGATGAATCATGTCCAAAATGCCACCTACAGCAGAAGAGGCAAGCGTGCGGATAGGCCCCGCTGAAATGGCATTGACTCGAATATTGTGCGGCCCCACATCAGCAGCGAGATAACGGACATTCATTTCTAACGCAGCTTTCGCAATGCCCATCACGTTGTAATTGGGGATCACGCGTGCCCCCCCAATGTATGTGAGGGTTACAATGCTGCCACCTTCAGTCATTAGCGGTTTTGCGGCAGCACACAGCTTTACCAATGAGTAAGCGCTGATATCTAACGCGGTCGCGAAGCCATCACGAGAGGTATTCACAAAATTTCCGGTCAAATCTTCTTTATTGGCGAAGGCAAGGCAATGAATCAAGATATCTAGCTTGCCCCACTGTTTTTTTACAGTCGTGAAGGTTTCTTCAACTTGGGCGTCATCCTGAACGTTGCAAGGCACAAAAAGGCTAGGCTGCAAAGGTTCTACTAGCTCAGCCACTTTTTTTTCAAACCGACCTTTATCGTCTGGTAGGTAGGTAACGCCAATGTTTGCGCCTGCTTTGTGAAGCTGCTGGGCAATGCCCCAGGCGATCGAACGATTGTTAGCAATGCCTGTCACAAGAGCATTTTTTCCAGTCAGGTCTAGCATAGCGACTATCTTCAACAGCAACAGTAAGAGTGCTTCAAGAATACTCAAAGATGGGACACAACGGGTAGCGCATAGAGTGGTGCTTTTTGACTGCCCACTCACAAGCGAGACGTACAACTCGGTTTTAGGAGCGATCGAGCGAATTTGTTGAGCCGATCTGCTGTAGTTGAGATACCTTGAAGCAGTTATTGCTTTTGCCTCTGGGTCAGCAGCATAGCTAGAAGTAGTCTTACTTAGAGACAAATAGCTGCTGTAAGGTGCTCAATGTGGCGATCAAAGAGAAATGTGTAACATCAGGCACAAAAAAGCAGCTCGGAGTGAGTTTAAGTGTTCTAAGCTACAAACACTTTATCGGTGTTTCGTTTGGGGCAAGGCTGAGCAGTTTCTTGGGCACCAGGTAAGGGGATATGGTAGTGACGCAAGATAGACCGCTAGCATCTGTATTTCGTCAGATAGGTGGAGGGGCCTTTCCACCCGTTGTCGAGACGTTTGAACGGGGTAAAACCATCTTCTTTCCAGGCGACCCAGCAGAACGTGTGTATTTTTTGCTGCGAGGCGCGGTCAAGCTTTCTAGAGTGTATGAAGCAGGGGAAGAAATCACCGTTGCACTCTTACGAGAAAATAGCGTTTTTGGTGTGCTATCGCTAATTACAGGACATAAATCCGATCGCTTTTATCATGCCGTTGCGTTTACCTCCGTTGAGTTGCTGTCAGTGCCAATCGAGCAGGTAGAAAAAGCACTTAAAGATAACCCTGAGCTGTCGATGATTCTGCTGCGCGGCTTGTCGTCTCGCATTTTGCAAACTGAGATGATGATCGAAACTCTAGCGCATCGAGACATGGGTTCTCGGTTGGTGAGTTTCTTGCTCATTCTATGTCGTGACTTTGGCGTGCCGACCAACGATGGTATTACGATCGACCTTAAGCTGTCTCACCAGGCGATCGCAGAGGCAATCGGGTCTACCCGCGTGACGGTAACTCGCTTACTCGGCGATCTGCGGCAAGACAAGATGATCTCCATCCACAAGAAAAAAATCACTGTGCATAACCCAGTGACATTGAGTCAGCAGTTTACGTAGGAAAAAGGAAGAAGGTTAGGACTTACGCATTTGGTCCCCAAATCCTCGATCCTTCGGGGCTTTAATTGGCTCGGTTCTCTCAGAATTAGGGGCTAGGAGGGCGAAAGATGACCGCTCTTGCGTAAATCCTAAAAGTAAAAGGCAGAGGGCTTTAAAGCTGACGGCTGAAAGCTGAAAACTGCCACTAAGCCAACTTCAAACGTCTCTTTCTCATCATCGCAAGTTACAAATTTAGCAACGCACAACAAAATTTAACGACTTGAGGTACGCTGTATGTGAATTCGCTCCAACAGCTTCATCAGGGTTGTGAAACAGGGGCCTTTGGGAGTGTAAGTGTGTCCGGCGGGGAAATTCTGATTTTGGCAGTGCTGATACTTGGTGCGGTCATTGCCACATTGGGCGATCGCATCGGCACTCGTGTTGGTAAAGCTCGTCTTAGCTTGTTTAAGCTGCGTCCCCGCAAGACGGCAACGTTGGTCACCATTATTACGGGAATTCTAATTTCGGCTTCGACTCTGGGCGTCTTGTTTGCTGCCAGCAACCAACTGCGTACCGGAGTGTTTGAGTTAGGCACCATTCAACGCCGACTGCGAAACACTCGGACTGAGTTGGAAGAAGCGAGAATTCAAAAAGGGCAAATCGAACGAGAATTGACAAAATCGCGCTCCGATCGAGCGTCTGCCAAAAAGCAGCTTGCCGAAACCAATCAATCGTTAAAAGGCGCGATCGCAGAACGATCTCGAGCCCAGGCCGAAGCGGCTCGCATTCAAACGGCACTGAGTCTCACCCAGGGGCGATTGGCAAATGTTTCTGCACAAGCCCTGCGGTTGCGATCGGAGATTGGTCAACTGCAAGCGGCACGCGATCGTGTGATTGGGCAACGAGAACAGGAGATTCGCGCCAGAGACCAAATTATTCAACAGCGCGAAGCCCGTCTTAAGGATCTGGAAACGCAGCAAGAAGATTTGACAAGAAGCGTGCAAGCGTTGCAATCAACTGCACAAGGGTTACGCATCGGCAATGTGGTAATTCTGCGAGGGCAGGTGCTGGCATCGATCGGCATTCGTACTACCAACACAGCAGCAGCGCAGCAAGCCATTGATCAACTCCTTCGTGAAGCCAATCAATCGGCTATTCGATTAGTACGACCTGGAACCCGCGATCGCATTGTGCAGATCACCAGTGCAGATGTGAAACAACTCATTGAACAAATTGATGACGGGCAGGACTATATTGTTCGCATCTACTCCGGTGCCAACTACCTTGTGGGTGAAAAGTTCATTCAGGTGTTTGGCGATGCTGTGCGCAATCGGGTTGTCTTTCTAGCAGGTGATGTGGTTGCTGGCACGTCGTTCAACCCCTCTACCTTGTCAGATGCTCAAATTCAGCAGCGCATTAACCAATTGCTGACCGCCGCTAATTTTCGTGCCCGTAATCTTGGGATTCTCACAGATTCTGTTCAGATTGGGCGGATTCAAGATGTCATTACCTTTATTGAACAACTAAAGCAGTACAAGCAGACGATCGAACTACAGGCCGTTACGTCAGATGTTACGTATACAGTTGGACCGCTTAATATCGATTTAATCGCCAGCCAGAATGGACAAGTGCTGCTCCGCACAAAGAATCTAGCACCTGCCACAGGCGGACAAAATCCCTAACGGTTTCACGTTGATGCTCTTTGGTCATGCCACGCTATGCTATCCAGCCCTCCTTCACAACCTGACCTCCCTCCGTCTGACCAGCCTGTCATTTTAGGGTTTGATCCCGGTCGTCGCAAGTGTGGTCTGGCCGTTATTGGCGTTGATCGAACGCTGCGCTACCACAAGGTTATTGAAGCGGAAGCGGCGATCGCAACCATTCAGCACCTGCGGCAGCAATTTCCCATTTCGTTGCTGGTGATGGGCGACCAAACCACAGCCAAGGATTGGAAACAACGGCTGAACCATGAATTAGTTGAACCTCTCCGCGTCGTGATGGTTGATGAGCGCCACAGCACCCTCCAAGCTCGCGATCGCTACTGGCAAATGTACCCCGCCCAAGGACTTGCAAGCCTGATTCCACAATCCTTTCGCACAATTTCTCGCCCGATCGACGACATCGTGGCAATTCTTTTAATTGAGCGGTACCTGGAACGGTTAGTGGATGAGGGGTGAGGGTAGGAGGTAGAAGGCAGAAGGTGGGGAGTAGGGAGTAGGTCAAGGAACAACTCAAAACTCAAAACTTTCCCCTTCCCTTCACACTTATTTATAAATCTCACACTAACTTGGTTGTGGGTACAATTCACGGTAGGCTAAGAAAGCATTAAGAGCGATCGAGATTGACTATGACTGCGTTTTCCACCTCTGAAACGGCTGTATCTTCACCGCTTCCTCCCAGTGATTCGCGGCAGCGAGTCAGCCAGTTCTTGCGAGGCTTACAGGATCAAATTTGTCAGGGCTTAGAGCAAGCAGACGATGGAGGCACCTTTCAGGAAGATAGCTGGGTGCGGGAAGAAGGCGGTGGTGGACGATCGCGTGTGCTGCGAGAGGGCAAGGTCTTTGAACAGGGTGGCGTTAATTTCTCAGAAGTATGGGGTAAAGACCTGCCGCCGTCGATCGTGATGCAGCGACCAGAGGCAAGAGGCTACGAGTTTTACGCGACGGGCACATCAATGGTGTTGCATCCCCGCAATCCCTACATTCCTACGGTGCATCTCAACTACCGCTACTTTGAGGCGGGGCCTGTCTGGTGGTTCGGTGGTGGCATTGACCTTACCCCTTACTACCCGTTTGCGGAAGATGTCGTTCACTTCCACCAAACGCTGAAGCAGGCCTGCGATCGCCATCATCCAGAGTATTATCCGACCTTTAAACTCTGGTGCGATGAATACTTCTACCTTAAGCACCGTCAGGAAACGCGTGGTGTTGGCGGCATCTTCTTTGATTATCAAGACACGCAAGGCATTCTTTACCCAATCACGTATCCTGGCTCTCAAAGTGACACAGACGCCGCTCGCCATAGCCAAACAGTGGGTGCTGTGAAGGGACGCACCTGGGACGATATCTTTGGGTTCATTCAAAGTTGCGGTACAGCGTTTTTACCCGCTTATCTACCCATCATTGAACGGCGACAGTCTCATGCTTATGGTGAGCGTGAGCGCAATTTCCAGCTTTATCGACGGGGCCGCTACGTTGAATTCAACCTGGTCTACGATCGAGGCACGATTTTTGGCTTACAGACAAACGGACGCACGGAGTCGATTCTGATGTCTTTGCCACCGTTAGTTCGCTGGGAGTATAGCTATACCCCAGAACCCAATACCCCAGAAGCCTCACTTTACGAGACGTTTTTGAAACCGCAAGATTGGGTAAACTGGACTCTACCAAGTCAAGCTGGGTAGAGTAGACTGCTTATAGGGTTTGTGTGGTATTACCATGCGGCGCTTAAGCTTACTGCGATCGAGATCTAACCAAAACTTATGCCCAGAGCCTCCAACAAACGGATGCTTCTAAGTGGGTGTGCTTAAGTGTAGTTATTTGTGCCGCTAGTCTGCTTAAAGGCGACTATTTGCCGCTGCAATCTGCTCTTGCGCACTTGAAGGCTAGAGACGTATTTCAGATCTTCGGTTAAAATCAGCCCAAGCGTCCACCGTTCGTAGGAGAGGGTAAAGCGAGCCTTATGGAGCAAAAATCGATTCACATGGAGCAGAAAACCCATACAACGCAAGACGGCACCACCGTCATTGTTTTAACGCCTACTGGACGGCTTGATATTACAACCGCATGGCAGTTTCGCCTGAAGTTGCAAGAATGTATTTCTAAACTCAGTCGCCATGTGGTGGTCAATCTTGGGCAAGTTAACTTTATTGATAGCTCTGGCTTGACTTCTCTGGTTGCGGGTATGCGTGATGCTGACAAGGTACGCGGCAGCTTTCGCATTTGTAATGTTCATCCCGAAGCCAAGCTAGTCTTTGAAGTGACCATGATGGACTCAGTGTTTGAAATTTTTGAAACGGAACAAGAAGCCCTAGAAGGGGTGCCCAGAGGTGTTGCGACCTAAAGTCAAGCTTTTAGATAAGGAGGCCGACATTCGGCTTTTCAACCCATCGTTAACAGGATTTACTGGCCGCTTAGCATGCAAGTGCAAATTTTCAAACCCCTTATTCCGTAGAGACCATTCTAAAGGTGAGCTGTGAAGGTGGGCCTTGCCATATCCAGGGCTGGAAGCCAAATGAGGTACATCCTCCCATGACGCTAAAGCTAGGTGTAAAGTGCAGCTAGAATTGTGGGTTGGGCGACGATTTGCCCCGGTGTGACCACAAACTCATCCACAAACGTCTCAATAAACACCTGACCATAGGGTGAAAGCAACGCCTCGATCGCTTCCGGGGTGTATTTTCGTAAGTGTTCTGGTTCTTCCTCTGGCCCCAGGCAATCGTTGGGCACGGCTACATAGAGCCGACCTCCGGGGCGCAAGACTTGAACAGCCCTCTCGATGCAACCACGATCATCTTCGATATGCTCCAGGGTTTCAGTTGCCACAATCACATCAAAACTGTGGTCGGGCAACGGAATATCCGGCAGGGTTGCCACAATCCCTGTGATCTCAGGCGGTAACTGAGCGATCGCCGTTGCAGAAATATCCAGCCCAGTTACAGCATTCCCAAAGCCGAGTAGCCGACGCGCTAACACTCCTGTGCCGCAGCCTAACTCCAGAACTTCGTTGAAATGCCCTATAGCCCAGCAGATTCTACCAAAACAGCCTGGGTATTGTCGCCAGGTTACGTCGCGTTCTTGTTGCCAAATGCCATCCCAGTAACCCGGTTCAAGATTGATATTGTTTGCGGTCATGTCGTCAACGGTTGCCTGAAGCGGTCACTCAAAGTTTACTGCACTCATACGAGCCATTAAAAACCGACCTTTGCACGAGACATAACTGCACATCAAAGAACTCTGAGCCAATTAGCGCCATTTCTGTGCCGTTTTTACAGATATAGCGTAGTCTGTATGGTGGTAATTCTACAGGTGGAGGTTGGCTTGACGTACAGCCGCGATCAACTCTCGCTTTTTTCGGTTGCTGAGCAGAAGACCTTAAAGTATGGGAGCCAACAACCAGAACGGCTAAAAATCAGTAGCGACACTTTGCAAGCTTGGAAACAGCGCCTGTTTCACTATCAGCAGCAGGTTTGTCTTACCCCATCCTTGCAGCAAGCCTTTCTCTTAGACTCAATGACAGAAAGCATTGCCGTTGATCCTAATCACATTGATCCGTTTAGCCTGCCTCAGCAGAACACTGAGTTTTGGCGGTGGAAAGCTGATGGACAGGGAGTGGCAGCGCTGTATTTTGTGATTGATTACGAACTGCCAATCTTGCTGTACGTTGGCGAAACGGTGAAATCTGGACAGCGTTGGAAAGGTGAACATGACTGCAAGCGCTATTTGCTGAACTATCGGCAAGCTCACTACCAAAACCAGCTTGAAACGCAGTTAGGGATAGCTTTTTGGTCATTAGCGCCCACTCAAACTCGCGATCGCCAACGGCTAGAATCAGCGCTCATCCACAAGTGGCGATCGCCGTTCAATAAGGAAAACTGGGACATGTGGGGAACACCGTTTACCGGACTTGTCATCGGTTAATGATGACGGCTAATAGCCATTGATTCAGACGGTTTTGACACTCTACTTTGGTAGAACGAGCCTTTAAACCTCACAGATTTCTCATTCCCCCTTTATGGCTGCTTCACCCACCAGCACCCTTGTACTGGCTATCTTGAAGCAGGTTGGGCTGTGTAGATGCCCACTCCACGAGAAGAACGAGAGGGACAGTAACGGGGGGCTTGTTACTGTCCCTCTTGTCTTAGGGGCTAAAGTACCCATCAACTGCGATCGAGTGAATTTCGGGTGGTGCTGTATGGTTGTAGCACAACGTTACATAGCAGCCATTTTGCCGACATCAGTTTCGACCGACGTGGGTGCATTGCCCTACTCACGGTTGTTGATTGGTCAAGCCACAGTTCCTTGAAGATGGGTGTGAGGTGTAGGGTGTAGTGGATGCAAGTGAAAATGACTGTGTTGCACAGTCCTACTTGCCTTGGCGAGTGCGTACAACCCACTCAATGACCTGTTGCCCCAGGCGAATGTTGTCTAATCGATCGATCTCACGAATACCTGTAGGACTGGTCACATTCACTTCGGTCAAGTAGCCACCAATGATGTCAATGCCGACGAAGATCAGGCCGTCGCGCTGTAACGTTGGTGCCAGTTGGCGGCAAATTTGCTGCTCTCGATCGGTTATCGTCGTTTGAGCAACCCTACCGCCAACCGCCATATTGCCTCGAAATTCGTTGCCTGTAGGAATGCGATTGACCGCGCCGATCGGCTCACCGTTCAGCAAAATGATCCGTTTATCGCCGTCTTTCGCTTCTGGCAGATACGTCTGCACCATTACCGGGACGATGCCCTGATGCGTACTAATTTCAATTAAGGAATTAATGTTGCGATCGCCCGCCTCAAGGATGAGAATGCCCTCCCCAGCTTTGCCGCCCAGTGGCTTTAAGACGGCAAGGCCCTTACGCTCTACAAAGGCTCGAATGACCTGCTTATCTTGGCTGACGATGGTTTCTGGGATGGCATCGCTGAACTGTAAGGCATACATTTTTTCATTGGCTGCCCGAATGCCTGCGGGTGCGTTAACCACCAATGCTCTGGCGGGATTAATGTAGTCCAGAATGTAGGTTGCGTAGAGGTAAGGCACCGTCACGGGGGGATCAGTCCGCATGAAGACGGCATCCATCGCCTCAAGGGGAAGCAACGTGCGATCGCCCAACGTAAACCAGGGATTAACCGCTACCCAAAGCCCTTCGCTCAACTGTACAGGTGTAAATTCAACGCGTTCTAACAGCGCAAACGCCTTACCGTTGGCGACACCTAGCTGTTGCGCTTGAGTGATCCAAACGTCGTGTCCCAACGCTTGTGCTGCTTCCATCAGCGCCACGCTGGTATCATGTCCAGGGTCGAGCCGCTGAATCGGGTCAATGATGAAGGCAAATTTCACGGGGTGTCCTTAGGCGAAGATTAATCGTGGGCCGTCAATCGCACATAGACAGCAGACGACTAATGGTGGGCTATGGACAGTTTAACTGGCCTGGAGTAGCGGATCGAGCTTCCCTTGAGCATTCAAAGCCGTAATGTCGTCACACCCACCAACATGCTGATCGTTGATAAAAATCTGCGGTAGAGAGCGATGACCGTGAGCACGTTGCGACATCTTGGCTCTAGCCGCTTCATCGCCATCAATGCAGTATTCGGTGTACTCTACGCCCTTACGATCGAGTAATGCCTTTGCCCGAATGCAGTAGGGACAGGAGCTCCAGGTGTAAATCTCAACATTAGCAGCCATAGTTCTCTCAGTGCAGGGTTTCTGCAAGCGTTTTCAACAGGGTTGTCAATCTCTATTTTAAGTCGTGAAGATGGAAAACGCTGTCAACGAAGCTTATTCAGGGGACGTTTCTAGAACTTCAGATGAGTCTGATTTAGGTAGCAGTAAGCGTAACGCCATCACAGCAAACCCGATCGCGGCAGCAATTTTGACCAACCGTTGCGGCAGCAAATGAGCGGTACCTTCTCCCAAAAAAACCCCTAACAAACTTGCCAGCAACAGAGCCGCAGCCGTGCCCAAAAAGATGGTTCGCGGCGACTTGGAGTTACCACTGAGCGCGATCGCTGCCAGTTGGCTTTTATCGCCCAACTCTGATAGAAACACGGTAATGAAGCTGAGTCCCAAGAGATGCCAATCCATAAGAAGTTTTGAGTTTTGAGTTTTAAGTTGGTTTAGTGGAAAGCTATCAGCTATCAGTGGTCAGCCATCAGCATTGAGCTTCTCATCTTCTCCCTTCTGCCTTTTGCCCTCCGCCCTTTGCCTTCTGTCGCCTATATGCCAACGGCATCCCACAACATTGCGATCGACAGCAGTGCCAGGGTAATACCAGCCGCAATATCCAGCGTTCTAGGAGAGACGCGAGAAGACAGCCATTGACCGACGAGAACGCCCAGCAAGCTTGTCGTAATAAGGGCGATCGCGGCTCCTGTAAAAACAGACCAGGGAGCGTGTGATTGAGCAGACATTAGAAGCGTTGCTACCTGGGTTTTATCGCCGAGTTCTGCCAGAAAGATCGTAATAAACGTGGAGCCAAATATCTTCCAAAACTGTGCGTTTGATCCAGCTAGAGGTTGAAGTGGCTCAGCAGTTTGCGTGGTTATCTGAGCGATCGCTGAATCAACTGGCTGCTCATGCACCAGGAACTTTGGGTCGTTTGGGGCTTCCGGGTCTATCAACACACTAGTAGCGCTGAGATGAGTACGTTGAGAGATCTGAGACAGTCCGTAAACGGCAATTGATGAAGCTTCCACGGCAAATTCAAGGTTGGGGATGACTTGTTTTCATATTCTTTTCATTATCTTAAATTTGTTGCTAAAGGTCAAGCGCGCTGTCTATGGTAGTGCCCACTTCACGATCGAACCGCAACATTTCCAGGCTACGATCGCCGTAGACACCTTCAATCTGTTCCTGGCAGCAGGCGATCGCAAAATCGTTGAGGTCTTCTGGCTCGACCCCAAACATATCCTGGAATACGTCTGGCTCGACGCGGCAAAAACGTGGGCGATCGGTGTAAATGCCACATTCGCGGGTTGCGTGGTCAAAGTGAATGCACCAGCCATTCTCACCTACCAGGCTCAGGTAAAGTGTCAGTTCTTGAGGCGAGAGGTAGTCTGCTAAATCAGGTCGATCAGCTGGGTCTAAGTGGCAACATGCACCACACTGTTTTACACAACGCCAGGTTGCCATAGGGGAGAGGGGAGAGATGTAAGGAGAGAGGAGAAGCAGGGAATGAGTTTTGAGTTTTGGGTTTTGAGTTACGGCTGACCGCTGACTGCTGACCGTTGATAGCTATTCCCCGTCAGCTTAACGGCTTGCACTTAGTAGATATAGATGAAGTTTCGCCATTATTTTAACTTTTGTAAACTTTCTTAGAAGTGGGCAAAAGACCCAGATAAAATTTAATCGTTGCAGAAATGTTACGACTGCTCATCAAGTTTAGTTCAGCGACGGATAGGGAGTAAGGACATGGAGTCGATTATTCAGCTTACAATGTTAGCCGCGATCGTCATCGCTGGCCCTGCTGTAATTTTTCTACTGGCAGCCCGTGGTGGCGACCTCTAGGGCATTGTACCTGCCTACGGGCGATCGTGTTTAAGTGCCAAGGCTATTGGTTGAAGCCATTTAAACCCCCTAATAGCGCGCTTTTGAGATTTTTTCTAGTATGAGAGAGTAGTGACTAGCCCGATTCACGTCGGGCTTTTTTATTGGCGACTCGTTTTAGGGCTTTTGAGTTTGCTCGACCGTTTTCAAATAGTTTCGCAATGCCTGGTTGTATTGCTCTCCTGCAATTTGTTCAACATCGTTATGGTCTGCGCCAGTGACTTCTAAAAAAGTCTTGGGCTGATTGGCTCGATCGAACAATGCTCGTCCGTGCCAGAGGGGAATGGTCTGATCGTTGGTGCCGTGAACGAAGAGAATTGGGCAATGCACCGCACCAATTTTGTGGATATTAGCGAATTTGTCGAACGGGAAAAGGGGCACGCGAGTAATCACCCGAAAAATGCTGGTGAACCCACTTTCTACAATGAGGCCACCAACGGGCTGTCGGGTTGCCAGGTCAATACTAGGGCCGCTGCCGACCGATCGCCCGTAGAGAATAATGCGGCTGGGCGGCTGTTTGAGTGTCGTGGTTAAATACTGGTAAGCCGCATCAATATCGCGATAGGCGTTTTGCTCGGATGCCTTGCCCTGACTGGTGCCGTAGCCCTGATAGTCGTAGGCAAAAACATTCACGCCGATCGCTCGAATTTGCTCCAGCAAAGGACGCACGTCACCTAAATCTTCGCCATTCCCGTGGCTGTAAAGAACAGTGTAGGGTTGCTGTTGCTTTGTTTGTGGGCTGGGTAAATAAACGGCGGAAATTTGCTTTTTGTTGGCCGTTGTGAGCTTAATCAATTCACGCGTGTCTTGATAGCTGGAAGGCTGGGGTTGGAAGATTTGACGATCGCTGAAGAAGTACGCATAGCCACCGATTGCAAGATAGATGAAGAGTAGCGATCGCATAATACGCCCCCAGGAGAAGGTGCCAAACAGTAGCATGCGAAGGCGATTGCGGCTTACTTTTTGATCACCGTCAGGTTCCATGCATTTGGCTCCAATTTTGATTGTGTTACGGCGATTGATTAGCATTTTCCAATGCAATAACCGCAGCTTTAACGACCTCGTAGTAAGGAGGCTTGCAGACGCTAACTGAGATGGGGTCGCACTGATGTTCGTTAACCGTGCCCATTTTCTGGCCTTGCTGCACGATGAGTTCTTTGCCCTGTGGACTCAGGATTCTGAGTTGTTTGCCTGTAGCTTGCTGTAGAACCTCGCAATGATATTCGCGCTTGTTATGCAGAAAGGTGATGGAAGCCGCGATCGCCACAGGCTTGCGAACTCCGACTAATTCTAGTTCCAGTGAAATCTCACCGTTCCAGTCGTTGGTGCGGAGACGATAAGCAATGTCGAGTTGGCTGGGTAGGGGAGAGTAGTCGCCCCAGCGCCACGCGATCGCGGTAAATTTGCGGGGCTTGCCAGGTAAAGCCCCCTCCTGACTCAACGTGAACTTGATGTGTCCTTTGCCAATGCGTTTTTGCTCGATGACGCGCACATTAGCAGACCAGAAGACTGGATCGGGATTTTCAATACCACAGGGATGGAGCGCATCGATCTGAGCGTAAAGGCTGAGATCAAGTTGATCGAACGTGGCTTGAGCATCGATCACAACGAGGGGTTTCAGGTGTTCGGGTTGCAGGCATTGGTGCGCGAAGGTTTGAAGGCGCGATCGCAGGTTTTGCAAATTTGCTGCTTCCAGAGAAAAGCCGCCAGCCGCACGGTGTCCTCCAAATTTACCAAGCAAATCTTTGCAGAATTGCAGGGCGTCAAACACGTTGAACTCAGGAATACTCCGTGCTGATCCGCGTATGTGTGTCTGTGCCTCATCTTCATAAGTGCCAATGAATACGGGCACGCCATAGCGCTCAACCAGCCGCGACGCAACGATGCCAATCACACCATGATGCCAGTTGGGTTGTACCACTACTAAGACTCGACTCTCGGCTGGTGAGACAAAAGGGGCCGCAGGATTACCGGATCGATTGATGGCATCTTCGACGATCGCGATCGCTTCTTGCTCAATCTGCTCACACAACTGCTGACGCTGTTTGTTGATTTGTTCGCACTGCATGGCTCGTTCGAGCGCGACCCCATCATCATCAGTCGTCAATAGCTCGATCACAATTTGCGGATCGGCTAAGCGACCTACAGCGTTGATGCGAGGCCCCAACCGGAACCCGATCGCCTCTGGCTTCATCTGTTTGGCACCACTCAGCCCAGTGACTTGAATGAGCGCCTGCACGCCAGCCAGCTTGGATTTTGGCAACAGTTGGAGTCCCTGTCTCACCCAGCGACGGTTAACGCCTGTGAGTGGGGCTAAATCGGCGATCGTGCCCAGCGTGAACAACTCCAGCAACGAATTACCTAGCTCGTGGGTTTTACCCAGACTTTGTGCCAGCGCGATCGCCAGAATGTAGGCCACGCCAACACCTGCAACACCTCGATAGGGAGATGTTTCGGCAATCAGCTTGGGGTTGAGGATCGCATTGGCATCGGGTAGTTCGGGAGGCAGGTCGTGATGGTCGGTGATGATGACGGCAAGCCCCAGTTCGCGGGCACGAGCGATCGGCTGATGGGCTGCAATCCCGTTATCCACCGTCAAAATCAACCCCACACCTTCATCGTAAAATTCTTCAACGATACGCTGATTGATGCCATAGCCTTCGCTCATGCGGCTGGGAATGGCATAATCGACCTGTGCGTCTAACGTTCGCAGGGCGCGTAACAGTAGCGCTGTGCTGGTCATACCATCAGCATCGTAATCGCCACAAATGGCAATTTTCCGACGCTGGTTAATGGCATTAATGAGCAATTCCAGGCTCAGCGGTAGATCAGTAAAGTCTTCTAGCGGCGAGGGCAAAACCTCTAACTCTGGGTGTAAAAAAATCTGTGCCTGAGCGGGTGATGTAATGTCGCGATTCAGCAGCACTTGCGCTAACAGGGGTGAAAGGTTTGTTGCTTGCGCGATCGTTGCGGCTTGTTCGCACTGAGCAGGCGCAATTTGCCAGCGCTGGTCAAGCTGCTTACTTAAGACTGGTTTAACGGAAGAAGGTGAGCTTTGAGTAATCACAGATTCTTTCAAAGAATTGGAGACATCTAGTCATGCTTCAGATCAAGCATTTTTGCCGAACAGCAAAAGCTGATGCTGTTGCTTGCGCTAGAGCGCGTCATCAACTAAGCTCAGAAACCTTGACATCAGCCTTACCGCGCCCGTTCTAACAAACAAGGCTAGGGGCTAGAATGCGTGCTGAAAGCCATGTATATGAGAAATTGATGACAGCCCTTAGTATGCACGTGTTTTAGTTAATCTCTTACAATCCAAAAGATGAGCGCTCAAATATTTGGTACAAGAGTATTGCTAAATTTACTGCAAGTTGGGGTCGATCGCTCAAAAACATCCTTAAAAAGGTAGAAACATTTGTAGCAATTAGTCAGTCTTTGGTTGAGCATCGTTTTTGGCGAGTCCCTACTACACTGCTACGGAGCGTATGACGCTAACCAAAATTGCAGAAATTTTGAGTTTGATTAGACTTAAGCTATGCGTTTACCAAAAACTATACGTTTACCTGATCAAGGTTGAACGCGATCAAATCTGATTGCGAATACACCTGCTTGTGAGGCAGGTCGTCATGAACCCAGTCACTTATTCCAGGAATTCACCCATGATGAAGTCAATGTTGGCAATCGGTTCACTTCTTGTTGTTGCAGCAGTGAGCAGTGTACCAGTCCACGCACAGACCTCGCCCTCTAAGCCTGCCCCGACTGAAAAGCCTGCTCCGACTGAAAAGCCTGCTCCCGCAGCAAGCCCCGCTCCCGCAACAACACCTCAAGCCAAGATCAGTGATGATGAGCTGAAAAAGTTTGCCGTTGCGACCAAGCAATTGCTGACGATCGTGAATGACGCCGAAGGTCAAATGGTGCAAGCGGTGCAAAAGCAAGGACTTTCCGAAACCCGCTTCAACGAAATTTACCAATTAAAGAAAAACCCAGCTGCAAAACCAACGGCTCAGATTACGCCGAAGGAAGAAGAAAGCTACAAGCAAGCGGTTAGCCAACTCACTCAGATCCAAGAGGCTGCTCGAGCTAAGATGGACAAGGCTGTGCAAGCGCAGGGATTACAGATGGAGCGGTTCAACCAGATTTTTGTTGCCGTACAAAATGATCCTCAACTGCGGCAAGAAGTGCGAAAAATGATTCAAAACTAACGATGAACCTCACAAAACCCGCGCTGCGCTATCCCTACCTTCTCTGGACGGGAATCCTGCTCAGTGCTTTTGGCTGGTTAGGGGCACTGCAAAAACCTGTGCAGGCGGCAGATCGGGTTTATGTCTCTTATGGCATTTTGGAGCGATCGATCCCGGTATCTTCACTCGAAGCCTATGCCAAAAATGGGACGATCGATGATGATCTTGCCGTCTATGCCCGCTATGGAGATGCCAAGCAGCTTCAGCAGCTCAGAAGCGTGCTCGTAGCGCGGGCTGACATTGATCTGGTGACAGTATCGCAATTTCTTTACACGCCTCAGGGTGAGGTGCTGCTTAAGCGTTTGGGGCAGGTCATTCAGCCAGAATCGCGCGATTCTGGCTTTAAGGCCATTCGTGCCGCGCTGATTTTGGCTGCTGCCAACCAGGACGGGTTAACGTTACTCAACGTGCTGCGGCAATTTCCCACACGAGGCTTGCGAATTGATGTGGAGCGCAGCCTGGAAATTGCTGCCGCTCTGCAACAACTGGTGAACCAGGCAAGGCAGGCAACTGCACTCGTCCTTCAAGTCGCACAGCAGGAACAGGCAACGGAAGCGATCGCCGTTAACCAACTACCAGATATTCGTCAGCGAGGGCCTTTTACCTGGCAAAAGCAAACGCTTGCACTGGTTGATCCCACTCGTAGCGCCGTCCTTAACCCAACCACTCCTGGCACAGCAATCCCCCCCCTTGGGAGTGCTTTACCTCCGGTGTCGCCAGGGGGCGCTGTGATCGGTCGATCAGTCCCTGTGGATCTGTACTTGCCAAATCAGGTCACTCCAACATCCACACCCATGCCTGTGATCGTGATTTCTCACGGCCTTGGTTCTGATCGGACGACCTTTGCCTATTTAGCCATTCATCTTGCCTCTTATGGGTTTGCGGTACTGGTGCCCGAACATCCTGGTAGCAACGCGGCACGCCTTCAAGCACTCATTAATGGCACAGCCAATGAGGTATCAGAGCCAGCCGAATTTGTGAATCGACCGTTGGATATCACGTTTGTGTTGAACCAGGTGGAGAATCTGGTGAACGCTACCCCAGACCTTCGTGGTCGGTTCAACTTTCAGCAGGTTGGGATGTTGGGTCAATCGTTTGGCGGTTACACAGCTCTGGCCGTAGCGGGTGCTCCGATCAATCCACAGCAGCTACAGGCAAGCTGTCAAAATTTAGAGAATACGCTGAATTTGTCGCTGCTCTTGCAGTGTCGGGCGATCGACCTCAAGCCACCCGAACCTGTGCTTCAGGATAGTCGCATCAAAGCGGTCATTGCCATTAACCCCATTACCAGCGCGGTGATGGGGCAGACTAGCATTAGCCAAATTAAAGTGCCTACCATGATTGTCACGGGCAATGCTGACACGATCGCACCCGCAATGCTCGAACAAATTCAACCCTTTACGTGGCTGACAACGACTGATCGATACCTGGTTATGCTGCAAGGGGGCACGCACTTTTCGACACTAGATTCCACAAACTCTAGAGACGCGCTGCCACTACCACAGGAAGTGGTTGGGCCTAGTCCCGCGACCGCTCGACGCTACATAAATGCGCTAGCGGTCGCCTTTTTTCAGACGTATCTTGCTAACAACAACGCCGATCGCAGTTATCTCAGTGCGACCTACAGCAACGCCATCAGCGAATCACTGTTACCGCTGACGCTGATTCGTACCTTAACGGCTGATCAGCTTGCTCAAGGACTGGCAAACACCACTGCATCCGTCACGACACGATCGCCGTAAAGAATAGAAACCGGAGCAGGCTGCGATCGATTAGGGATCGATCGGCTCTGCTTCCAATAACTGCTGTAACGGGGCAGCGAGCGAGGGCAGATCACTCCGGATGCCATCCCAAACAATTTGTGGATCGATCTGAAAATATTCGTGAGCGATCAGGTTTCGTATATCTCCCATCTGTCTTCAAGGAAGCTGCGGCGCACGACTTTGAACAGCGACAGGAATGCTCCTTGCTGCCTCTCCAATGACAATAAAGTCAAAGAGCACTGCTCTCAGGATCATCTCGTTTGACTCAAATTCTGCCCAAGTCATAACTGCCGTGCGACGTCGAATGTCTACGATCGCCGTCAGAATATCTTGAGTGCGAAGCCTCCAGTCATCTAGAACACACGAATTGCATTCCTCAGCACGGGTTCTCGTAGATGCTGCTGTAAAGCTGCCACGGTTCCTATGTCTACCGAGTGTTCTACACAGCTCTGTTCTTCAATCATATTGACCTTAAACCACATCTGTTGTGAAGCTGTAAATGGTTTGCGTTTGGAGGGTATCGGTGATACTGGAAGGCTTTTGCTGGAGCGAGAAAACCTGCCGATCGATCTGCACCTGTAAGCCTGTGAGGGGATCAGTGCCGGGAGACACGATAAATTCGAGCTTTTGCAGATTGGGCAGCGATGCAAGACTATCAAGAATACTGGCGATCGACTTCAGGTATGGGTGTTCTGGGGTGTGATACCAATCTGGATTGCCCAGAAGTGGTTGGTCAAAGCCAAGATGGACAATCAACGCTGTTTCGCCAAACAGTGCTTTAGCCACTGGACGGACTTCTTCTTGCAGCAGCAGGTCATGCACTTTTGCCAAGTAGCGCAACTTTTGGAGGCGATCGTAGCGTTCCGTCACGGTGTCTGCTAACTCTTGCCAGCGAATAGCCAGTGTGACCAGGTACGTCCGTAGAAACAAGTGACCCAGCTTTTCAGCTTTGGTTGCCAGATAGTCGGAGTTGTAAGCCGTGGCTTCAATCAGCAACGGTACTCGCTCAACCACTTCCAATTCATAGCCTTTGAGTCCGGCGATTTTGCGGGGATTGTTGGTAATTAGCCGCATCTGGCGCACACCCAAATCATTGAGCATTTGGGCACCCATTCCGTAATTCCGCAGATCAGCCGGAAAGCCCAGATGTTCGTTGGCTTCTACAGTATCCAACCCCATATCTTGAAGTGAATACGCTTTGAGCTTGTTCACTAGCCCAATGCCGCGACCTTCCTGCCGCAGATAGACCACAACACCCTGTCCCGCATTTTCAATCATCTTCAAGGCGGCTTGAAGCTGCATGCGACAGTCACAGCGAAGTGAACCGATCGCGTCTCCAGTCAGGCATTCAGAGTGCATCCGCACCATCACCGGAGTCTCATGAAAGGTGGCAGGATTGCCTTTGACGATCGCCACATGCTCGGTATTATCCAACGTGTGACGGTAAGCGTAGATCTGAAAGTGCCCAAATTCCGTAGGCAAATCGGCAACAGCTTCCCGCTGGATGAGTCGCTCGTGCTCCAGCCGATAGCTGATGAGGTCAGCAATGCTGATGATCTTGAGCTGGTGGGTTTTGGCGTATGCAATAAGTTCGGGTAACCGTGCCATTGAACCATCAGCGTTTTGAATTTCGCAAATCACGCCAGCAGGGTACAGCCCAGCTAGACGCGACAAATCAACCGCCGCTTCGGTGTGCCCTGCACGTTTAAGGACACCACCTTCTCTGGCCCGCAGCGGAAACACATGCCCAGGACGGCGCAAATCGCTGGGTCGCGTGGCTGAGTTAATGGCAATTTGAATGGTGCGAGCACGGTCTTCAGCCGAAATGCCTGTGGTCACGCCTGCACCGGGAGAGGCATCAATGCTGACAGTGAAGGCGGTCTGGTTGCTATCGGTATTGTTGGTCACCATCAGCGGCAGATCGAGTTCATCCAGTCGATCGCCTGACATAGCCAGACAAATCAGCCCGCGTGCCTCTACCGCCATGAAGTTGATCATGTCGGGTGTCGCAAACTGGGCCGCACCGATGAGGTCGCCCTCGTTTTCGCGGTTTTCGTCATCGACGACGACGATCGCGCGACCACATTTGAGATCGGCCAACGCCGTTTCGATCGTGTCAAAAGCGAAGGGGGTAAGTTGAGAAGAATCGACAAAGACGTTCAAGGCCAGAGTCCCGTAAGGTTTTATGAAGCGAACTTACCTTTAAATTGTAGTCTTTTGTCTGGGCAGTATGGAGGAGCGGGGGAAGCGGGGGAAGCAGGGGAAGCGGGGCAGCGGGGAGATTAAATTGCTTCTGGTGATTGAACGCCGATCGCTGATGGCTGATCGCTCTTCAACTCAAAACTTCTACGCTGATCGCTGACGGCTCCTCGCTCCTTCTCCTCACATCACCGTAAAGTCAGCAATTCTTGGTAGAAGACAAGCGATTTCCCCAAAACGGGTTCTCTGGTACTACAATGCAGCAATTATTGAGTCATTCGATCTGCAAAAAAGGTAAATCATCATGGGTGATGTAGGACGCATTCCGGTTGGCATTGTCGGTGCGTCAGGTTACGGCGGTGTACAGCTAGTGCGCCTACTGATGGATCATCCGCGTCTGGAACTTGCTTATCTTGGTGGCGAAAGTAGCGCTGGAAAAGCATTTGCAGAGCTTTATCCTCACCTTGGGCATCGGGTACAGCAGGTGGTCGAACCGCTTGACCTGGATAAAATTGCCGATCGCTGTCAGGTAGTCTTTCTCTCCTTACCCAACGGTTTAGCCTATAAGATGGCTCCAACCTTGCTGGCAAAGGGCTGTAAAGTACTAGATCTGTCGGCAGATTACCGCTTTACGGATCTTTCTACTTACACAGCCTGGTACGGGGGCGATCGCACCGATCAGGCTATTGCTGAAACGGCGGTATATGGGTTGCCAGAACTGTACCGCGATCGCATCGCTGAAGCCCAACTAATTGGCTGTCCTGGTTGCTATCCAACCGCCAGCCTTCTCGGTCTTTCTCCCCTGCTCAAACAGGGCTTAGTCGTTCCCGAAACAGCCATTATTGATGCGAAATCGGGCACCTCTGGCGGTGGCAGGCAGGCGAAGGTCGGGATGTTGCTGGCAGAAGCTGATAACTCGTTTGCAGCCTACAATGTGGCAGGTCGCCATCGCCACACACCAGAGATTGAGCAAATTTGTAGCGACCTTGCAGGGCATGAAGTGCTCATTCAGTTCACGCCGCATCTGGTGCCAATGGTGCGCGGCATTCTAGCAACAATTTATGCAACCCTACGTGATCCCGGTCTTGTGCGCGAAGATTTGTTGACCATTTACAACGCCTTTTACCGTAACGCACCCTGGGTGCGAGTCTTGCCCAGTGGCACCTACCCTCAAACCAAGTGGGCCGCAGGCACAAATCTCTGTTACATCGGGCTAGAAGTTGATCCCCGCACCGATCGCGTGATTGTCATGTCGGCAATCGACAACCTGATGAAAGGACAAGCCGGACAAGCCATTCAGTGCGTCAACCTCATGATGGGTTGGGACGAAACGCTGGGTTTACCTCAATTGGCCTTCTATCCATAACGGATTGCAGTGGCCCGTGGAGGCAAGCTACCAACGGAGGGATCACTCTTCAACAGGTGCATTCCACCCCAATGTTTGAGCGATCATTTCTGGTAGAGTGACAGGATTGAATGGTTTAGCGATCGCATCAATCACGCCAAGCTGTTGCAATTTTTTGGGTGTAAAGTAGCCTGCTTGAACGGTGAGAAGAATGATGGGGATCGTTCTGGCGGCAGGGTTCTTATAAAGATTTTGAATAAAGGTGATGCCATTCATACCGGGCATCAGCAGATCCAGCAGGATTACATCTGGACGCTCTGATGCTAAACGTTTTAGTCCTTCCTGAGCTGATGAAACGGTAATAACAGTCCATCCAGCCAAATCGCTCAAACAGGCATGTACAAGCTCTTGAATACTTGTCTCATCATCAATGAGCAAAATCAATTTGGGCGGCTTAATACCTTTCATTCGCTTATATGTGAGGCTTACATCGCAATCCGATCTGAGTCATGAGAATCATCTTGCTATCAAGCAGCCAGAGCCATCAAAAGCGGATGACTGGTCGTGGCATTTAGTATCTCCTCAAAATAGACAATGACAGAAGCCACGAGTGCAAACTCAGCGATCGAGCCTTGTGAGAACTAGGAATCGATACATGACCACAAGACATATCCGCAACACGATCGATTCATCACAGCGCTTCCTATGAACTGAAGGTGCCATACTCAATTAGCGCTCAAATAACAACGCACGACTGAGCGTATCGAATCGCTGAGGACATCTGTCACTGGTAGGCAGGGACTAATGTAAATAGAGACTAGAGCAAAAAAATAAGGAACTCATAAGCGGATGACAGCCAGGTTATTCCCATCCTAAGATGGCTGCTAGCTCGGCACAGAGCGAGGTTGGGTCGAAGGGTTTTGTAATTACGCCTGCAACATCCATTTGGGCAAAGCGGGAGCGATCGCCGGGTAAAACTTTGGCGGTCAACAGTACTACAGGAAGCTGGCACAAAGAGTCATCTGCTTTAAGCTGTTCGTAGACAGCAAACCCATCCATATCAGGCATCGAAACATCCAGCAAGATCGCGTCTGGGGTATGGGTTGCCGCTTGCATGAGACCTTCGTGGCCTGATGCCGCGACGGTAACGTCCCATCCGCCCAGATCTTCCAGACAAATCGCCGCAAGTTCGCGCAACGCTTCTTCATCATCGATCACGAGAATGCGCTTGTTCATGCTGCTCTGACATTGCTTAACGGGTAGCCAGCCTTTCTTATACCATTTCCCTAAATGCTGTAGACAGCATTCAGTACTCTGTACTCCGCCTCAGTACTCAGCACTAGAACCCACAGAGCTTAGGATCGCGGATTAAAGAACTTCGACTAGTGAGATGTTCTGTAGGGGACGCACGGCCGTGCGCCTGTAACTCAAGATCACACTTTAGAACTTTCGTTCCTTAGTATTATGCTAGGGGCTGTCATCAATGACTCATGACATGATTTGTAGCAAGGGTTCCAGCCCCTAGCCTGGTTTATGAGGACGGGCGCGATAAGGCTGATACAAGGTTTCTAAACTTAATTGACGTGCCTTCGCGATCGCCCCTTACGCTTCTGGCGTGGGTACTGTGAAATAGAAGGTGCTGCCATGACCGACTTCGCTTTCAACCCAGATGCTGCCGTTATGCTGCTGTATGATGCTCTGGCAAATTGCCAGTCCCAGCCCAGTACCACCTCGTTGTCGAGCATCTGAAACATCGACCTGCTGAAAGCGCCCAAAGATGGTTTTTAATTTGTCTGCGGGAATGCCCCTGCCCTGATCCTGGACCTGAAACAGCACGGCATTCGTCTGAAGGCTGGTTGCGATCGTGATGGTGGCATGGGCAGGGGAAAATTTGATCGCGTTACTCAGCAAATTGGTGAGAGTTTGGATGATGGCATCAGGAGCCGCCCAAAGTTTGATAGCAGCCGGGATAACCAGTAGCGTGACGTGGGCTGCATCGGCGATCAAGTGTACGCCCTCCACAGCTTGTTGCACTAGCTCCTCCGCCTGACAAGCTTCAAGGACAAGTGGCACCTTCCCCGAAGAGAGCCGTTCTAAATCCAGGATATCGTTCACCAGACGCACCAGACGATCGCTGTTGGACAAAGCCAGTTCAACCATGCGTTTTGCTTTTTCAGGCTTACTCTCGTAAATGCCTGTGTTGAGCAAGCCCAAAAAGCCTTTAATGGCCGTTAGCGGTGTGCGTAATTCATGGCTAACGATGGCAATAAATTCATTCTTTATCTGGTCAATCGCTTGCTGCTCTGTGACATCTTGAATCTGTGCTACGTAGTAAAGCGGGTAGTTCTCGCCATCGCGCACCAGTGATAGACTTTGTCGCCCCCATGCTATGCGTCCTCCACTGCACTGATAGCGTAATTCAGCCTGAGCCGCATCGTTGCGTTGTGATAAGACCTGCTCTGCACACTGCTGGAATCGTTGGCGATCGTCTGCATGCACAAGAACAGAAGCTTGCATTGAAAGTAGTTCGGTTTCGCTGTAGCCCAGCATGGCGCAGAGCATGGGATTCACTTTCAGCCAGCGATCGCCCAACGCAATTAATGCCATCCCAATAGGGGCATCCTGAAAGGCACTGCGAAAGCGTGCTTCACTGTCGCGCAGTGCGGCTTCTGCCTGTTTCAGGTCAGTCAGGTTGCGCACCGTAACCACTGCGCCAGAAATGGTTTGATCCAATTCAAGATATGGATCGTAAGTCACACCCATGAACTGAGTTCCCATTGTTGGGAAGGTAAACCAGTCTTCATACTGAATGGTTTGTCCTGCAAAGCAGGCATCCAGACGCTCTTTAATCACGGCCTCAAAAATGTCTTGACCGATTAATTCCGCCACGGAATGTCCCACAATATCATCGTGTTTTTTGTTAAAGCGACTGAGGTAAGAAGGATTGATCGCACGATAGATATAGTTGCGATCAATCAGTGAAATGCCATCGGTGGTAGCGGCAACAATGCGTTCGTACTGACGTAAGGCATCTTCTGCCCGTTTACGATCGGTTACATCTCTCACAATGACTAAGATGCGATCGTCCTCCACCTTCACAACCCGCACTTCTTCATATCTGATACCCCCTTGTACGTGTATCTGATGCTCATAGACGATGACATCTCCCGTGCTGAGCGCTTGTTGAATGGCGTTCCTCCTTGGCTGTATGAGGTCTGAGGGCAGGAAGTCGTAGAGGTTTTTACCAATGGCTTTTGTTTTATCAAACAAACTGCTAATCGTCGGGCTGTCGATTAAATCAATACAGGTGCCGTCTACCTTCATCCAGAGGATTAAATCTGGAATGGCTTTAAGAATTTGATTTTTGATGGCTTCGCTTTGGCGGAGCGCCAGTTCTGCTTGCGTACGGTCTGTAATATCAAGATTGGTGCCAATGAGTTGGGTCACCTGCTCATACTGGTTGACGATCGCTTCGCCTTTGGCCTCAACATAACGGATAGTGCCATCGGGTAGCACCGCGCGAAAGTCAGTGCTGTAAGGCATTCCAGTGGCGATCGTGTGCCTTACACTGTGCTCCAGGGAGTAGCGATCGTCGGGATGAAGCAACGCCATAAATTGAGCAAGCGTTGGTTCTGGCTGCGTGACATCCCAGCCAAAAATGTGGAAGCTTTCTTCTGACCAGACGACGTTTTCTGTGGCAACATCTAGTTCCCAACTGCCCACGTGAGCCACCTGCTGAGCACGACGGAGTGCCGCTTCACTGTGGCGCAGGGCCGCTTCAACGCGCTTGCGATCGGTGTTGTCGATCGCCACAGCGGTGACAATCCAGCCCTCATCCTGATGGGGGCAAAAGGTTAGATGATCGAGAATCCACCGTTGGGTTCCATCTTTGTGGCGAAACCGGTATTCTGTGGTGATGAAACCTTCGGCAAACGTTGGTGGTATGACCCCCAGCGCTTGATTGCGATCGGCTGGATGCACTCGTGATCGCCACAGCGCTGGATCAGCACACAGTTCCTCTGGGGTGTAGCCAAACACGATCGTGTTGCTGGGCGAAAAATATTCGTATGCTAGCTGCCCGTCTGGATGGAGGCGATAACAACAAATCGAGGTGATGGCACTGCTTAAAATATCATTGAGCTTCGCTTCCGATTGTTGCAGCGCCAATTCCAATTGCTTGCGATCGGTAATTTCTTTGGCAATGGCAATAATGCACTGCTGCCCCTGAATGTCCATGCTTTCGGCTGAGTACAGCGCCGTGAGTTGCTGACCCAGGTGGTTTTGAAAGGTCACTTCGAGATTGCGCACCCGTTCACCTGCCAACACTCGCTGCATGGCGTGTTCTCGGTCAGCCAGGTTAGACCACAAACCGACCTCTGCCGCGGTGCGACCCACCAATGCATCCCGTGGATAACCAAATAAGCTGATAAAGGCATCGTTTACGTCCAGGTAACGCCCGTCAGGAGTGGCGATCGCGATCGGATCGGGGCTGGCGCGAAACACTTTGGCAAAGCGTTCTTCTGAGGCTTGCAGTGCGGTTTTAACGTGATCAAAAGAGCGCTGTAACTGTGCAGCCGTCTGGTTAAAAGAGCGTGTGAGGCCCTGCAATTCGGCGATCGCACTATCTTCCTGGAGGGTTTCATGCCAGTCTCCCTGCGCCAGTGCGCGGCTAGCCCAACTCAACCGCTGGATTGGCTGCACAATCCTCTGGGCTGTCACAAGACCCAACGCGATCGCGCTAACCAGGGCACCCAGGCTGAACAAAATCGCCAGGTGTGTATTCGCATCCATTTGCTCCGTAAAATCTGCTTCTGGTATAGTCACGACCAGCAGCCAATCTAACCCCAGGCGATCGCGCACGGGTGTCACCTGAAGAAATTGCCGCCTGCCCTCTGTTTCAACGTGAAGCTGGGTAGGGGCTGTAATGTGATCTAAGGTGCCGTAGCGAGAGACCAGGTGCCTTGCCGCTAAGTGGATCAGCGGTTCCTGGCTGTCAAACGCTTGCAGACGGCGATAACGCGTGCGATCGGTGTTTGTCACAAAGGCATCTTCAGTGGTTGAAGAGGCGACCAGTAGCCCCGATCGCTCCATGATGAACGCCATTCCATGCGTCCCAATGCTCAGCTTTCTCAAATACTGTGTGATTGAGACCAACGACAGATCGCTTGCTAAAACCCCTTGTAATTGACGGTTTTTGTCATAGAGGGGGTAGGTGGCAGCAAGCCCCAAGCCTTGAAATGATGGTACATAGGCGTAGATCGGTGCCCATGTGGGTTTGCCTGTTTCGGCAGCTCGTCGATAAAAAGGACGGGTTGTGGCATCGTAAGGGTGTCGCGTGAGCAACAGGCTTGTCCATGTGCCCGCACGATCGATGCTGTAGACTCTGAGTGTTCCTTTGACGAAGCGATCGGTCGCTGCCACGGTAAGGCCCCGTTGATCGCTGCCCACAGAGACATAGCCGCCCTGAGGATTGGTGAAATGAATCCGGTTTACAGA
Organism: Stenomitos rutilans HA7619-LM2; assembly: GCA_019358945.1. Classification (GTDB taxonomy): domain Bacteria; phylum Cyanobacteriota; class Cyanobacteriia; order Leptolyngbyales; family Leptolyngbyaceae; genus Stenomitos; species Stenomitos rutilans. The sequence continues at coordinate 53,172 of JAHHIE010000026.1, read as the reverse complement.
GCTGAACGCTTGAATCTGGTGCAAAAAGCGACGTTGTAACTGGCTTGGGTTCCTGCGATCGCTATCCTCAAATTGAATTAGGCTGGCATTCACTCGGTTAATCTGCTGCGGCGTTTCAAGATAATTGTTGAGATAAAGCGCCACGCGATTGCTTACCTCTTCCATCAATCTGCCTGCAAAGTCTTGCACCAACTGTTGCTCGTTCCGAAGATACAGATACTCGACCAGTCCAACGGTGCCCACAACCAGCAGCACAAAGGGCACAACCAGCACCCACCGCAAGGGAATGGCCGTCTGTCGATCGCGCTTTTGCTTCTGCAACGTAGGCCAGTCTAATCGCCGCAGTGGAATCATGCGCCAATGCTCCGCTTCATGGTTTCCAGTTCGTGCTGCAAGCGAACGCGATCGAGGCGGCTAATCACGCGCGTGACCAGTTCTGGCCCTACAACTGGCTTACCAATAAAATCGTCAGCACCTGCCGCAAAAACCTGCTGAATGGAAGTCATATCGGTATGAGCTGTAACCACTAAGATGGGCAAATTGCCCCACTGGAGATCCTGACGTACCACGCGGCACAGGTCAATTCCATCAAACGTGGGCATTTCCAGATCTAACACCAGTAAGTCGGGCTTGGTGACGGTAAGTACATCCCAAAATTGACTCGAATCTTGCAGGCTAATCACATCCAGACCCCAGGGTTGCAGGTGATGTTGCAAGCCCTCCAGCATGAGGGGGTCATCATCGACGAGCAGTACCCTGGCATCAGAGGTAGCAACCCTGGGTAGTAGTTGCAGCAGCGCTTCAACAATCTGGGTCGTGCCCACAGCTTTGTGCAAAAAGCGCCGGACACCCAGACGAGAAACAGTGACGCGATCGACCAGGCGATCGTGTTCCGTCATCACTAAAATCGGTACGGCTGGCAGTTGTATCCTCAAGGTCTGCAACAATCCCAACGCTGCTTCTACCTGATGGGGATTGAGCGTCAGCAAAATAGCATCGGGCTTAACCTTAGCCAGCACAACCTGAACCATTTCAATCTGAGGCGCAACTTCAAGATGAATGTTCCACGCCGAGGCCGCTGCTTCCAATTGTTGGGTAAAGGTGGTCTCTTCATCAATGGTCAGAACCAGGTGCGTTGTCCTGGGCTGAACATCATGCACACTAAATGGGGTCGGTGGGCCTGCTAGCTCTTGCTTGAGCGCTGCAATCAGATTGGTAAGGGACGGGCGATCAGCGGGTGCTAGCTCCGTGTGCAACAATTGCTCGATCGTTCGTGCCAATTGCGACCCCGTACCATAGCCAAAAGAGCCTAAAGTTCCGGCCAAGCGGTGCGCTTCCTGAACGGCTTCTAGCTGTAAGTCCTGGCTTAAGGTGCCCTGTTGCAAGGACATTTCAACCTGCTCCAGTAATGCTACCCGATCGACAAACGTCTTTTGATACCGCTGCAACACCTTGTTGATCGACATCAGTTGCTTGTCAAAATCCGACGTTTGCTCAGACCGTGATAGGACAGTAGTCATTGTTGGGGGTGAAGCGTCTGACCCTTCGGCGATCGAGCGGGTTTGGGGTGGGGCTTTCAAGCGGTAACCTAACCCGTAAACCGTTTCCAGCAAAGCTGCCGTCATCCCAGCCGCTTTCAGCTTTTGCCGCAAATCTTTGATGAGATTGGTCACCGTACCTTCACTGGGCGACGCATCGATCGACCAGAGGCGATCGAGAATATCGCTGCGGCTAAAGGCCCTCTGAGGATTGCGTAAAAACAAGCTCAACAAACTGTATTCTTTGGGCGTGAGCGCAAGTGGTTCTTCCGCATATGTGACGTCTGCCGCATAGAGATTCACTCGCAGCTTTTCCCACGTCAGCACCAGTGGTGCCAAACTCGTCTCGCGCCGTCGGAGCAACGCCCGCAACCGGGCAAGCAATTCAGACAAATTGTAGGGCTTCGTCACATAGTCATCGGCCCCTGCATCCAGACCCCTTACCACATCTTCACTAGAATCTTTGGCCGTTAATAAAAGAATAGGTTTTTGAAATCCTTGTGCTCGGATTTTACGGCAAAGGCGAATGCCATCCAGCTTTGGAATCTGCAAATCGAGCAAAATCAGCTCATAGTCCCAGTTGATCGCTAATTCCAGCCCAAGTTCACCATCCGCTGCAACATCAACGGTATAGTGCTGGGCTGTCAGCACGTCTACCAGCATGGCAGCAACTGGCTCATCATCTTCTACCAGAAGAATTTTCACAATGGAAATGTCACAATGGGAATGACTGGTTGCAGCCAGACTGATATTTTATGGAGCGTAACAGGCATCCCTAACTTGTGCAACGTGAAAGGCGCGATCGTTCTATTGACGGCAATCAGCAGTTAGCGGTCAGTGGTTGGCTTTGCTTAGAAAGCTGACCACTGACCGCTGTCGTTCACAACACGATCCCTCTGCGGATTCTAAGCGTCGATCGCTAAAGCACCTTGAGGATAAGCCACACACGCTAAAGCATAGCCAGCTTGTTTGTCAGCAGCACTGAGCGCAGAGGGGGGTGTATCGTAACGGACGTTTCCCTGGCGGACATGCACTTTGCAGGCACCACATGCACCTACACGGCAGGCATGACGAATTTGAATACCTTCTTGCTCTGCTAATTCCAGAATAGAGGCCGTATCATCAACTGGAAGCTGTCGCTCGGCTTTGAGGAAGTGCACCATTGGGGCAGTCTGAGCGGGTGCAGGTTTGGCAGGAGCGGACTTTGCTGGGGCAAGCTTTGTGGGAGAGAGTGTTTTTGTTTGATGTCCATTGCCATTACCATTGCCATTGCGGGCGATCGCTGTTTCTGATTCGATTCGCCAAACGGTAGCGGCAGCTTCTCGTGGGGCAGGCTTGGCTTTTTTGCTGCGACCAAAGCTTTCTTCCTGGTAGTTCTGCATGGGGAATTTCATGGTTTCCAGGAGCGATCGCGTGCCCTCCATAAATCCTTCTGGGCCGCAGACAAACACCGATCGCTCCATGAGATCCGGAGCAATCATGTGCAGCATTGAGGTAGAAATCCGCCCAGTCAAGCCCATCCAGGCGTGTTGCAGTGGCTTCTGGGTCAAAGTGATGGCGAGATGGAAGTTAGGCATCTGAGCCGCGATCATTTCTAGTTCGGTACGAAAGATGATGTCTTCTGGTGTACGAGCGCTGTGCAAAAAGATAATGTCACAGTCTGCCAGCGTATCCTGTACCCATCGTGTCATCGACATCATGGGCGTGATGCCACTACCAGCCGAAATGAGCAGCAGCTTGGGTGGTAAGTTGGGCAGACAGGTGAAGTGCCCTAACGCGCCACCAATGAACTGGACGCGATCGCCCACCTGCAAATGGTCATGCATCCAGTTGGAAACAAGACCAGCAGGGGCATCGGGTTGATCTGAGGGCGCAGGCACTCGCTTAATAGTGAGACTGAGGTGATGGGGGCGTGTGGGCGAGGATGAAATGGAATAAGAGCGAATGACAGGCTTGTCATCAACGTCGATCGCCAGATTGACAAACTGCCCTGGCTTATAGTCGAACAGCACTGGAGGATCGGCAACGAAACAAAACGTCCTGGCATCTGGCGTTTCATCAATAATGCGGCAGCAACGACACAGCAAGTCTTCGCCCGCCCAGGTTGCTTCCGGCAGCAAAACGGAGGCATAAGTTTCTAAGGCTGCTGTTGATGAAAGGGGCGAAGGGGCCGTAATCCCTTCCACATACAAAAAGGTTTCTCCCAATTGCAGAATATCAGCTAAGTGCAGTTCATGCTGTTCATTCGCAGCGATGCTTTTGCCATTGAGCGATGATCCAAAGCTGCTACCCATATCCGTAAAATAATAGGCATCGTCCAGGTAGATAATTCTGCCATGTACCCGGCTAACCTCTGGATTGGGTAACACCAGATCACAAGCGGTACTGCGTCCAATCAACCATTCCATCTTTTCAGGATGGGATTGCTGCAATTGATGGATTTGAAATTGCTGTTGCTCGAAGTTAATTGACTTTAAGGTCAACATAGGCGTGTAGATTCCTTAGCAAAGAGTGTAGGGCGATTCGCGTGGGGGGAACGCTATTGCCGCTCTAGCGCTATTCGCACTCAGCGGTGATGGGTACTGTGGTGAGCTGTGGCAATGCTGTTTGAGCCGTGGGAAACATTGCTTTTGCAGTCAGCGGTCAGCAGTTAGCGGTCAGCGATCGGTAAGAGGCTATCGTTTACGTCCCGAAAGGTTGACTGACCGCTGAAGGCTTGATGTGAATCTTATTTACAGGACTTACGCATCCGCCCCCTTAAATCTCCCAACTCTGGGGGACTCTGAGTTCTTGCTCCCCCTTTCTTGTATGCCCGCTAGGGCTATAAATTGGGGGCTGGGGGCTGGTTTTAGAGAATTTGCGTAAGTCCTATTCACAGCCAATGCAGGGTATCTCTCATGCGATGGCAAGCGTAGAGAGGCACCCATAAACCATTAACTGCGGACGCGTTTGGCAGTCGGTTTTTTGAACGATCGGGCAATCGTTCTAGCCATCGTGTCCTCATCATGAATTTGAGTGGAAACAGGTTGAGCACCCGCCGCCGTGAAAATTTGAGGATGGGTGACTGCGATCGCTTCTAGCGCCGCAAAATGGTCGGCATCTGTCAGTTGCAGATCTTGTCGAAGCTTGCGACAAAATTCAAAACTGCTTGATGTATCAGTTGCCTGCTGCTGGAGTGAATCCAGCACAACCCCGGTATAGGTTTGTAGCCGTAGCTGTTGAGAGAAACCCTGCAACACTTTTACCAGCGTGTAGATTTCGTCTGGAGTTAACTCATCGATCGATCGACCTTCTAGCAATGATGGATTAAGCTCAAGCTTGTGCAGTTGCTTTCGTAGACTATTTGCCATGTGCTCGCGCTCATATTGAGCATGGGTACGTTTGATGGTGCGGTAGAGCCACAGAGAACCCACTAAAACAATCAGCGCATTGAATGCAAGCAGCGGCCAGTAAGGCAGGCGATTCAACGATGGACGCGCTCCGTAGGAGAAAAATGTCCAGAATGAGACGATCGTAAACAAGGTGAATGCAATATGCTGCGCCTGCTCAGCCGATATAGGGCGTTTGCGGAAGGTTAAGCGACGGCATAGCTTCTCGACAATGATTCCGATCGTGTAAGTGATGGTAACCAGCACAAAATACGTGATCAACACCGCTGCTATTTTGGGAATGGGAATGGTGTGACCATAAATGTAGAAGCCTGTATCCATGATTTTGGCAAGCTGATCTTCTTCATGCGTCCATGCCCCAGTGAAGTAATAATCCCAGTTGCCTGCGTAGAGGTAGTAGTACAGGTAGAAAGCAATCACCATGCCCAGATAGCCGTACTGTACCAGGCGACGACCCGGTTTATTCAGTTCAGCCCAGTACGTTTTTTCAGCATCAATATCAATACAGGGAGATTTGCAACTCACACAAGCACTCTGTTCTTTGCCCGTTTTGGGGTCAACCATGCGACACATGGATTGGGTGACAGCGGCTTTGGGCTGCAAATGGTTTTGGCTTCCCAGCAACGATCGTGGGCCTGTGTAAACGGTCTGAACGATCGCCATCGGGCAGAAATATTGGCACCAGCTTTTCCCGGCATAGAGGAATCCCACCAACATCGAGCAGGAAATGCTAAAGAGCAAAAAGCTGCCTAGCGCCACGCGATCGGAATTCACAAAGAGGATACGCAGCCACAAACCCACCACAAACAAGCCAAACTGCAGATACAGATGATTGCGTCCCAGCCAGGATTTTTCACCAATTACCACAACGTCCCAACGTATTTCACCTGTAAGGGGGTCAACCACCTTTCGCTTACGCTGTAACCCCAAAGCACGCGGAATTTGCGACATAAAAGAGAGGGGGCAAATCCGCCGCCAAAACTCATGCCCAAGCACGAGCAGGATGAAAATACCAGCCGGGACAATCATCGCCCACCACATAATGGCGCTCATGGAAAAGGGCTGTTCTGGCAAGCAAGCCTCTCGAATTTTGGTACACTTCGTCGGGTCTAAATAAATTTCTGGATGCAGCCGAAAGGGACTTCCCACGGCCTCTGGTGATGTAAACATCGGCGTAATCGGATCGTAGAAAAACGAAGCGATTAACAGCAGCCAGCCGATGGTTAAGAGCCAGCGGACACGGTGCATCGTAGTTTCAGAAACGTTGTGCAGCATACGTTTTACCTTGTGTTGAAATCATGAGTGGCTAAATGAGCCGTGAAAAGTGAACGTCCGTCTGCCCAGTTTTAGCGCTTTGGCCTTATTGGATATTGCTGGCATTGAGCTGCCAGACACGCAGCCGTCGATCAGCACTCCAGCTCACCAAATAGCGATGGTTAGGGCTTAGCGCCACGTCCAAATTGCGCCCTAACGCACCCGTCTCTCGTTGCACGAGCCGACCTGCTTTACGCATCCAAACGCGGATGCTGCCGTTGTCATGGACGGTCACAATGTTTTGCTCGTTAAATGATGTCGCGATCGCATCAGCAGAGTCCTGAGGGAACACAGTGACGAGTTCTTCGCGTTTGAGATCCCACATTAAGCCCCGGTCTTTACCAACGCTGAACAGCATGTGGTCGCCTGCTACCTGCAATCCATCAATGGTTGCGGTATGGCCCACAAAGGTGCGGACTAGCTTGCTAGAGTTAAGATCCCATACCTGAATCTGGCGGGCTGATGCATCTGCACGTGCGCTGTCGCTGCTAGCGCTGATTAAACGATCGGAGGTTTCATCATAGGTTAGTGCAGTCACCCCACCCCGCAGAAGTTGCATCGTTTGCAACCGCACCCCTGTTTGGGCATCCCAGCGACGAATTTTACCCTCTTTGCAACCGCTGACCACCGTACTCCCATCAGGGCTAATCGCCACAGCCATGACAGGCTGTCGATGGCCTGCAAAAGACCGTAGAAGCCTTCCAGTAGAGAGATCCCACAGATCGATCGAGCCATCTTCACGACCACTTACTAACAGCTTGCTATTCTGGCTGATGTTTAAGGCTGTAATCGTAGCCCCATGCTTCATTAATGTGTTGAACAGAGTGCCTGTGGGCAATGACCATAAACGGAGCGCGTGGTCTGACCCGGCTGTCACCAGGATGCGATTATTCGGTGCAATCACCATCCGATCGACCCCAGCCTGCACGGAGACATCATGCATCATGGTTAACTGCACAGGCGACGGATGAAACCGCTGTTCTAACTGATTCAGCCATAATTCAGGCAATTGACTTTGAGTGTGACCATATTGGATGCCAACTGCACCCAGTAAAATGCCTGCCATCGCGGGGAACGCCACTTTAGGCACCAGTCCTTGCAAGCCTCTTACCCTCGGCGATTGAAATCGTTTGGTCATGGGTAAGGCTTGAAGATCTGCCAACACATCCGTTGCTTGCTGGTAGCGATCGCGAAAATCGCTCTGCACCATACGATTTAAAAGCGCAATCAAACGAGGATTAGGAGTGGAATCGGCCAAATGGGTTTGCCAGTCCAGTTGTCCCGAAATTAGATCGCGCTGAAATTGTCGCGGCAAAATGCCTGTCAAGAGGTGAATGACCAGAATCCCTAATGCGTAGAGATCGCTATTCAATTGGGTATAACCCAGCTTTTGTTCATCGGGCATGTAATCTGGCGTGCCGATCGCCATTTGAAGTTCATTTGTTACAGATGATGTAGAAGGGCCAGAAGGCGTTTCAGGCACCTGGCAGGCCGCCCCAAAGTCAATCAGCACTAACTTGCCATCCCGCTTACGGCGAATGATATTGCTGGGTTTGATATCGCAGTGGGCAATGCGACGCGAATGGAGGTAAGTCAAAATCGACAGCATTTCTGACAATAGCTTGACCGCCGCTTCTATGGTTAGACGCTGCTGACGGGTCAGCCAATGGCGTAAGCTTTCACCCTCAATGTACTCCTGAATTAAATACGCCTGCTCCTGCTCGTGACTATAAGCCAGGAGCGTTGGAATTTGAGCGTGGTGTTGCCCTAGCTGCTCCAAAAGCTTTGCTTCAGTTTCAAATAACTGCAACGCCGTTTCTGGTGAAAGGGTGCTGCTATCTGATAGTTGAAGTGATTTGACAACACACAGAGGATGGTGGGGAAGGTATTTATCACGAGCCAGGTAGGTTTCGCTAAACCCCCCGCCACCCAGCTTCTCTAGAATGAGATAACGTCCTGTCAATAGTTGCCCAATCATATCGATTCAACCTTTTGTGAGCTGAGACACCGCTTGCTTTCAGAGTCTACGGGAGTTCCACTATGCGTCAGCAGTTTTTACTTGATTGCAGTTCCTTTGTGGCCGTAGAAATATGGCACGACTATCGCCCTACAGGCGATCGAGTGCTGAAACCAAAGCCAAACAATGACAACGCTGACAATACCGCTGAAACTTGTAGTTACCACCGCAGTCGCAACTGCGATCAATCCATCACACCAAATGAGCTGTCAAACTTCATTTGACAAGCCGTAAAAATCTAGACGCTTGAACGAGGTTAGAGTTCGATCGCTCAAAGTGCTTCAACCGTCTTTCATTAGAACCATACAGCCGATCGTTCTAACGCGGTACAGATTAATGTAGTACAGATCAACACAGTACAGAATGTTTGCTAGTGTGGATCAAGTTAGAAGAATCAAGTGAGAGCGGTAGATGAAGCCTTGCTTGCTCAAGCTTGCTTACGTCTGGTCAAGCTCATTGAGCCAATTTTGGAAGCCAATTTCAGAAGCCACTTTCAAGAGCCAACTTCAACTTGGCGATAGTGCTGACAGATGCTTCCGTAAATTATAGTCATCAGAAACACGAGTGTCCATCTCTTATGCCAGAACTAAGTACATAAAGTAGAGCTATTTTAACTGGAACCCGCTCAGTGCTACTGTTCTAATTAGTTTTTACCCAATCTCAACGGCAGTTAACTGGCACAAGAGAAAAAGAAGGCTGATAGAAGCAGAAAGGCCAATGAGGCGATTTCGCTCTACAGCAAATTTATTTTACCAGCCTAAAAAACGGCTGTGACAATCTATAAACAAGCATATAGTAGAGATCTAGAAACTGTGAAATGCACAACGATAAAAGCGTAGTAGCCGGAGTCCATCATCATGCCAAGGCGACGTAGCGCAGCACCAATGAGTTAAGATGGGTGCGAAAAGCGAGTTGTCATCTGGTAAACAAAAGCTACGGCTGAAAAAGCAATTGCTAGTTCAGGAATGTTGCTCACAACTGCTGCTAAAATAGCATGCTGAGCTAGAATCACATCTGCCAACCCTGTATGGGTGCATCGAACAAAACGGAAGTAATCACGAATTTTTGCTGAAAGCAAAATGAACTGGCTCAGTGCTGAAAGCAAAATGAACTGGCTCAGTGCTGAAAGCAAAATGAACTGACCCAAGTGATGCATTTATCCAGTCGCTTTACCACCTTTGAAACAGCAAACCTTTAGTAGCGAAATAATAGCGTTTGAGACGTTGATCGCCTGTTGCACTTCGATCTCGGCAAGTGCTAACACACTCACTACGCATCTTTTAAACCAGCACAAAGCCTCCAAACGACCTGAAGCTCACTCCTGGTATCGCTCTTTTTGCATGTAAGGAATACACTGAAGTATGGTTTCTACTCTCTGGAATCTTCCTGGGATTCAGTCTCATGGATCATTAGAGTTTCTCGAACGATCGCTGGGTCCCCTTTGTATCTATAGCGATCGCGGGCAGCCATTATACGCCAGTCAAAGCTTTCTAACGTTGCTACAAGCGACTACAGAAGACATTGATTTTTTCCTTTATTTTCAGTCAGAGCTGACACCAAAGGCCGTTTTAGAATCGCTTTGGGAGCTAGCTTTACAGGGAAAAACGGTTGATTTCATGGCTAAAACCAGAGACGGCCAGAAGATGCTTGAATGTTCCCTAAAATTTCAGGCAGAAGCAACGTCAATGTTCTTCACGGCCGAAAGAGTCGAGTCAGAAGCAGCCATGACCAAATGTGTAGACGCAACTGAGCGATCGCTGACCGTTTTTGATCATCCTAGTCTGGCAAGTGCACTCGTCAGTCAAGAGGGAGTCATTGTTAAGTGTAATTGGCGGCTGCATGAACTCCTAAAAACAGATAGAGATGAAACAATCTTTTTAGAGGATTTTGTTTGCCCTGACGATCGCTTAATTGATGCAGACCTGAAGCAAAAGTTATTGAATGGTGCCATTCCTTCTTATACAGTCGAAAAGCGCTTTATTACTCGGAGCAACGAAATTATCTGGACAAAAAGCCAAGTTTCTCTAACAAATGTGAGTGGCTGTACCGATGAACAGCAACACTGCTTTATGGTTCTGATAGAGGATATAACGGAGAGCCGCAACGTTTACAATGCGCTTGTCAGAACGGAGGAAAAATGGAAGGCATTTGTCTTCAATAGTCCTTATTTGTTTATTCAAACGAGTCACACGGGACAAATTGTTTATGTGAGCGCTGCCGTTGAACGTCTCTTAGGCTATAGCGAAACGGAATTATTAGGACGGCACATCACAGAGCTTCTCCATCCCAACCATTTCAATGAATTTGAGCTACTCTTGCAACTCTGGAGCAGCGGCGTTCAGCCCCATCAACCAGAGATTGAGTGCTGGTGGCGCACCAAGGCAGGTCGGTGGGTAGCTCTTTCTCTGCAAGGGCAATCGTTTCCCTCTGCTTTAAGAGTCGATGGTGTCGTTTTAAGTGGATACGCCATTACCGACCGTAAATGTTTGGAGGTGGAGTTAAAAGCCAGTGAAGAAAGATTCAAATCGCTAGTATTAAACATTCCGGGCGCTGTCTTCCGCTGTAGTTCAACCTACACGATGGAATTTGTAAGCGATGGCATTGAAGCGATTACTGGTTATCCAGCCTTGGCTCTGGTAAATAATCAAATGCAATCTTTTCTAAGCATTGTTCATCCAGATGATATCGCCATCATTAAAGATTCACTGGTTCAATCGGTTTTAGACCGACACCGTTGCTCGATCGAGTATCGCATTATTCACGCAAACGGCTATGTTCGCTGGGTTTTCGAGCGTAAGCAAGGCGTTTTTGACCAGAACGGCAATTTGCTTTGGCTAGATGGCGTACTGCTGGATATTACCGATCGTAAACAAACTGAAGCGGCCTTGAATCGCTACGAGACCATCCTGCTTGATTAGCAGCAGATGTACTAAGGATTGTGAATTAAATAATCTGATCAACTGTACCCCTTTACCTGCACAGACGCGGCCTTCGACAGAGATCCCTGGAACAATGGCAAAGGCTTTTTACCGTAGCTTGCTTCCCGTAAGGTATGTCACGCCCCTACGTCAGGTATTACACCTTAATAAAGCCGTGACCTGAGTAGATAAGTGGGATCAATCTAAACAGTGTAGGCTGAATTTCGTGCCTCAACCCAACGTCCGCACCGCCAGCAAGAAAGGAATTTAAATGGTTCAGTGCCGTCCTTTCTAAGAAAATTTAGAAGGCTTGAAGCCTCTCGTACCAACTCAAACCGAAGATACGACACATCCTGTAGGGGCAAGGCAATGCCTTGCCCCTACCCAGCAACTGATTTGTAGCCGTCACTCTTCAAATTAGTCTAAACAGCCTCTAGCAGGTTTTTTCAGAGCCGATAGACATTCCAACGGGATTGTTTGTCGGCATCTAGCTATTTTACTGTTTAGGTTAAATCTCAAGTCTTAACAAAACCCCTGCATTGCTTTGTACAATCTTTCATTGGAGCGATCTGTTTGTAGATTTTTTTGGGCTAAGATTGACCCATTGCAATTGATCAACCTAGGTTAGTGAATTTATCCGGTTGATTAGCTGTCGAGTGTGATATACAGCCCCTGATTTTTTCCTGATATGAGTCGTGATGTTCCTGTTGCAGCAGTTGATGAGGGATATGTGCAATCAGCCCCTCCACAAGATGTACAAGCACAAGATGTACAAGCGGTAACGATGCCGTTCGGGCAAGGCGTGCTTGCTGAAGCCAACAATCCGCTAACGGGCGAGTTAGCAGATGCCGATGGCATTTTTGACCATGTGAGCCAGCTAAAAACAAAAGCAAAAATTGCATTGATCCGCCGTTTGCTGACTCAGCTTGAAGCTGACCAGATCCAAACGGTTTTAGAATTTGGGTTGCGGGAGATTGGCGATCGCCACCGTCGAGGCATCGCGGCTGAGCAGCACAATACGCGCCTCCTGCTCAAAAAAGACTATAGCTACCAAGACCGGGGGCTAGAAGAGCCAACTCAGTATTACGTCTATTTAAGACGGCGAAAACCTAAGCTCGATCGCTATATTGGGACTCTTTTTTATGTTCCTCAAGGGTGTACGCTCGATTACTTTTTAGATCTTGACGGGCGGATGGTGTTTAAGCCGCCTCATAATGTTTTTCAGTTGCAGGACTGCACGAACCCAGCCGTTCATCAAGTGGTACGGTTGCTTTGCCTGGAACCACCACCACCCAGCTACACCTTTGACAAACAGCAGCATGATACGCCAGCGATTCAATTACATCTAGAATATCTTGACCCTAAAACGTATCAACCGATCGCAAAACAAACGTATCCCTTCCCAAGCTGTATGCATGAAGGGGGAAGGCTCGATCGTTATCGTTGGGACGTAACGCCGCTGCTGCTGCCAGAGATTGCAGTACAGCCATCGTCCCTTGAACAATCGTCCCTTGAGCCATCGCTCATTGAGCCATCGCCCCTTCTGGAACCCCTGCCAGCCAACCGATTAATTGACTCTTCTCAGTCACTGACTGATCTCAGCCTTCCTTCGCTGCCTGGTCATGCAGCCGCGCTTTTAGATGAGTTTAATCCAGGCGCGATCGCAGCTCAGGTCTGGAGTGACGTTCAACCCACATTGAGCCAGCTTGACGCTGTAACGGCTCAAACGCCCCGACGTGTTCTTGAGCTGCCCACAACGCGATGGGTTACCTTCTACCTGTCGAAACGCCAGGACTCAGACGCAACTTTAAAGCGAATGCGCCTGTGGGCTGCTTGGAGCGAGAAAGCAATGCCGCAATCGCGTTGGGAATTGGTGCAGGATGGCACAACCCACACTTTGATGAATGCACACTTCAAACGTCGTATTCTGAGATTTTCTAGCGATCGCGGGTCTGTTGCGTTTGAAAACTCGCTACCTGTCTTAGTGCGCTGGTTTCATGATTTAGGACTAGCCGTGTCTCAAGCTCAGAACCAGCGCCAATACAGTGCCGCACAGCTACAGCTTGCTCATAGCCTCTTTGTGGATATGAGTCTTCCCCAAACCGATCCGATCGTGGTGCTGAAAAAACTGTTTGGAGTGGAGTTTGCTAAAGCAGCGCCTGACAAACGCTAGGGCACGTCATCAATTAAGCTTAGAAGCCTTGAGTATTAGCCTTACCGCGCCCGTTTTAAAAAACAAGGTTGAGGGCTGGAACCCTTGCTGAAAGCGATGTGTGTGAGTCATTGATGAAAACCCCTAACACTGCTGCTTCTAAAGGGACATTGCAACAACGTCCCTTTGAGAAAAGCACGATAGCCATCTCTATCTCAATACCCCTCACAGCGACACTAATCGCTCACTATGCGGCTTACTGGTTTTGTGACACAGAAATGGTTTCTGGTGGAGCGACCGCAGGCTGGACGGTTGGCAGATCTTCCATCGCTACTTGCAGCATTGCAGCATCAGGCTTATAGAGCTGCGTCATCGCTTGTTGCAGCATCCCCTGCACCAAAAGACTTTGATACATAGGTGCACCTTCTAATGCCTTGACGGTGTCAATCACACCTTGCCAATCACTCCTTTGCTTGAGGGCGATCGCCTGTTGCAGCAGTTTATCCTGGTTGCCCCAGCGTTGTCTCAGTTCCGTAATGCGATCGTGCAACTGACTCTGAGATGGAATCGTGTTGAGCATTAAGAGTGCTTTGCCAACACGGCCCTGCCGACATTCGCTAGCGGCCTGCCTCAAAAGTTCTCGCGACCAGTCGTCCTGTAGTTGCTGCGCCATGCCATAGTGCTGACTATTTTTAGGAATGCCAGCAACCAGATCTACCGCTTGCGTTAACTGGTTGCGATCGACCAGTGCCTGGGCCTGCACGACCAGATCACTATAGACCGCTTCCATCTTATCGGGCAGGCGTTCACGGGTGCGATCGCTCCACGGGTTGCTTGTAAAGCGTTCAGGAGTTGTATTCGACGTTGGCTTTTGAGCAAGCTGCAAGCAACGGCTTTCGGTGCTGGAAACCCTAGCAGTGGTTTCGCAGTCATGATGGATAACGGGTTCTGATACAGAAGGTTGCGTCCAACCGTACAGTGCTAATGCAGAGCAAGCAAGTGCTCCACGCTCTAATACCTGACGGCTCATAACCAAATTTTCCAAATAAACAGTAACAAACCAGGACGTGGCTACTCAATATCGATGAAAGCAATGAACGCTACGGCATACTTGTGCAGCAGCGCTATCATCTGAGCCACAAACTCACACCTGTTAGTTTAATTTACAGACATTCACTCCTCCTTCAGGATAGAACTACGTTTAAATCTTTTCATTCTTAAGAGACAGAGTATTAACTGTCTTATATGATAATGATGCATTAAGTTAACTGTAAACGGGACTCAGTATCAAGAGCTATCGAGCGGTCAGCGGTCAGCTACTAGGTTTTGATGACGCTGATCATTGAGCACCGATCGCAAGACATTTTCATGAGCCAACTAGGATTGTTATAAGAGCTGCATGCAACCAACGTGGGCACACCACCATACACTCCCTACAGCGAATTTAACTCGTCGAAGCGATTTGAGCCGCGATTCTACTAGAAAGCATAAGCTAGATGGACTGAAAACTGACTGCTGACCGCTGACGGCTGTGAAAGTGCGTCCGTTTAATCGAAGGCATCTACTTAAATGGGCTGACCGTTGACGGCTAACCGCTTTAAGAGAGCATCTTTTTCGTGAGGAGTTTCTACTGACTCATACAGAATGATTGAATCTTTAAACCAATAGCAATCGGGGCAACCATTTCTGATTGCCCCTGCAACGTTATGCTTCAATATGTGCAAGCAAACGCTGCACTACTCAGGTAGAATTACGCCAGTCTGCGGCGGCGAAACTTACACTAGCGTGAAGTCATTTGCCGAGAAGTTCGCAATATTGGCTAACCCAGTGGCACCGCGCTGGTTGTCTAAGTTTGCAAGAACGCTGATGTCGCCGCCATCGCTGAGATCATTGGAATACACCAACCGAGTCAGCCCTAGCGTTGAGTTGAAGTAAACAAACGCTCCGGCATCAGAGGTGATGTTGGCATTGTTTGCGATCGCGCGAGCAGCGGCTCCTGCGGCTGGGAAAGGATCTGTGAGGACAATGAGGTTACCATCACCCGCAATTTGAGACGATTGCCCTTTTTGGAAGGTCAAATTTTTCAGCCCCAAATCTTGAGCGTTAAAGGCAAACTTGTCTTCGCCGATCGTGTAGTCCAAAATAACGTCAGGGGTATTGAGCGCATTAATTCCCGTTTGTCCGGCGGGTGCAGGTGTTCCATTCGCAAACACATTGCCTTCGTAAACAAACTGGTCAATCCCCTGACCACCTTTCATCAGGTCAACACCGTCTCCGCCAATGAGGGTGTCGTTGCCTTCTTCACCTTCCAGTGTATCTTTACCAATGCCACCTGCAATAAAGTCATCACCTGTACTGGCAAAGAGTTGATCATCCCCAGCGCCGCCAAAGACGGTATCATTACCGCCATCAGCCTCCAGGCGATCGTTGCCATTTCCACCAAACAAGGCATCATCGCCAGCACCAGCAGCCAGAAAATCACTCCCATCGTTGCCAATGAGCAAATCGTTGCCTGCTTGCGCTGCATTAGAGCTATCGCCAGTCCGAACAGTATTATCACCTGCATCCCCAATAAAATTAACACCAGCGGTTAGATCGCCAGAGATACGGGTGTTGAAGGGGCCTTGAAATTGATCCTGCCCTAGGAAAGACGATGGATTAGACTGCAAAAATGTGAGAAGGGTGTCTAATCCTTTCTGTGCACTGTTAGCCATGATCGGTTCCTTGTGTGTAGTTGGTTTGCTTGTGTTGAACCTAAAAGATTGATGCACACCTGGCAAAAGCTGAATCTGCGTCAGACAGACTGACGCGGTCGTTCGCTGCGGCTTGTATACCGCTTGCACAACAGCGCTCATCATCAAAAGTTTAAGAGGCGTTGCCGATGTCTGATGGATACGATACAAGCTATCCAACAAATGGCTTTAGCAACAGGGGCCGCAGCGATCGCGGGTCAAGAGAAAAATGCGGTAATGCTTACCAGGTAGGGTCTGCGGTCGTTTCAAGTGGTGCCTGCAAAGGGTTTACTGGTAGAGCCACATCAACGCTTTTAACGTAAAGGCAACACTGCTCTGTACCAAGGTAAAGAAGCTGAAGGATTTAGCCAACCCAAAATTCTCAGAACTTTTCAGAGTATGTCTAACGTTTTTATACCAGATATTAGCAGTGCTGGCTTAATGAGATTAGGGCTAAAGTTCCTTCATAGAGTGCACTAAAATAAGGAGGATTGGGCAAAGCATAGTTTTTACGTAGAGGATGAATGTTATTTTTTTAACTTAAAAGCAGTAAATTGGCTAATTAGAACTAATTTGATATTGCAGTTCTAATTGCGTTCTAACTTGCACATGTCCTGGTTTGGTGTTAAGTATGGTGAAGCTCAGTAATGGGTTGGCGCGATCGCTAGTCATTTAACTAGAACAGTTTGTAAATTGGTTCCAATTAAGTGATCATGCGAGCGAGTGTGCTATTGTCTGGGTCAAGTGCATCAATTTAGTGTCCCTACAGAAATTCCTTGTCTCTGTGATTGAACCTGTACGCGTCAGGTCATCTGACGTTTTATCGATCATCTGTATTTAGCCTGAAAGATGCTGGGTGCAACTTGGCGACTGTTTTCACAACCCACTGGAAGTATTTGGGGTGCGGCGGAAACGGAAGATGGATCCACAAAAGGGCTTATAGGTCTGCTTTAGTTTCATTTATCTCTCAAGCTCAGCAACGTCGCTTTTAGGCGTGTTTAATGGGGCAACGACGATCGTCGTTGATAGGCCCTTTCATTAATGTGGTTTGAGCCAGTTGCACAATTTGCGCACTGGTAAATGTGAGGAGTGCCCGCGCCTACAGGCATAGATTGAACGCAAAACTTCTCTGGATGGTGGGTTAGGAACATTGCTATGGGCAACTGTTTGAAGATTGGCGATTACCTCTTAGATGGTGATCAAATCATTTCTGCGTTAGTTCGGTACAAACTGCTGGAACCAATGGTGGGTCAAATTTTGCTAGATGAGGCGCTCAAAGATGTGCCTCTATCAAAGCAGGAGTTGTTTTATACCCTGTTTGGAGCAACAGAAGCTCCGTTGCCAGATGATTTTGAAGGGTTTATCCATCAATGGTGCCAGATCAAAGGCGTAACGTTAGACTATTTCAGCACGGTTATATTGCGAGAATTGCAAGTGCAAAAATTTAAGCAATTGCGGTTTGCCAGTCAGGTGGAATCGGAGTTTCTGCGGATTAAATCTGACCTGGATCAGGTGGAATATTCCTTAATCCAATTAACTAATTTGGCGCAGGCGCAAGAACTCTATTTTCAGCTTCGAGACGATGGCGCGGATTTTGCTCAACTGGCGCAGCACTACTCACTGGGAAATGAACGATCGACAGGCGGATGGATCGGCCCTGTGCCATTGTCAACCCTACCAGTCGAAGTAGCAACGCTGTTTCGCAATGAACAAGTAGGCATTGTTTATGGCCCCATCCCGATCGCGGATGGTTTTTGGATTGCGCGGCTAGAGCAATTTACAGCCGCAAGACTCACTGATGCTACTCGCGCTGATTTGACCAATCGCCTTTATAACCAGTGGCTACAGGCCCAAATTCAAACCATGACTGCGATACCAGGCACGATCGCCGTGCTAACCAATGCGCCGCAACCAGGTGCGATGGAACGGTTGCCAGTCGCAGCAAATTAAGACATAAAGCAAGGCTTGAGGGCTTATAAGCAATGATGCAGGTTGATGCACCCGTCCAATCGTTCCTTACAGATTTTTTTGCGGCCTGGCCGTTCAATCACCTTTCTGCTCAAGTACAGAAACAGATTGCTTCCAAACTTCAGTTGTGCTCGTTTCAAGCAGGGGAATTAATTTACCCATCGAGGGAACTTCCTTCCGCAGTGCACTGTGTGGTGCAAGAGCGTGTGCGCATTCTGGGGCCGACCTCCTTCCAAAGTCCCACGTTAGAAGTGGTTGGTGAAGGCACTGTCATTGGATGGGATAGCTTGCTCAGGCGCGTGGCAGTCGGCTCTATTCGAGCGGCAATGGCATCGCCAGAGACCGATCGCCAGGTGTTGACCCTGGCATTACCAGCCGATGAGTTTGAAGCGCTGGCCGTTGCTCATTTGATGCCCATTCTCATGCGGCGCGTAAGCTTAATTGAATTGTTTGATACGTTATCGCGCGCCCTGGCTAAAATGCCCGATCGTGGAGCTGGCATCAATCTCACTGAGGTGGTGCATCACATCGATCGAGAGAAGTTAGCCGTGGTTCGACATTGGCACCCTGACATGCCGGAGATGGATGGCTTGTCGCTTAACCTATCGCCCGACCGCGTTTGGTTAGTCAGTGGCGGTGAGTGGCTCAATCTGCCCATTGGTGCTCCAGTTAAAAGCATCGAGCAATTGCAGCAGACCCGTTCCTCACGGTTTCCAGTCCGTTTACTGGGAATTGATCGCACCTGCTTAGCCTCGGCTGTTTTAAACCGAACGATGCCAAGTTTGCCTGCTGCCGAAGACGCAGCGGCACCAATGGTAGCAGCTTTAAATTTAAGTCTTCCAGAGGCTGCTCGCACAGAGACAGACTATAGCAGCCCCGAAGTTCTACCAGCACACGCTAAGACCTATCCGGTCTGGAAAGCAGCTTCACCCGATCCGATTGAAGATGTAGTGGCGTGTTTTGGCATGGTGTGTGAGCGCTTACTGGTGCCCTTCCGACCAGATTCGCTACGCCGATCGCTCAAGCAACAAACGCTCGACAAATTTGAACCGTTTGATCTGTATGTGCGAATTGCACAGGCGATCGGCTTAAATGCCCATATTGTGCGCTTTACGCCTACAGCAGGGGGCATTAATCGATTGGCAACGCCCGCTCTGGTAGAATGTAGCAACATTCTTGCTGTGCTGTATGATGCGACCCCAACCACCACCACCATCGGGTCACCCCGCACTGGTTTATTGCGCCTGTCTCCAACTGAACTCGCCTCGCGGCTAACGCTAGATGCGACTTCTACCAACCAGCGTGATACCGCCACCTGTCGCGCGATCGTGCTAGAGCGGTTTGCCACCACACCCACAAAACGCTTTGGTTTTGATTGGTTCATCCCACTGGTGATCAAGCAACGGGGCACACTCATACAGGTTTTACTGGCGTCGATCGTCATTCAACTGTTGGGCTTAGCGAATCCACTGTTGATTCAGCAGGTCATTGATAACGTCATCATTAAGGCCAATGCAGATGCCATGACGATGTTTGGTGTTTTGATGGTGTCGTTTGCGTTTGTGGAAGGCATTCTCACCATTCTACGCACCTATTTGCTGCTCAGTACAACCAATCGGATGGATTTGCATCTGGGTGTGGAACTCATTCGGCATTTGCTGCATTTGCCGCTCAACTTTTTTGAGAAACGCCCTGTCGGTGAATTATCATCACGCCTGTTGGAGCTAGAAAATATTCGCCAATTTATGACTGATACCGCAATCACAACGGTGATGGATGTGGCCTTTTCAGTCTTTTATATCGGCGTTATGTTCCTCTATAGCCCTCTACTGACGGTTTGCGTGTTGGGAACGATTCCGATCGTGATTGTTTCGACCTTGCTGATGTCAGCCATCCAGCAAAAATTAATTCGGGTGAAGGCAGAACAGGGTGCCAAAGTGCAATCGTACATTGTGGAAGTGCTGGGAGGCATTTCATCGGTCAAAGCCCAGCATATGGAATCGTTGGTAGAAGCAACTTGGCGCGATCGCTATGTGCAGTATCTGACCAGCGGCTTTACCACCTCAACCATTAACACCGTTTTCTATTCCTACAGTCAATTTTTGAATACGGTAAGCAGTTTAATTGTGCTTTGGGTTGGTGCCTCACTGGTCTTAAAAGGAGAATTATCCCTGGGTGGTTTAATTGCCTTCCGGATTCTCACAGGTTATGTCACCAGCCCCTTGCTGCGCCTGTCTCGTCTCTGGCAACGGTTTCAAGAAACCTCGCTTTCGATGGAACTGTTGGCAGATATTGCCGACGCACCGATGGAAGGAGAACTATCTAAAGAGAAAAGCTATCTGCGGATGCCTGCACTTGAGGGCCATGTCAAGTTCCACGACGTGAGCTTTGGGTTCAAACCAGGGCAACTCCAGCTCATGAATGTTCATTTAGAAGTGCCACCGGGCACCTTTATCGGCATTGTGGGGCAAAGTGGCTCTGGCAAAAGTACGCTGATGAAGCTCCTGCCACGGTTATATATGCCTCAAACGGGCAATATCACGATTGATGGTTACGATGTGAATAAAGTCGATTTAAGCTCACTACGGTCGCAGGTGGGCATCGTCTCTCAAGATGCCGTGCTATTTCAAGGCACCATCCGCGACAACATTGCTTTATTTGAAGAAATGCCTGATGAATTAGTCATCGAAGCGGCACGAGTCGCAGAAGCCCACGACTTCATCATGCAATTACCGGATGGGTATGCCACCCAGATTGGTGAGCGTGGTTCAGCCCTGTCAGGCGGGCAGCGACAGCGGATTGCGATCGCTAGAGTGGTCATTCGTAACCCTCGCTTATTGATCTTTGATGAGGCAACGAGTGCATTAGATTACGAAACAGAGCGGCGAGTTTGTCAGAATCTCATGCAGCGCTTTCAAGGGCGAACGTGCTTTTTCATTACCCACAGATTGAACACGATCGCGCATGCCAATTGGATTCTCTTTATGCAGGCTGGCATCATTGCAGAACAAGGAACCCATCAAGAATTAATGGCTCGTCGCCAACTCTACTACTGCCTCTATGCCCAACAGTCGCGCGAAGCGTAACTAAAACCCTCTTTACCTGGAGAAGCGTTATGAGCCACAATTGGTTAATCAATCCGCTAGGCGCACTGCAAAAGCACTACCGGACAAAGTTAGATCAAGTTGAACAAAGCCTAGAATTAAAAACGGTCACGTTACCAGCCGTAGCACCCTGGACAAAGCTTGTCACACAGGTGATGTTGGTCGGTATCGCCATTGGTGCTGGGTGGTCGATCGTAGCACGGGTTGATGTTGTGGTCACAGCAAGCGGCAAACTGGAACCACTGTCGCAATCACAGGTCATTCAATCACGCGCAGGTGGCGTTGTAACAGCCGTACTGGTACGCGAAGGGCAAAAAGTTAAGCAAGGCCAGCTATTGATGCAATTGGATAAAACACCCATTTACAATCAATTACAGCAATTATTGCTTCAGCGCGATCTTCTAGTTAAAGAAATTGCAGTGTTGCGAACGGCACGAGAAGGAAGGCCCATAGATACGCTTAGCAGAAGTACGTCTGGCGTTTCACCTGAATTATTAAATCAAGTGCAAACACGCTTGCTGTTGGTTGCACAACTGTCTGGCAATCCTAGCAACCTTTCGCCAGAGCAACGACAACGCTATGAATTGTTTGAGCGCCAATTACGTGAACGGCAATCCATCACTACGCTACAAGATTCAGACAGTCAATCAAAAATTAACGAAACAGACGCGCAACGAAATCAAACCGAATTTCAACTACAAGCGGAGCAAGAACTGCTGGCGCGGATGAAACCACTGGCAGATCAAGGAGCCATTTCTCGCGTTAATTTACTTCAACGTAAGATTAGTGTCAGTGAGTTACAAAGCCAACGAGCACAGGCACTTTTGAAAAAGCAGCAGTTAGAAATTGGACGAGTGCAAACACAAGTTCAAGACGGTAAGCAGATGACCGATACGCTGCAAGATATTCAGCGTCAGCTCAGTGACTTAGACACGAGGTTTGATGCCAGCATCAAAGACAGTCAGCGTCAACTTATTGACATCAATGGTAAGCTCAGCCAAACTCAGCTTGATTTAAAGGCGCAGGATTTACTAGCCCCTACTGATGGCATTGTGTTTGAGTTGGGGCCAAAGCTTCCGGGAGTGGTCTCGCAGCCAGGACAAACCTTACTGCAAGTGGTGCCCAATGAGTCGTTAACGGCTCAGGTGCGAGTGGCGAATGCCGATATTGCTAATATTCGTGTTGGTATGCCTGTTGATGTTCGCATTGATGCCTACCCCTTTACAGAATATGGATCTGTAAAAGGGGTTGTTTCAAAAATTGGCAGTGAGGCTGTGAAGTTAAGCGAGCAAGCCCCAGGCCCTACTGTGTTCCCGATCGAAGTTCAGCTCGATCGCCAATTTTTAGAGCGCAGAGCAGAACGCTTTCCGCTCACACCGGGGATGAGTATTGCAGCACTGGTTAAAGTGCGCCAGCGAGCACCCATCAGCTATGTGACGGAAGAAATTACCAAAGCGTTTGATGGCCTCAAAGCCGTTCATTAAAAGCAGGGGCATCTCCAATTAACCCCGTGTGAAAGCCGTACTGTAATCACATCAAACGATTTTCACTACCATGTATTGCCAAGGAGATTTCCATGTATAGACTTTTACCGCTTTTTATTTGGGCTATGTGCAGCAGTGCAATCATACCGTTGGCCTTTGCTTTGCCATTGATTGCTCATCAAGAACAGACTGGTGCGAGCGTTGGCGTCATGATTCATCTCGATCCTAATGACTCACCCTATGCTAGTAAGCCGACGCTCACCTGGTTTATGTTGACCCGTCGCGGTGGCAACATGATTTCACCCACAACTTGCAATTGCCGTGTTACTGTTTACGATGGGCGCAATCAAGCGATCGCTCGTAGTCTCCCCCTGTCCACAATGGAACTTGAAGGGCATCAAAAAGGGCATCGGGCCATTCGCACCACCATCACCTTTCCCAAACCAGGTGCTTATACCGTTGTTCTAAGCGGACAAGCCAAAGATAAGAGTTTCGCACCGTTTGAAACGAAGTTTCCGGTCACGGTTCGTCCGTAATTGTGTGGGCTTACAGCCAGAAGCCAGGAGCCAGAAGCCAGAAGCCAGAAGCCAGAAGCCAGAAGCCAGAAGCCAGAAGCCAGAAGCCAGAAGTGAAAGACGGAAAAATAGGGCTTTTAGACTTCGAGATGTATTCGTTTCGCTGCAAACTGCTGTAAGCGCTTAACCAGGGTGCTCTCCACGTCATTTTTTGATTCTAGGATGTGGTGAGACCATGACTGTATTGTTTGACCAAAAAGCAGATATTTCTGCTACCAGTGATGATGTTGCGACTCAACTTCAGCGATCGCGCATCAGACAAGAATTGCAACAAAAAATCCAGACAGCCCTACAAATCGCCAAAGATTTACCCCCTCATGATTGTCTAGAGGAAGTTGAAAAAAGCCTTTTAGCCATTCAGAGCTACTGCAAAACGCTTGAGAAAACGTTCATTGTAGTGGAAGAAGCAATTACCTGTGATCAGTATGAATTGGGCGGAAGCAAGCACGATACTGCAATTTTATTTCGTGGTCCTAATCAAAAGGCGACCGTAGCCATTTGTGTTACAGCAAAAGGCTCTTTGCTACACCGCAACGACCACCCGTGGACGATTTACCGCAATGTTGGTGATGTTGATCCTCTGGAATTACCTCCTTTGCCAAAAGCCGTCTGCGGAACATAAAGGAGGTTAAATGTTTGCTGGAACTCAGAGCCAGCGGGGTGGATGATCAGCCCATTGAAACGGACTTCATTCTATTAGCCTGCATTATTGCAGGGTGGTTCATGGGGAAAGGTGCAAGATGTAAGTTAAACCATCAGCGGTCAGCGATCGCCTGGGCCTGAAAGCTGAGTGCTGATTGCTGACCACTAGTTTAAAACAACTTCCACACATTAAAGAAGATTGCTTTAGGATTGCTGTCTGCCATTAAAGAGCCAAATTATCGGCATAGACCAAGCGCGTAGCCGATCGCAATTCAAACAGCATGTACTCTTCCATCACGCTCCAAAGAAAAGCGCGTAGTGTTTTTTGGCGTGCTTCGGTTGGAATAGCGTAGACAAAGGGAGCATCACAGGGTTTCAGCTTTGCCAAATGGTTTTCACAACCACAGCCATGCTCAAGAAAATACCCGTATTGGCTAGAAATACTGTCAATCAAGCGGCGGAGCATTGAGACATAGCCACCATGCAGGATCGCATCAAATTTTCGCGCTACACCAAGATCTTGCTCACTAAAGCGGAACGATCGCAGCTCAAACAAATCCGATCGCTGCAAAGGATGTAAAAACGTCCAGTAGAACGTTGCAGGTACGTCATACCCAAGCTCAGCAAAGAGATCGCTCACCACGTTAACCAGTGCCAGGCGCTCTGGATGCTGGCGATCGCTAACCTTCAAAGCATCCCGAAGCTGCTGTAAATCAGGATAGCTCTCTGGCAAAAATGCCTCCCCAAAGTGAGAAACCGCTTCCCACGCTAACAGCCCATTCCCTTCGCAGTAGGAGGGCTTTAAATGGGCCGTCTCAGGACGCTCAGCAAACAGAATATGTCCCTGCTGGTTCTTCGCCAAAAACACCTGTGCCATTGCGGTGTAGACTCGTGGCTCAGTCATCCATGTTCCAGTTGCAATGCGTCGCCAGCTTTCTGGCATTGCTTCAAGCGGTACCGCAGGCTCGCCGTTGATCGTCACTAAACTCACATTAGAAGTCGTTAAGGTCGATAGCATCAGAATTCTCCTTGCCGTAGACACAGCCTTCAAAGGGTGGAAGCACTTACTTATACTTTCGTTAAGGTTCAAGCAAGCGCTCGCACTTAATATGCCATAGTCAGCGGTAAAGCGCTACTCAACATAGAATATCGATGCTGCACAAACCTTAACGTTAGGGCAACGCAAACACATCTATATGTGAACTCATTCGCTTAAGGTCGATGGAATCACACAGCACCAGCACATTGAGCCTGCTGTAAAGCTATTGTAAACCAGTTGCTTTTCCATAAGTTCTTGTTCTAATCTACTGAATAGAGTACAAAAACTCTTCAAGAGGTTCAAGCCTTTGTTAAAGCTTCAATACCTCTCGCAGGAATCATCCTTTCTACCATTTTCAGCCGTCATCCTATGTTTAGGCTGAACGATCTAGGCTGAACGATCGCCTCGCACTACCAACAATGGCGATTTGGCTGTAGTTACCTGCATTTACCTTTTTTCTAAGCTTTAGAAGACGAATTCAGCTTGCGTTCAGGCAAAGTGGGGCAATCTGCCTGTCTGTTAGGGAACGCATCGCTGCACTTCACAGTTTTCATTGTGAAGCATGATCCTGATCGTGTCTGTTTACGGTTGTCATGAGGCAACCACAGTTCTATTTACTTACTTCAAAGGAACTCTATGGAAGGCTTTGACCATAAAACCTATCAAGATCAACATGCCACTGGGCTAGCAGATGTGTCTCTCAGCAAATCTGATGCCAGCCAGTCAGCTAAGTCTAAAGGCTCCCTAGTGCAAACGGGCAGCTTAAAAGCGGCGATCGATGAAGCGCTGCATACGGATGATAGCAATCATGATACGGCAACACACTCGGAGAAGGTTGGTGCGGCCCCTTTCCATGTTTCACTCAACAACGTTGACGTTGTGCGGGGTCTTGATCTCAACAAACTGCAAAAAGAGTCCACTTTTAGCGATGACATCGGCACTAAAGGCGACTTTTTTATTCCGGGGGCTGGCACCAACACCGTTACTGGGACAGCAGACAAAGATTTAATTGATGGACGTGGTGGTGGTTTCAACACCATTAAAACAGGGGGTGGGAAAGACAGCATCCTGCTCGACGATCGCACAACTAACCGTATTCTAGACTTTGATCCAACCCTCGATCGCCTCCTTTTCTCAAAAGCGATCGACCCTAGTGATATTGTCATCGCACAGGGCAAAAACACAACGAAGGAAGGCAATACAACGCCACTCGATTCAATCAACAATACGCTGATCATTGATAAGTCCGATGGTCACATTCTGGCATCGCTAGATTCTACAAAGGCAACAGCGCTTCAAGGGATTGAACAGAGTGGCAGAAAGGGCTTTAGCCTTGTGGATGATAAAATCTTTACCACACTCAACGGGGTAAAGTTTGATCAAACTAAAGAAGGGAATGGGCAAATTGCAGGCACATCTGGTCGCGACAAGTTGGTCGGCGGCAAGGGCAACGACACGCTCTTAGGCGAAGCCACTGACACATCAACTTCACCAGGCAATACCACTGGCGGTACCACTGGCGGCACGACTGGCGGTGATGACCACGACCATACAGGAGCAGGAGCCAGCAGCGAAAATCACGTCGATCTCAGTAAAGTTGACGTTGTGCGCGGGCTTGATTTGAAGAACCTGAAGAAAGAGATTTCATTCAACGATGATATTGGCACCAGAGGTGATTTTCTTGTTCCAGGCGCGGGTAAAAACACCGTCATTGGCACTGGCGATAAAGACCTGATCGATGGGCGTGGTGGTGGCTTCAACACCATTACGACAGGTGGCGGCAAAGACAGCATTTTGCTCGATGACCACACCACCAATCGCATTCTGGACTTCGATCCAACCCTCGATCGGCTGCTCTTTACACAGGGCATGGATCTGGACAACATTGTGATTGCACAAGGGAAAAATCCCGGTAAGGGAGGGGTCGATCAACCGCTGGACTCTGTTAACAACACCTTAGTGATCGATAAGTCCGATGGGCACATCCTCGCATCGCTAGCATTTACCAAAGCAACAGCGCTGCAAGGCATTGAACAGAGCGGCAGAAAAGGCTTTAGCCTGGTAGACGACAAAGTCTTTGACACGCTCAATGCGGTGAAGTTCGGTAAAGTTCAGGAAGGCAACGGACAACTCACAGGGACACGTGGACGTGACAAGTTGGTAGGCGGTAAAGGTGATGACTTCCTGTATGTCGGCGACGATGGGTTTACCTTAGGCACAGCCAAAGGTGGCGGTGGCACCGAGTTTCCCTTCAAGACCGACAGCCCTGGCACCTCAGAACTCACCCCACAACTCAAGAATGGTGTCCTCAGCTTGTCTGGGTCTTACAAAAACTTTGATGGCGCACCACTCTTTAGTCAGGGCGAAAAGGAACTCGACCCCAATGCCAAGATCCTCAGTGGTGCTAACCCTCAAGCACTGATGGAAGGCTTTCTGAAAGTGCCGCAAGATAAGGAAGGCAATCTCATCTCTGGCACCCACCTCCACTTTAGTCCGGCAGAAGACAGTCGAGGTAACTTTGCCGATGCGACCGTTGTACGCTACTTCGAGAATACTCCCATTGATGCCAAGTCTGGCACTTTGAGCGGCACGTTTGAACTGTCGCCCGAAGAGCAAGCGGCCTTCCTGGCTGGCGATCTGTATGTGAATATTCACTCCAACCTGGATCTGGATGGCGATGGCAGAGCGGGCTTTGCCACAGGTGAAAACCGTCTCAACTTTAACCAGAATGTAGTGCGCCTTGTCTAACCCCGCAAGGCGGCAGCGTTCGTTATCGCTACCCAACAACAAAAGCCTGCTGAGGTTGTGATCCTTCAGCAGGCTTTTTCTGTGCGATCGTTCCAGTTATGCCATTTCTCTCAATAGCAGCCACAGTTTCATGAAGACAAGTATCGAGTTAGGGGTCTGGGGTAGGATGGACGTAAATGAAATCGGCTATAGCTCTTCCGTCAACATCACGGCTTTTAGAAAGACTCGATGCTGTGTTTACCAACAATTAGAACCTGGAACTTGAGGGGGGTTCCAATTAATTCCAGTTTAAAGCCTCAAACCAACCAATTCAGTCTTGCCATTCGATATTCATTTGCTATAGTTGTAACGAAGAGACCCAGAGATCGACCGATCGTCCATGATTGTAAGTCTCCACAAGCTTAGTCAGTTTTTCACGTCTCACAGACTTTCACCTTTCACAGGCGCTATACCACCTACATTACTCATCATTCAAAGCTGCGGATAGGGCGACCTGTCTCTAATTCTGCATTTACAGTTCTGCATTTACCATTGCTTGCGTTTAAGACTTTGAGCGCACATTTGAGCACCATGCCCATTGGTCAGGCTGTAAAGCCATTTGTATGTCAGTGCCACAATTGCGTTTTAGTGACTAAAAGCTTTTCTGTAGATGGCTTTCTAACGTTCGGTCTGTGGCACCTCTTCGTTCTGTTCTCAAACTTTAAGGAGTCCTTATGGAAGGCTTTGACCACAACAAATCTCATCTAGAACAACACAATGCGTCTGGCATCTCTGATGCCTCAACCAGCACAACAAATGCTGCTGTTGCAAACAACTCAACAGGGTCTTCCGTATTAACGTCCGACCTTGAACAAGCGCTGAATCAGACTCTATCAGCCGATGAAAAAGCGACCACTCCAGCAGCCACCGTTGGAGTTGACGACCACGACCATGCACCTAAGGTCGGCCCGTTTGAAACTCATGTGGATCTGAATAACGTTGCCGATGCCAAAACGTTAAATGCGAAGCGGGTTGGTAAGGAAGATTCCTTTGAGGATAAGTTTGGTGATAAAGGTGATTTTCTCAACCCTGGTGGTGGCAACAATACCGTCATTGCTGGTGGTGGTAATGATGTCATTCGGGGCGCTGGACAAGGGCTGAATACAATCACCACTGGTACTGGCAAAGATGTCATTATCCTGGGTAAAGAAACGACAAACCGGATCTTTGATTTTGACCCAGCCAACGATCGCTTTGTTCTACAGGGAGTCAGCCCTAAAGATATTGTCATCGCGCAAGGTAAGAACCCCGGTAAAGGCGGACTAGAGCAGCCTCTCGACTCTGTAAATAATGCGCTCATCATTGATAAAAGAGAAGGTCACATTCTCGCATCGTTGACATTCGCTAAAGCCTCAGATATCAATGAAAGCCATTTCTCACGGCTCACAGGTGAGGCAAACCAGAGCCTGAGCAATCAAGAACTCAAAGAGCTTGGCTTTAAGAATCAGCGCGGCGATGGTCAACTCAACGGCACATTGGGACACGATCGCCTGATTGGTGGGAAAGGTGATGACTTCCTGTATGTCGGCGACGATGGATTTAAATTCAACACGGCTACAGCAGAATCTGGCGCTAATGAATTTCCATTCAAAAATGATAGCCCTGGATCGAGTGAAGTCAGTCTTGAGTTGAAAGATGGGGTGCTTCGTGCTACTGGATCCTACAAAAACTTTGATGCTTTTCCACTGTTTAGCCAGGGTGAAAAGGAAATTGACCCCAAAGCGACCATCCTCAATGGCTCAGATCCTGTTTCGCTCATCAATAACTTCCTGAAAGTGCCCAACGATGTAGAAGGAAATCCGCTCTCTGGAACCCATCTGCACTTTAGCCCTTCTGGCGATAACCGTGGCAACTTTGCGGATGCTACCGTGTTGCGCTACTTTACCAATACGGTGATTGATGCAAAATCTGGCACGATTACAGGTGAGTTTGAGCTGAAGCCCGAAGAACAAGCCGCGCTCCTGGCAGGCGACCTGTATCTAAACATCCACTCCAATATTGATGGTGATGGTGACGGCAAAGCGGGCTTTCCCACTGGAGAGAATCGCCTTAACTTCAACAAAGATATCGTGCAGTTTGCCTAATTGTTAGCATGCGGGCTAGGGCTTCCACACGTTGCCTAGCCTGCACGCTCATATCTGTGAATCTCCTCATAAAGCGCAGTACACCTTGAAAGCCAGTTGAGGTGCCAGGTTTCCTTAACTGGCTTTTTTCCACAAGAGTGTTCTGACCCAGGAGCATTCTTAAGATCAATCTCATCATCATGGAGTTCAATGATGCGTCAGATTTATTATGCTCTCACATTAATGACGACCAGTGCGTTGTTAAACGGTTGGATGATGGCTGCCACACCTGGCAACGATGCTAAACGCCTTGAAGCATCACAACTTGTAAGTGTCAACGTCGTCAGCGATCGCCCTCAAACAGCCAGTGACACGCACTATGTCACAATCACCATCCCCGAACGTGCAGGCAAACGCTTTGCCAAGCTTTCCCTCTCGTTCACAGAACAAAATCAAGAAAAAACGGTTGCTCCCATTCGCCTCGATTTAGCCAATACAAAAGCGTTCACAGGGGCACCCGGAGCCGAGGGACGTGCGATCGGCATCAAAAGTGTGTGGGTTGACGAAACAGGCATCTTTTGGATCGAATTTAATGCACCTGTGCCACCCAAAACCAAGCTCACGCTAGCGCTCAAGACGCTAAAATCAACCCCTTCAGCAACTTATGATTATGGCGTCGCAGCTTATCCAGAGACAAAATTTCCTGCTGTTTTTGTGGGAGATGGCATCTTAACCGTTCGTCAATAACGGGTTGTTCAATCAACTGAGCGCGCGATCGCTAAAGTGGTGCAAGCGACGGCTCAGAAGGCTCATACCATCAAACAGTGGTGACAGAGGGAAACACTCCGCAAGAAACGGCTAAAGCATCCCTATCTAGTGAAGCATTTCTTCTAGTGACCAGGATCCAGCTTGGTCACTAGCTCAAGGAACCCCCTTCTTCCTCGGCTACGGGGTTATAAACTTTTCTCTACAACACCCTTCAAGCTTTCGATGCTCTGGCAAGCTAGTGGTCTGTCAAGACTTATTTTGTGAGTCTCTCATTCATAAAATAACATCCCTTACCTAACCCAAGGCACAAAAGCAAAACTGACGGACCATTAGACGACGAGTGTAAAACAGCTTGCGGAAAATTGGGGCGATCAACTGATGCTATGGTGAGTCTGTAGTTTACGCAGCTTTACAAAAGTACCAGAAGTGATAGTTTGGTTCTATAGAGGGAACGTTAGTGTCAGAAGTTAGACCTGACTACAATCGACTCATCGCCGAACACTTCGCCATTTTGCCCGAAATTTGAGAACGTAACTATGTCACTGACGGGACTGATTCAAGGACTTAACGCCTTCCATAGCAGCTATTTTAATGACCACCGTGATCTGTTTGAAAAGCTTTCAGGTGGGCAGTCGCCAGAAGTCCTGTTTATTACGTGCTCTGATTCTCGTATTGACCCGTGCCTCATTACCCAAGCGCAACCCGGCGAACTTTTTGTCATGCGAAATGTCGGCAATATCATTCCGTCCTATGGGGCGGCTAGTAGTG
The DNA here is from genome assembly GCA_019358945.1 of Stenomitos rutilans HA7619-LM2. Lineage (GTDB taxonomy): Bacteria > Cyanobacteriota > Cyanobacteriia > Leptolyngbyales > Leptolyngbyaceae > Stenomitos > Stenomitos rutilans. Next base: position 21,914 of record JAHHIE010000026.1, on the reverse strand, counting down.
CTGAGGCCGCAGGTATCGAGTATGCCGTGGAAATGTTGGGCATCAAAGATATAATTGTTTGCGGTCATTCTCACTGCGGTGCCATGAAGGGATTGCTACAGGTAGGGACATTGGCAGAAACCATGCCTGCTGTTTATGACTGGTTAAAGCGACATGGAGAAGCAACCCGACGGCTGGTATTGGAAAACTATCCCAATGTGGAAGCAGACGGGCTGTTAAAGATTGCGATCGAGCAAAATGTCCTCACACAGATTGAAAATTTGGAAACCTATCCAGCCATTCGAGCAAAGTTGCACGGTGGTAAGCTGAATTTGCATGCGTGGATGTATGAAATTGAAACGGGTACCGTGTTTGCCTACAATGCATCGAAGCGACAGTTTACGTTGATGGAAAAACGATCGTTCCCCGTGCCTGATCCATTAATTACAACCGCACCCGCTTAAGTAGGGTGAGGAGTGCGGGGTGAAGAGCAAGGGAACGTTTTCAGTTTTAAGCTAATTTAGCGGTCAGCGGTCAGCTATCAGCAGTCAGCTTTTTTCATCCCTTATCCTTCATTCCCCATCCACCCCCTACTTCTCACTCCCCCACAATCAACGACCTCAACAAATGCAAAGAGATGCGAGTGATACGCTGCAAGTCGGTATGCTGGAAAGTATCGTTTGCGCGCATCGTTCAGTCACTTAATACGTCATGTCACAGCCGACAATCGAATCCATTCTGCAAGAGAATCGCTTGTTTCACCCGTCAGCAGAATTCTCCCAAAAGGCCCAGATTAAGAGCCTGGATGAATATCACCGTTTATATGAGCAGGCAAAAGCTGACCCGCAAGCCTTCTGGGCACACCTGGCAGAAACGGAACTGGACTGGTTCCAGAAATGGGATACCGTACTTGATTGGCAGCCACCCTTTGCGAAGTGGTTTGTCAACGGCAAGTTGAATATCTCGTACAACTGCCTCGATCGCCACCTGACGACCTGGAGACGTAACAAAGCCGCGTTGATCTGGGAAGGGGAACCGGGAGACTCGCGCACGTTGACCTACGCGCAACTGCATCGAGAAGTGTGCCAGTTTGCCAATGCGTTAAAGCACCTGGGCGTGCAAAAGGGCGATCGCGTGGGTATCTACATGCCCATGATTCCAGAAGCGGCGATCGCGATGTTGGCCTGTGCCCGGATCGGCGCGGCGCATACGGTCGTGTTTGGTGGGTTTAGTGCCGAGGCGTTGCGCGATCGGCTGGTGGATGGGCAAGCGAGAGTCGTGGTAACTGCCGATGGGGGTTGGCGCAAGGATGCGATCGTGCCGCTCAAAGAGCAGGTAGACAAAGCCTTGGCAGACGGCAGCGTGCCCAGTGTCACTAACACGCTAGTGGTGAAGCGTACAGGGCAAGAAACTCATATGTTGGGCGATCGTGACCATTGGTGGCACGACCTCCAGAAGCAAGTTTCTGCCGACTGTCCTGCGGAACCAATGGATAGCGAAGACCTGCTCTTCATTCTCTACACTTCTGGGAGCACAGGCAAACCAAAGGGGGTCGTGCATACGACGGGCGGGTACAACCTCTACACCCACATCACAACCAAATGGATTTTTGACCTGCAAGACACCGATGTTTACTGGTGTACTGCTGATGTCGGCTGGATTACCGGACACAGCTACATTGTCTATGGCCCCTTGTCCAACGGTGCCACCACCGTGATGTACGAAGGTGCACCCCGTACCTCAAACCCTGGCTGCTTCTGGGATGTCATTGAAAAGCATGGGGTCAATGTCTTCTACACGGCTCCTACCGCCATTCGTGCCTTTATCAAAATGGGCGATGAACATCCCAAGGCGCGTAATCTATCCTCGTTGCGTCTATTGGGTACAGTGGGTGAACCCATTAACCCAGAAGCCTGGATCTGGTATCAACAAGTGATTGGGGGAGGAAGATGCCCGATCGTCGATACCTGGTGGCAAACCGAGACAGGCGGCATTATGATCACGGCGCTACCTGGTGCGATCCCCACCAAGCCCGGTTCAGCCACCCTTCCGTTCCCTGGTGTTTTGGCAGACATCATTGACCTGGAAGGCAAGGCGGTTGGGGCGAATGAGGGAGGCTATTTGGCGATTCGACATCCGTGGCCTGGCATGATGCGCACCGTGTACGGCGACCCCGATCGCTTCCGTCGCACCTACTGGGAACACGTGCCGCCAAAAGAGGGGCAATATCTCTACTTTGCAGGCGATGGTGCCCGTCGAGATGAAGACGGCTACTTCTGGGTGATGGGTCGCGTAGATGATGTGATCAACGTGGCAGGGCACCGCCTCGGTACGATGGAAATTGAGTCGGCGCTGGTATCCCATCCCGCTGTGGCAGAAGCGGCTGTTGTAGGCAAACCAGATGAGCTAAAAGGGCAGGATATTGTGGCCTTTGTCACGCTTGAAGGCACCTACAGTCCCAGCGACGACCTGCTGAAGGAACTCAAACAGCACGTCGTGAAAGAAATTGGCGCGATCGCCCGTCCGGGTGAAATTCGTTTTGCCGACGCGCTGCCCAAAACCCGCTCTGGTAAAATCATGCGTCGTCTACTCCGCGATTTAGCCAGCGGCGTAGAAATTTCGGGCGACACCTCCACCCTGGAAGATCGCAGCGTCCTAGAAAAACTTCGCCAGGGCTGATCTCCAGGTATTAGGAGTGGCCTACAACTGATGTGACTGAGTGCTGAGTGCTAAAGCAGTGGTTGGTTTTTGGTGATTAGTTTTTAGAAGGAAATTGGCCGCTGTAGCTTGCTTCCCGCAGGGTTAGCTGACCGCTGACCGCTAATCACCTTTTTCAAGCGCCTGCTTTCCGACTGTCCCTGACGTGGGAGAATAGTGTTCTGCCCAATACATGTGCTGACTGAGAACTATGGCTCGAATTCAATTTTCTAGAGGTGTTGACGAAGAGGTCGTGCCTGACGTGAGCTTGACCCGTGCCCGCGACGGTAGCAACGGCAAAGCGATCTTCTACTTCCAAAATCCGAAAGCGCTCAGTGGCACCAGCACTGACAGCATTACCGGGATGTACCTGGTGGACGAGGAAGGAGAGCTTGTCACCCGCGAAGTCAATGCCAAGTTTATTAATGGTCAGCCAGAAGCTTTAGAAGCCACATATGTTATGAAATCGGCTGCTGAGTGGGATCGCTTTATGCGCTTTATGCAGCGGTATGGTGAAGATCACGGGCTAGAGTTCAGCAAATCCTGACGCCCAAAACGCGCTTAACGCTTAAAAATAGCAACACACGATGGCAGTCATTCCCCATCCTGACACTGGTGCTGTAGCGATTCACTGTGCGGTGATTACCGTCAGTGACACCCGCACGCCTGAAACCGATCGCAGCGGCCAGCTAGTCCAACAACTGTTGCAAGAGGCTGGGCATGAGCTGCTTGCCTACACCATTGTCAAAGATGATCCACCACAGATACAGGATCAGCTTGAGCAGTTGAGCCAGCAAGCAACCCTAGAGGCCATCATTGTCAACGGTGGCACGGGCATTGCCCCCAGGGACACCACTTACGACGCGATCGCCCTGCTTCTAGAAAAAACGCTACCTGGCTTTGGCGAACTCTTTCGCTGGCTCAGCTATCAAGACATCGGCTCACGGGCGATCGCGTCACGGGCGATCGCAGGCGTCTTCCGGGGTCGGCTCGTGTTCTCAGTCCCTGGCTCTACTGGCGCGGTACAGCTTGCCATGCAGACGTTGATCTTGCCAGAGCTACAGCACCTTGTCAGCCAGCTTCGCACCGAAAATCGCTAGTGCGTCAGGGATAGGCAGAAGGCAAGGGAAGCAGAGGAGACAGGGGGCAATTCGCAACTCAAAACTTCTACGCTAACCGCTGATAGCTGACGGCTAAAGGCAGAAGGCTACTTTATCATTAGTCCTTTGCTCGTTACGGTGTGTTTTAACCAGCGGGCGTACCGTCATACGATCGTCCCTTAAAGCAACTGCGCCACCCTTGGATGATCTCCTGGTATGGCGCAGTTGTTTGTTTTAGTTTGGCGCTATGACTGGCGCTATTACTTCTGAGTTTGATTGGCCTGTTGCATCGTTGTTGGAGCCGCCGTTGGCGTTCCAGCTACCTTTTGTAAGGTGGTCAGCGCAGTGGCGTATTGGGGATCGTCTTTTGTTGCGACCAGCTTAGGATTTGAAGCGAGCTTTTGACGCTGCTCATCGCTTAGATCGATTTTGATATCTGGTGTGATCCCTTTGTGGCTAATATCCGTTCCCTTGGGCGTGTAGTAATGGGCGATCGTCACCGCTAGCCCTGATCCATCTGAAAGGGAATGCACCGACTGTACCAGCGCTTTACCAAAGGTTTGGCTACCAACGACTGTAGCGCGACCATTATCTTTTAAGGCACCCGTTAGAATCTCACTAGAGCTAGCTGAGTTACCATCCACCAATACGGCCATTGGCAACTTCGTCAAGGCGGTGCGGTTGTTTGAGATCTCTTCGCTATTGCCTTTGCGATCGACCGTCCGCACAATGTCTCCTTTGTCCATCCACATGCGGCTAATGTCAATACTGGCTTGCAGTAGCCCACCTGGATTCCCACGCAGGTCTAATACGTAGCCGTCCACTTTCTGGTTGCCCAAATCCTGGATCGCCCGACGCATTTGATCCGCCGCGTGAGCACTGAACTCATTCAACCGGATGTAGCCAACTCGTCGTGGGCCTTCTTGCTTCAGCGAATAGCGCACAGTAGGCAGTTCGATGCGGGCACGGGTCAGCGCCAGCATGGAGTTTTCTTTACCTTGCCGCCCGATTTCGAGCTTAACCTTGCTGCCAACATCACCCCGAATCAGGTTTGAGGCATCTTCAACCGTCATCCCTTTTGTTTGCTTCCCGTCGATCGACACAATTTGATCCCCGGCTAGAATCCCTGCTTTGAGGGCGGGAGAGTTTTCGATCGGTTCAACGACCGTCAGCACTTTGGTCTTGTCATCAACTTCCAGCCGGATACCAACACCAGAAAGCTCGCCAGATGTCTGGTTGCTGAGCGCTTCATACTGCTTAGGATCCATGAAACGGGTGTAGGGATCATTGAGCTTTTCTAACGCGCCTCTCAGAGCGACGTAGGCCTGTTCGCGCGATGAGTAGTTTTTGCCCAGCAGTGACTTGCGAACCTCTTGCCAATCAGTCTGGTTAAAGGTGCCATCAACGTACTCACGATTGACAATCTGCCAAGCCTCATCAATGACGGTTTTAGGGCTTTCTTGCAGTGCTGCACGAACACGGCTCAAACCGGGGCCAAACAGTGAAACAGCCGCTGTGGTAGCGACAGCCCCACCACAGAGAGCAACTTGAAACAGTGGAAAGCGCTTTGAGGGTCGGTTCATTGCGGATTAAAGATAAATGAAGTGGCTTAGAAACTGAGACAAAATAGGCGTTAAAAGCAGTCAGGGCAGCTTGAGACGATCGATATGACGGACTACATTCATTCGGCTGCAACCAGAAACCTCGACATTCCCAACTGGCGATACGTTCAGCATATCCAGACAATCTAGTAACCGTCCATCGCAAAGGTGACAGTTTAACCAGCTTGCTGAACACGACACCCACGACCATACCAGCACCCTGGCGAAGTTTAGATTTAAATCTTTTAGCCAATCTAACCGAATCTCAATAAATTGGCATAGGGGTAATTCAGTTAACTTTGCTAAATCTAAATCTTACGTAATGTTGCTTTGCGTAAAGTTTTGTTGAAAAGCGCATGGCGTCCGTCTAAGAGCGGGACAACTAAGCATGGAAACCTAACTGCTTGGCCCTTTAAAGAGACGAAAGGAGCAGCGGTACGCTAGAGACGCAGCCGTAAATAAGATGAGTGCAAACGACTCCGTAATCAAAGACGCCAAACTTCAGTCAAGGTGGTTGCCCTCACTCTTGGGTGGCGCGATCGCGATCGCGTCTTTAACAGGCGTTATCTTTATGCAGCGATCACAGCTCACTCGACCCTCCTTGTGGTCTTCTGACCCAAAGCAGGCAGAACAGCAAGAAGCTGTCAAGCTACGTCTGCTAAAGCAACTACCCGCCTTTGGGTTTGACAACCTCGTCGCTGATTGGACATTTCTAAACTTTTTACAGTATTACGGTGACAACGAAGTGCGCGCCAAGACCGGGTACGCGCTCAGCCCTCAATATTTCGACATCATTACGCACTTAGACCCACGCTTCGTAGATGTTTATTTATTCCTTTCAGGTAGCATTTCGTACCAATTGGGTGAGCCAAAAGTTGCTGTGACGTTGATGGATCGCGGCACAGCAGCCTTGTCACCCCAAATTACACCGAAGGCTTTTCAGGTTTGGCGCTTCAAAGGGCTGGATCAACTACTATTGCTGGGCAATGTTCCCGGTTCAATCCACTCGCACGAGATGGCAGCACAATGGGTGCAGGGAACGCCTTACCAAGCACTGACACCTCTCTTTGAGCAAACGGCCGTGTTTTTGCGTCGAGATCCCAACAGTGTGCCCGTCCGATTTCAAGCGTGGACATCCATCTACTATCAAGCTGCTGCTGTAAGTGATAGGACGACTCAAGCGCGCGCAAAACAGGAAATCTTGTCCTTAGGCGGGCAGATGAGCCTGAAGGATGGGCAGGCCGTCTTTGCTCTACCGGAGCACGCGCCGTCAGGACAACGTAAGTAGTGTGAGCAGAAGGCAAAAGGCAAAAGAAGTTGTTGGTCGTTAGTTTTTAGTTGTTAGAAAGAAGCTGATGGCTGATATTAACTCGGCGACAAAAGCTCTGACACAGCTTGTAGGGTGCTCGGCATTCAAGAAAAGCGGTCGTGTAACGCACCAAAGCTCTACTTATGGTATGTAGGGTGCTTTACCTAACGTACCCTACGCAATCAAGTCGCAATTCTAACAATGTAGGAACACACATTGTCGGGTTAATAGCTGACTGCTTAATCATCGGTAAGCATCGCTTTGATTGACGCATTCTGCTGAGTTTCGATCGCATGCTGTTTTGCAAGTCACTAAAAACTGTTAAGGTTTTGGTCATTTATTGTTAAATGATCAGCTATTAGCAGTCAGCGATCGGCGGTCAGCAAGGCAGAGCATAAAACATCTGTGTCAGAACATAGGCGGCTGGTCGCTTCTGACTTTCGCGTCGCCGCTTGAATGATCATTTGAGCGACAAAGCTTATGGCTAAAGGCCGAAAGCTGAGTGTTGACCGCTGATCGCTTTTGTGGTGTAAGAGGAGTCGATCACATGTTGAGTTGGGAACAAAGTCCAAGTGTGGCGTTGATGCGGCAAGAGCGGGCGTGGGTTGAGGTGAATTTAAGCGCGATCGCCCATAACGTTCGGCAACTCCGCCGTTTTTTGTCTGCCCAAACAGCGCTCATGGCCGTTGTTAAGGCAGATGCCTATGGACACGGAGCGACAACCGTTGCTCAGACAGTCTTGCAGGCTGGGGCAACCTGGTTGGGCGTTGCTACGATTCCAGAGGGGATCGAGTTGCGTGAGGCAGGCGTTCAAGCGCCGATACTGGTGCTGGGTGCAAACCATACGTCAGAGCAAATTCGGGCGATCGCGCACTGGAAGCTTCAGCCAACTCTCTGCACGCCGCGTCAAGCACTTGTCTTTTCTGAAGTTTTAGCGGCTTCACCGCAGCATTGCCCGTTACCCGTTCACCTCAAGCTGGACACAGGTATGTCGCGTCTTGGTACCCCGTGGCAGGAAGCCGCCGCCTTTGTAAAACTGGTGCAGCATCTGCCAAACTTGACGATCGCCAGCGTTTATTCCCATCTGGCAACCGCAGAAGATTCCAATCGGACTATTGCCAAACAACAGCAGCAGCGCTTTGAAACAGCCGTTGCGCAGATCAAAGCCTGGGGACTGCATCCACCCTGCTTGCATTTAGCAAATTCTGGTGGCACCTTGTCTGATCCCACTTTTCACTACGATATGGTAAGAGTCGGCTTAGCAATTTATGGTCTCTATCCCGCTGCTCATCTGAGCACCACGATTACACTCAAACCTGCTTTACAGGTAAAAGCCAGAGTTACTCAAGTGAAGGCAATTCCAGCCGGAACAGGGGTTAGTTACGGGCATCGGTTTGTAGCAGAGCGGGAAATGCAAATTGCAGTGGTGGCGATCGGCTATGCTGATGGCATCCCTCGCAACCTATCCAACAAAATGGATGCGCTTGTAAAGGAACAGCGCGTGTCTCAAATCGGCGCAGTAACGATGGATCAAATCATGCTGGATGTTAGCGCTGTGCCCGACTTAGAGGAAGGTGAAGTGGTCACGTTACTGGGGCAAGACGGTAATCAGTCGATCGCTGCTGATGACTGGGCCGCCACACTCGGCACGATTTCATGGGAAATTCTCTGCGGTTTTAAGCATCGGTTGCCAAGAATTGCGATTGGTCAAGCCCTGCAAGATTCGGTGAGCCGATGCTTGGAAGGTTGAGGGAGGGGGCGAGAAGGAGCAGGGGAAGCAAGGGGAGCAGGGGGGACTTTGAGTTAATTGAGCGGTCAGCTTCTGCCTTCTGCCTTTTGTCTTCTACCCCCTGCCTTCTGCTATCACTAGTCAGCTATCAGCGGTCAGCGTTCTTCTAAAAACCAACTACCAACTACTAACAACCAACAACTTCTCTAGCCTCCTGCCTTCTGCCCTTTAACAACTAAACAATGCCAAAACGTTCCGAAGAAACGCCTTTAGTTTCTCTCCCATTTCTGGTGTGGGGTAGTTAGCGCCTTCAAACGCCCACTGGTCAACCGTTGACAACCACCATTGCTTGCCACGATGGTCAAAACCTGCGATTTCAGCACCGATCGCGCGTCTTTCTCCTGTTTGTAGATCGTTGTAGAAGCGAATTTGCAGCAAGAGACTGCGGCTTTGGAGCAACCGTGAAAAGCCAGGAAAATGAAACCCAATGTCGATCGACTCTGGATCTACCAATTCTTGCGTATCGGGATCGCTGACCCAGGGTTTCAAATCTGATTTCGCATCGGGGAACTCAGCTTTGAAGAGATTTACGGCGGCGGCAATCTTGCTAGTCGTTTCCAAAGACGTTGCCTGTTCGGCTGCATTCATTTTTGATTCTTTTGTTGCAACAAAGACAAAAGCCAGGAAGGGTAAGAATTCGTGACAGGTTAACTTCAAAATTATTCACAAATTGCAAAAATTTTCAAGGGCTAGCGGTAAGTGCTTGATGTTCAATAATGAGTCCTCGTTGCCCGCCCTCCAACATTGGGGCTTTACTAGCCCGTCGCTGTCGCGCAAGCGTAAACGCCTTAAAGGCAAAGTTACTGCGGCCATCACAGGCTATAGGCTATTGGGTACAAAGCGGATGGAGCTGTTGCCCTCTGCACCTAGCTCAAACCAAACTGACTACGGCTAGAAAACCACGATCGCAGAATTTTTTCTCACTTTGCGCTTGCTCAAACCGCCATTGTGGTCATAATGGTGTCTTGTTTGCTTACTCTGCCGGTTCCTGGGAATGTTGCTGTGGTTTCTTGAGACAAGTGAAAGGCTGATAGCGAAGCTCAACTTGGCTTCCCGACTGCTGGCAGGTTTCTTTTGCCTCTTTCTTTTGGTTGGCATTCTCACAGTAAGCCAGCCGTCAAGCGCACAGAGTGATTCAGTCAAAGACCTACAGCGGCGGCAGGAGCAAATTGACCAGCAGCGATCGCAAATTTCTAAAGAGCACGATCGCCTGAAGAATCTGGAAAAAGCCGCACAGGGAAATCTTCAAGGGTTACGCCAGGGCATCAAAGCTACCGCTAGCCAAATTAAAGCCAGTGAAGCCCAACTGCAAACGGCCACCACCCAACTACGATCATTAGAAGTCTCGTTAGTCAAAGCAGAACAGCTCTATCGCCAAAAGCAGTTTTCAACGGTGGCACGGCTCCGCTTTCTGCAACGACAGCAGCTCGATCGCGGGTGGGCTGTGTTACTGCAAAGCCAAAATTTGAACGATTTTCTCGATCGCCGCCATCAACTTAAGCAATTGTACAAAGCCGATCAACAGCTACTGAGTAGTTTCAAGCAAGAAACCGATCGCATCGACCAACAACGCGACCAGGTTGAACAACAGAAGAACCAAATTGCTCTACTCAAACAACAGCTTCTGGCCCAAAAAGCAGAATTTGAAGCGCAAGCAAGCTCTCAGCAAACGATGATCGAACGGTTACGGAGCGATCGACGCGCCCTGGAAGCCGCCGAGACTCAACTACTACAAGACTCCCGCAACATTGGACTGCTCATTCAACAGCGGGTTGGCAGCGGCGGCATTGCCTTTCGCGGTACGGGGCAAATGATCGTGCCCTGCCTGGGTGAAATCACGAGCGGGTTTGGTTGGCGAATGCATCCCATTCTAGGCTACCAGCGCTTTCACTCAGGGCTTGACTTTGGTGCTGACTACGGCACGACTATTAATGCTGCCGACAGCGGCACTGTCATTTTCGCAGGCTGGTATGGAGGTTATGGCAATGCGGTCATCATTGACCACGGTGGAGGTATCACTACACTATATGGTCACACCAGCGAAATCTACGTTTCGGAAGGGCAGACGGTGCAGCGCGGACAAGCGATCGCGGCTGTTGGCTCGACTGGCCTTTCGACTGGCCCTCACCTCCACTTTGAAGTCCGGCAAAACGGTGATCCGGTTGATCCAGCTGCGTACCTTTGAAGGGATGAGAGTAGACGGATGAGGGATGAGTAATGTAAGACCAGCATCAGCTCTATAAACTGCTTAGGGCTAAAACATTGGCTGACGGCTATTCTTCACCTGTCTCAAAGGTTTCATCCCTCATCCCTCATCCTTCATCCTTTCTCAGGTGCTATACTCTCGAAAGAACGAGGGCATGTAGCTCAGTGGATAGAGCATCAGGTTCCGGTCCTGAGGGTCGGGGGTTCGAATCCCTCCATGCTCGTAGCATGTCGTTTGACTCAATAAGTGTCGTTGTTGACAAATTTTTGTCGCTCCGACACTTTTTTGTCGTTTGCTATACTGCTGTCGCTCAAAATTTCATTGACACGCTAGCCGTCGTTTATTAGTCGATGTGATTGCATCTAAATCCTTGCTTAGAACCTGATGCTCTATCCTTTCAATCCTCTCTAAACTTATAATTGCTCAACCCAGGCCAATCGAATTGATGTGAGGTAAGGGCACGGGAAATGGCATCAAAGGCAGAAATGCCCTGACGCTTTGCAGTGTTAACCAGCGAGCGCACCTGAGCGAATAACTCCGCTCCCCAATCTGAGCGGAAACCGTTGGTCACCTTGCGCAAGATCACACTCCAACGCAACGCCTGCTCACTGGCATTATTGGTTGGCGGGATGGTCTCATCGGTCAAAAACAATAACAGATGAGCGCGAATCTTCTGATAGCGTTTGAGCAACCGCTGTCCCTCGGCTGCTTTGGGTTGCAGATTCAAAATCTCGCGCAGTGAACCGCGCGATCGAGCGCAATATTGCTCGACGGTTGAAGCAGCCAAGGTGTGTCGTCGTCGTTGCAGGGCAATGGCTTTGAGGAAAAGGCGTTTCATCCGTGGCGCAAACAACCCCTCGCCCGCATCAATGGCATACTGATAATCTCGCAGTTGATGCGCCAGACACACTTGCCAGTCCTGCGCTGGATGCGCGGCTTGGGCACTAAATAGCTCAGACACCCAAATTTGCGGTTGATGCCCAGCCATCACGCTATCGATGACCGTTTTGCCACGCGTGGGACAAATCACATGCAAACATACCTGGTCATTTTGAAACACCCATTCCCACTGGTTCTTTCCATTCACCCGTGCTCCCGTCTCATCACTGCCAACTAGACGAGCACTGCGTAGACGCTCCACAATCTTGGATACAGGGTTTCGAGTTGAACTTGCACCCGTCGCAGCAGATTGGCTATCGCTCCTTCCGACAGGTTGAGACCGTAAAGCTCGCTCATCAATTGGCTCAGCCGTTGATAGCTGATGGCATGGCTGTAGCGCAGATAGGTCACTAGAGTTGCGACACTAGTGCCAAAGGGAGACCCTGGCTCCAAGCCGCTTGGAACAGGCGCTTCATACGCCTTTTGGCAACACCCACACATCCCGCCATAGCGTTCGACTCGGGTGATGACAGGGGTGATCTGGGGTAATTCAATGCGCTCGTAAATCCCGCTTAGACGCTGTGCCGATGGGTCAACTTCGGCTCCACAGTGGGGACAGCTTCTGGCTTGAGCAAGCACTACTTGATCCGGTTGTTGGCTCAATTCCCGCCCGCCGTTACAGTGGCTCTCCGTTTCCTCGGCATTAAGAGAAGTGAACTGAGCACTGCTCTGATGGGGCTTGAAGCCCTTAGACGGAGGCAAACTCGAATTGCGCAAAGTCTTCCTAACTCGCTTTTGCTTCAGCTTTTCGAGTTCTGCTCGTAGACTTTGCAGCTCTTACCACAGCCCTCCAATCAGGGCATCCTTTTCGGCATGGCTCAGTCCATCAAGCAGGGGCAGGTCTTTCATGGCAAAAGCTTACCATCTTCTGCCAAAGCCGTGCTTAGGTCCACTGGGTTGAGCAATTACCTAAACTTAATAGCTTTTAAGCCTTTATTTCCCGCTTTAGGCCCTTTATTCTGCTACACAAATCTTACGGGATGTCTGGGTTGAAGATGGTAGTTTTGATTGCTTTATGCCTCTAATTGGTGAGTCTGACAGGTCATTAGTGAAGGTATCAGCGATGCTGAATTCTATTCACGATCGCTGCGGGTGGCGACTTTAATGCAATCGCACGCCATACGCCATGAAGAAGGCTCCCTGTCAAGCTTTCGTTTGCGCTTTTTTAGCCTTTTCTTTTTCCTTTTGTTTAGCGCGTTTGGCAGCGGCTTTGGCTTCTTTTTCGGCTTCGATCGCTGCTAATTTTGTCTTATCTTTTTCTTCAGCAATCTTATCAAGATAGTAGTGATAATCGCCGCGATAAAGGATTAATTCACCATCGCGAATTTCGACAATTTTGTTGGCAACCTGGGAGATGAAATAGCGATCGTGCGACACGATAATCACCGTGCCATCGTAGTGTTGCAACGCTTCTTCAAGCATCTCCTTGGCAGGAATATCAAGGTGGTTCGTCGGCTCATCCAAAATCAAGAGATTCGCGGGTTGAAGGAGCATTTTGGCGAGGGCGAGTCGTGCTTTTTCGCCGCCGCTGAGGGACTCGACTTTCTTAAAGGCAGAATCACCACTGAAAAGAAAGCGTCCCAACAAAGTACGGACTTCTTCGTTCGTCCATTTGGGCACTTCGTCGTGGATGGTTTCCATCACGGTTTTTTGCAAATCGAGCGCTTCAGCCTGATTTTGCTCGAAGTAGCCAGGAAGGACATTGTGGTCACCGATTGTGACCGTGCCTTCGGTGGGTTTTTCCATGCCCATCATCAGGTGCAGCAGGGTGGACTTACCCGCACCATTCGGGCCTAAAAAGGCAACACGATCGCCCCGCTCTAGCAGCAGGTTTGCGTCCAAAAACAGAATTTTGTCGCCATAGGTGTGGGTCAGATTTTTGATTTCCACCACTTCGCGACCACTGCGAGGCGAAGGTGGAAAGCGGAAGTGAAGCGTTCTCATGCCACCATCGGGTGTTTCAAGGCGCTCAATTTTATCGAGCTGCTTTTCGCGGCTTTTGGCCTGAGTGCTGCGGGTGGCGCTGGCACGGAAGCGATCAACAAACGCCTGCTGCTTCTCCAGTTCTTTCTGCTGCCGCTCGTAAGCGCTGAGTTGGGCATCCCGCATTTCTTCCTTCTGCTGAAGGTAGGCGGAATAGTTGCCCAGGTAGGTCGTCGAAACGCCGCGCTCGGTTTCGACGATTTGCGTGCAGAGGCGATCAAGAAACTCACGATCGTGAGAGACAATGACCATCGGTGTAGACAGACCTTTAAGGTAGGTTTCTAGCCACTCAATGGTTTCCAAGTCTAAGTGGTTGGTCGGCTCGTCCAGCAGCAGCAAATCGGGCTTCTGCAGCAAGATCTTGCCCAAACTCATCCGCATCTGCCAACCACCGCTAAAGGCACTCACAAGCCGATCGCCATCCTCCAGGTCAAACCCCAGTTCTGGCATGATTTTCTCAATGCGAGCATCCAACCCGTAGCCATCCATCGCTTCAAATCGCCGCTGCAAGCGATCCATTTGATGGATGAGGTCGTCTAAGGCTTCGGGTGGTGCAGTTTCCATGTTCCGATGGACTTCAGCCAGCGCGACGTGGACATCATTTGCTTCGCCAAACGCCCGCCAAAATTCTTCGCGCACGGTACGAGTGGGGTCTACTTCAAATTCTTGGGTCAGGTAGGCAATGTGCAGACTGGCTGGGCGAATGATTTCGCCTGCGGTGGGTTCGGTTTCGCCTGCAATGATTTTGAGCTGCGTCGATTTTCCGGCACCGTTCACGCCGACTAAGCCAATGCGATCGCCGGGTTTGACTTCCCAGTTGATGTCTTTTAGCACTTCGCCAGTCGGATAAATTTTGCTGACGTGCTCCAGTCGCAACATGGGGAATCTCCAAAGAAAGTCGAGTTAAGGGTCTGGGATGACTGTAACAAAATTTAATCGTACATGGTTAGGGAACCCTACAACGATTTCCAGGGATGTGGATGCTTACACGCACCACAACTATTCAGTATTTACACTTATGTTTTGGTGTGCTTTACGATAACCTGGTGAGGCAGTTAACAGATAATAGATATAGAGGTTAGACTGAAAAAATTCAGGCAGCAGTAGACGCAAAGCAAAAGAAACTTCATTAAGCTTCTAAGCAACTTAACCGAATGAGTTTAAAGTATAAAGCGACACTTGAGGCTGTGCAAGATCGAACTGAGTTCTAGCCAGCGTTGAGTCCATCTCCTTAAGCTTGACAAGTATTATCACGTCGAGCTTGTTATGTCAGAACCAGGCAATACCCTTTCCACTGCTCCATTAATTGCTGTGAACCCCGTTCACCCAACGCGAGTAACCTCTCGACTCCACGAAAAGACTCTGTACGGTCGGTGTGTACGGGCATTGTTACACTGCGATCGGTTGCCTAAAACATGAGCGTGGTGCGTTCTCAGAAATCTATCAGTGGAGTAGCAATTGCATTAAGGAACGCACCCCACAAGATCGACGATCGCACTCAACAGTCGGTTGCATTGGGATTGTTATGCCGTGTTTCCTATCAGCGTGAACGAGAGTATTAATGTGTAAGATTATGGAATGAAGATTCGTCTCGCGCCAAGGTAGGCATCGATATCAAGTACGATTTCAATCAGGCTTTCAACACACCGCCCTCGGTATTCGGAATCATTCAAAAGCCGATCCGCATTGCTAACCGTAATGACAGGCAACGATTCTGAAGTGTTTTCTTTACGCATGACCTGCTCCAGCGAATCTTTTCCTTTCATGCTGCGGTTGGCAGTCAGCAAAAGCATCTGATTCTCTTGGGCAAGTCGCCAAACTATCCTGTCATCGCTATCAATCAATAAATTCATTTCGTCAAATGTGAAAAACTGAACCGGGACGTTATCCAACTACCCTTGAGATGCGATCGCACTAAAGAGCACCAAAGCATGACTTTTGAGATTGTGATCGACCAGAAAAATCACACTTTGGATTCGCGCTTTGCTTTAACCGCCCGAAGTTTTTCCCAAGCGGCTTCAGTTCCAGGCTTTGGAGGTTTGACTGCGCTTCGGGCAACTCGCTCACGCTTTTGCTCTTCGTAGTATTGTCGAAGTGCTTCAGTTTCTTGAAGAACTTGCTGGTACTCAGCCTCCACCTCTGCGCGATGAATTTCAATGTAAGCTAGCGCCACATTAATTTGCTCTTCCGTCAGGTCAAATAAGCCCTGAATAAACTTAGGTGGATATTGAGCCGTCACATAGCTCATCACTTTATAGAGAGTGATGCGTGTACCTGCGATCGTTAATCCTCGTTCTGTCCGAACAATCGCACTCCTTGCATTAGATGCTGAAGACATATCGATCCCTTCTAGAATCTACCTTCACACTGCCTCTGACTTTAAGTAGGGTAATCAAAGCTTTCTGTTTGCAGCAGCAGTTTTGTAGAATGAACGACCACTTCGATTCTACGGGGAATCAGAGCAATCGAGGGGTTTCGGTTTTGCCTCCAAGACTCTCTATCGGTTAAAGCGTCGATCATCCGTCCTAATGCTACTTCAACCTGAATCAAATTTACTTACTGTTGTGATGTCCAAATGATTGGTGCGTTTGCTTATTAGTAACGCCCCCTTGTCTCTTCAGAACTAGGCAACCCGTCGCACCCTTGGTGCATCAAACACCGCTCTGTAGCCAGGGGGCCTGGATTTTTAAGACGCGCGTGGCAATCCAGTTGCACCCAGGTGCTCGACCTCGTTCGGTCGCCCTCGGAGCCACGCGACTTGCCCAATGACACGAACTCGAACAAGCGCTGGAGAGTGAGATCTCGCATGTGCAAGGACGAGTGGTCAAAGGGACAACCACACCATACCTCAGCATCAATGCGGACACTCGCAACAACATGGGTCGGCATTGATGGGAGTCCAAACAGCCTGGATGGATAGCTTTTGCCTCAAGGGGCAACCTTCCAGGTAGCCAACACCGAAGCGGGAGTGGCGGAACTCATTGCCCAGTTAAAGCCAACTCCACCCCACCTGGTTGTGGTTGAATCCACTGGGGGCTTAGAGCGAACCCTCGTTTAGGAACTGCAACAGGCGGCGATACCCGGTGCAATCGCCAATCCTCGAACAGTGAAAGGGTTTGTAGTAGCGCTCGGCAAAGCCAAGACCGACCAATTGGATGCCGAAGTGATGGCCCGCTTTGCTCAAAGCGTCAACCTGCAACCCCAACCGCTGATTGCCGCATCAGCTCAACAATTGAGTGACCTGATGCACCGTCGTCAGCAATTGGTGGCAATCCAAGTGGCTGCGAAGAATCGTCTGGCTCGGGCCTCAAAGCCGGTTCGATCTGACATCGAAGACCATCTCAAACAACTGAAGCACCGCATTGAGTCATTGAATCAGCAAATTCAAACCCTCGAACAACAGCAAGCCGACTGGCAGCGCAAAGACAAGATTTTGCAGTCAGTCAAGGGCATCGGTCCGCTCACAGCTGCCCTCTGTCTGGTGGAACTGCCCGAACGCGGCAAGCTCAGTGAAAAACAGCTCGCTCAGTTGGTTGGCGTTGCCCCCATCAACCATGACAGCGGTAAACACAAGGGTAAGCGCGTGATCGCAGGCGGACGTACTCACGTTCGCTGTGGCTTGTACATGGCAACCGTGGTCGCAACTCGCCACAACCCGGTGATTTGAGACTGCTATCAACGCTTGCTCGCCAAAGGCAAACTCAAACTGGTTGCCAAAGTTGCTTGTCTGCAAAAGCGACTGGTCATTCTCAACGCCCTGCTCCGCGACAACCAACTTTGGCAAGTCCGGTTTAGTCCTGTTGCTGGACAAGTCAGTCAGTCAACCCAACGGACATCCCAGCCCTCCTATTGTCATGCGTGTTTAGAGTGCACTACCTTCTTCTCAATGCCTCTTGACTTTCAAGACAATCGCTACAAGAGCGGCGATCGCGATGGCGATCGGATTGTTTAACGTTCCCAATCAACGGCGACGAGAAAGCTAGAAACGAAGCGCGAAGACTTTGCTCGTCCGCTGCATTGGGGTTGTTATGCCGTTTTTACGATCAACTCTCCGTACATCGATCAACTTCAGCTTTGTGCGGAGCCGTTGAGTTGTTGCTGAAGTTGTTGCACTTCTTCGATCGATAAGCCTGTAGAAGGAGCAATGATATCGATTGCTACTCCTCTACGCAGCAGATTGAGCGCGATCGCCCGCGTCTTTTCTTCCTCAGCTTCTCTCCAGATTGAACGATAAACAGTGGATTCTTGCATGATGTCTCTCCGCAATATGTGATAAATCACGTCGTCTTTTAATTTTAACCCGGCTAAAATCCCTGATGCTGCTACCAAATTTGCCTGAGTTGTTGGGTCTGCAATCTGATCGATCCGTCGTGCTGCTTGCCGTAACGTTTCCTCTGTATCCGCACTTTGTCCCAGACTCGCGAAGGGAATCAACCCTGGGTATTGCAGAAATAGGGAGGCAGGTTGCTCCCAGATTCTGACCACCTCAAACTCATGGCGCGTGTTTTCCATCTCAAAGCTGGTCTGATCCACTCGCTCGGATGCAGTTTGCTTTAGGTAAATCACGATTTGCCGCATCGGTTTAGTTGGATCTTTGCGATACCCGCGCACACGGTAGTCCAGCATCCGAAATGGAACGCTATCCTTGGGCAGTGTTTGAAACCTGATTGACTGACACAAGTAGGGTTCTAACAGTCAGAAAGCTTTCTGGGAGGGAGTTTCAAAGAGAGAAAAGGAAGAGGCGTAAGCTGTTGTCAAAGCAAAAATGAACGACAGCCATGAAACACACCTCTAGACTTTATGATGCACTGTTAGCTTTTATCGGTCAATGTGCCTGGTCGGACCAACGTCATGCCTATGTGCTGGTTTGGATGGTCATTGGAGTCATTTATGAAGGCAGCGTGAACCTGACGCGCTGGTTAGCGCACGTCCAAACCTCAGCTCAACAGGCTCAGGGTACGCAACGCCGATTTTCGCGCTGGCTTCATAACTGCCGAATTCATCCGACTCATGTCGATAGCCCCTTGATTCAAACTGCGCTAGCTGGGTGGAAAGATCACGTCTTGTACCTGAGTTGCGATACGACGATGCGGTGGGATACCTTCTGCGTGATTCGTTTATCCGTCGTCTATCGAGGACGAGCCATTCCCGTGATCTGGCGCGTGTTAGAGCATGGCAGTAGCAGTGTGAAATTCATCGTCTACCGGGATTTACTCAACAAAGCGTCTTGTCTACTTGCGGTCGGGGTCAAGGTTGTTTTCTTGGCTGACCGTGGGTTTGTGGATCATCAGTTGCTGCGGTACTTGAAGTTGGAATTGGGCTGGCACTACCGCGTTCGCGTCAAGTCTGCTGCCTGGGTCTATCGCGACGGCAAAGGCTGGCAGCAGTTGAATCAGTTTCATCTCGGTGCAGAGCAAGCCGTGATGGTTCAAAACGTCAAACTGCACAAAGGCAATTCCGTGGATGGAGTGTATTTAGCCTTAGCCCGTGAAAACCAAACGGGACAACTCTGGTTGGTTGTGAGTTCCGAACCCACGACGGTGCAAACTTTACGTGAATATGGCTTGAGATTCGACATTGAGGAGAGTTTTCTGGATGATAAGTCCAATGGCTTTGAGTGGGAGCATGCGGGACTGCGCTGTGCACCTGCACTCTCGCGGCTATGTTTGGTGAGTGCGGTGGCGACGTTATTTCTGACTTTGCAGGGGACAGCCGTTGTGGCTGCGAAACGGCGGCGTTGGGTTGACCCGCATTGGTCTCGCGGCATGAGTTACTTCAAGATTGGTTGGAATTGGGTCAAAACGGCGCTCACTCGTGGATGGAAGCTCTGCTCGCTCTACTCCCTCGCTTCTAATCGCGACCCTGACCCAGAAAAGGCTTCTAAGCCTCAATTTGAATGGCGTACATATCGCTTTGAGTTTCAAGTTCAGTCTTTTGACTACGCCACTTGATATTTGTGTCAGTCAATCAGGACTCAGCGACATAACGTTCCGCCTTACCCGCCGCTAGTGACCGTTTGAACTCAATAAAAAGACTCCAAACGGTCGGGTGCAGGCGGATTGTTATGTGGCGATAATTAATTAATAATTTCTCCTTTGTGATTGACCAACTTTTCACGCCATTTTTGGAGTTCCTCAGGTGTTTGTCTCACCCAATCTGTCACTTCGCCAACGATTTTTAATGGTGTTTGAGAGCGATATGAGCGTGTCGGATTGCCCGGAAATTTTTTGTCTGTAACATTCGGGTCATTTTCAAAAACCCCTGTTGGTTCAACGATATAAACACGTTCACGTCCATCGCCTTTTGCTAATGCAGCAGCTAGTCCCGCTCCACTGGTAAAGGCTGTAAAATAAATGTGATTCATTTTGAGTTCAGATTTGTAATTAGAATTGCCCCCTGCTGACAGCAAATCGCCAACCGACAAATCTGCTTTCGTCCCATGATAAAAAGGTCCTGTGTCAGAAGGTTTATCTTTAAACGAAGCTGCTAATTCATAATTCTTTTTTGCCTTGCTAGGGTCGCTTAAGTCCTCATAGCATTGAGCAATGTTTGAATATAGAGAAGGGAAAGCACTCTTGACAGAGTCATTATTCATCTTTAATGCAAACTGCAAAGCCGTTTCAAGCCATTTTAATTTGTCAGCAACATTTTTTTGATGTCGGGCTACATAATGAGCTGAAATAAATTTTTCAAAGTCGTACGTCGCTTCGTTCCAGGCTTGAAGAAATAGTCCACTTGCTTCTTCAGGTTTGCCTTTTTCTTCCATGCCCATACCTTGAAGACAAAGTTTAACAACATTGTTGCTTGGGTTGAATTCCATAATAATTTTGTCTCCTAATTATTGAAATGTCGCCGTATTCTAGACAATTACTAGAGAGCAAATAGCGAGTTGTTAAGTATTGAAATACACAAAAAATTGGCGATGGATTCGACTATAAACATAGCCCATCAAAACTTGCTAGTTATGCTTCAATCAAGAACTTACGACTACTTAGAGATCTCAACCTGAAGATACCTCCTCAGTACGCCCTCACCGACAACCAAAGCTACATAACGTTCCTGGTCAGCGGTTGCCGAGATCTTCGCAACACCATAAGAGGCTTAGGTCAATCCGCTGCACCAGGGTTGTTATGCGGCGATCGCTACCGTTTTTCATATTGGTATAACCTTAAGATTGTGACGTTCTTGAAAAGATGCTAACTCAAAAGCCTGATTATTACGGTTGCGGATAGCATTAAATTCTTTCCTTGAAGGCTCGTCATCAAGTTTGAGTCTTATCCAGCTATCTCTAATCTCTATTTTAATAATTTCTTTTTGGTAACATTCAAGATTTGTCAGAACCATACTTGTCAGGTTTGAATAAGCCAATCTAGTAAAATCGTCGTCAGTTATAACAAGGATTGGATTCGCTTCAGTTTCGCCACAAATTGCCAAATGAAGCCATCTTTCAGACTCCCAAAACATAACTAGCTTTGGAATGTTTATTCGTTGTTCAAGAAAACTATTTGACTCAGAAGTATATTGAATTGCAGTTTTTAGAGGCATTATGCGTAGAGGTTCATCAAAATGACAGGGTGTCAAAAAAATCCCGCTATCATTTGTCCATTGATAGAACTCTCTGATCTCTTGAGTAACTTGACTTGGAAGTTTTCCTAACAGGTCGTCGATCTCCTCTGTGGTTAGTCCTGGAACTATAGAGTCTGCCAATCCTGGATGATTCTGCCATAACCAATATTCCAGTTGTTCAAGTGCTTCGATTAAACCTGTCATTTATCCACCTTCTTCAAATTCAGCCTTTGTAAGAACTTCCCTGCATGAATATTGCTGTGGAGAGTTATGAAGTAGCACTTAGCAGGGGTTCAAGCCGCATAACGGCTCTGGTCAGCGGTTGCCAACTTCTTTAGCAGTGCACCAGGGGATTTCGTCAATCCGCTGCACCAGAATTGTTGTACTGCTGACAACACAATCAACTTTAACGTGATCATGAGTCGCGTAGCCCTTGATGGACTCGACGATCACCAGTCATCACCACCACTGTTTGCCTGATTGCAGTGACTCGCCACTCCCCCTCAATTTGAATTAACTGATGATCATAATTTCCCGCTGTATCCAGTCGGTCTTGCCCTAGTTCACAAGTGGGATTGAGTCGATAAATGCGATATGCTGACCGACACTGAGCATAGTCGGTAGTCCTAAAGGTGTAAGGATAGCTAACCTCTAGCTTGAGCAGGGTAAAGCGCTGGCGGCTGGAATGTTAAACCTAGTACGTTGCCCTCTAAAGTAGCCATGCCCTTGACACTCCCTTGCTGCC
>JAHHIE010000071.1 GCA_019358945.1 Stenomitos rutilans HA7619-LM2 | reverse complement strand
ATCTGCTGATTTGACAAGTTCAATCCCATCAGATACAAACACAACAGCCACATTCGTAACGGCTGATGATGTCCAGCAAAAATCGTATCCGTCAGGTCATCAAAGTGAGTACCGCAACTCTTACATTGATACCGTTGACGCTCACGTTGAGTTTCATCCTTGCCCCGCTTGATTACACTAGGGCTGGTACACTTGGGGCAGTAAACACCCGCTCTCCAGCGCATCTGGCGCACTGTTTCGTAGCATTTAGCATCGTCTATCAGATGGGTTAAGTTCAAGTTGAGCATGAGCGTAGATGAGTCGTTTCCCTGCTGATAGGATACCAATCTGTGCCTCTCGCTTCACCTCCCCGTAACACCTATTGAGCCTCGCGTTTTTATGTAGTGCTTTTTGTGGGCAAAGATAAACGGGCAAAACAGCGAAGCTACGTACCCCGATCAATCACCAAAATCGGTAACACGATCGCGGTTTTGGTCATTCTCCTGGGAGCTAATTTAGCGTTCAGTGCGTTCATTCTTTTAGCAGGTTATTTACTCAAGTCAGCGATCGGATTCGATCTGCTTCCGGGTCATTTTCCTGAGACGGTAAAGCATTTTTTTAACCTTTTCGCGCCATAGCAAAACGATGCTTAGAGCAACAGCCACGATCGACTAAACGTTTCGCTTCTCATTCAACGTCTTGATGTGTTCCTGAATGGCTGCTTTCATAACAGCAATGGTTTCAGGTGTATCGGGCAGTGGGTACAAAGCAGTTTGTTACTGAACAGTGACGCTAGGGCTAAGCAGGCAAACTCCTGTAATACAATAGATCCTTGACCTCTCCTAAGCTTTCCTTCCTGCATCTACATGGGCAGGCTTTTTTTATGACATCTTCCATTCGCTTCCTCATGTGTGCGCCTGACCATTACGACGTGGATTATGTGATTAATCCGTGGATGGAGGGTAATGTACACAAGTCCTCCCGCGATCGTGCTGTTGAGCAGTGGCAGCAGTTGTTTCACGTTCTCAAAGATCACGCGATCGTGGATCTGGTGCAGCCCGAAAAAGGCGTGCCCGATATGGTCTTCACTGCAAATGCAGGTCTGGTACTTGGAGACACTGCCGTACTCAGTCGTTTTTTCCACAAAGAGCGGCAGGGGGAAGAACCTTTTTTCAAGGCATGGTTTGAAGACCACGGGTTTACCGTCCACGAGTTGCCCAAGGATTTGCCGTTTGAAGGGGCAGGCGATGCGCTGTTCGATCGTGAAGGACGCTGGCTCTGGGCGGGGTACGGCTTTCGATCGGAACTGGATTCTCACCCTTACCTGGCACGCTGGCTGGATATTGAAGTGCTGTCGCTGCGGTTGATGGATGAGCGGTTCTATCACCTCGACACCTGCTTCTGCCCCTTAACCGACGGCTACTTGCTGTACTACGCGCCCGCTTTTGATGCATATTCCAATCGCTTGATTGAAATGCGCGTTCCAGAGGCGAAACGGATTGCGATCGGCGAAGAGGATGCGGTCAACTTTTCCTGTAATGCCGTCAATATCGATCGCACGATCGTCCTCAATAAGGCCAGCAACAAGCTGAAACAGCGCCTTGATGCGGCTGGTTTTCAGGTCATTGAAACACCTCTGACGGAATTTCTGAAAGCAGGTGGCGCAGCAAAATGCCTGACCTTGCGGGTGACCGAACCCGTGCAGGTAGATGTTCATGCCAGCGCGACGGTGGAAAGTCGGGTGGTGCGCATGGATGGACATCTGCTCGATGCAGGTCTAATCAACCAGGCGTTGGATCTAATCGTAGATGGGGGCGGTAGCTTCCAGGTGCTGAATTTCAACCTGGGTGAACAGCGCCAGAGCACCTCATCGGCTGAAGTCAAAGTCACGGCACCATCCCATGATGTGATGGAAACGTTGATGACCCAACTCATCGATTTGGGCGCACTGCCACCACCCCAGGATGTGTGCGACAGCATTCTTGAAACGGTGACGCAGGCAGGCGTATCGCCCGATGATTTCTACGTCACAACCATTTATCCCACTGAAGTACGGGTGCAGTGCGAGTGGATTAAAGTGCGCGGACAACGGATGGATGCTGCGATCGTCGTGCGTGAAACCCCGAATGGACTGGATGCCTATTGCAGCCTGTTGCGCGATTTGCAGGTGGGCGATCGCGTGGTTGTAGGGGTCGAAGGCATTCGCACTATCCGTAAAACTGAATCGCGCGAACAGCGCAACACTCAGGAATTTAGCTTCATGGGGGCTGGCGTTTCCAGTGAACGTCGGGTGGAACTGGTCGTCGAGCAAATTGCGTGGGAACTGCGCCAGATCCGCGATCAGGGTGGCAAGGTCGTCGTCAGTGCAGGCCCGGTTGTCATCCATACAGGTGGGGGTGAGCATCTCGCGCATTTGGTGCGAGAAGGCTACGTGCAGGCATTGCTGGGCGGCAACGCGATCGCGGTACACGACATTGAGCAAGCCATGATGGGGACTTCTCTGGGTGTAGATATGCAGCGAGGCGTCTCGGTACGCGGCGGGCATCGGCATCACTTGAAGGTTATCAACACCATTCGTCGCTACGGCAGTATCGCCAAAGCTGTGGAGCAGGGTGTGATTCCCAGCGGCATTTTTTACGAGTGTGTGCGCCGCAACGTGCCTTTCTCGCTAGCTGGCTCCATTCGAGATGACGGGCCACTTCCCGATACGCAAATGCATTTGATTAAAGCGCAGGAAGATTACGCCCGGTTAATTCAGGGAGCAGACCTGATTCTGATGCTGTCGTCCATGCTGCACTCGATCGGCGTGGGCAACATGACCCCTGCTGGCGTGAAGATGGTCTGCGTCGATATCAACCCGGCTGTGGTGACAAAACTGAGCGATCGTGGCTCGGTTGAGTCTATTGGAGTTGTAACGGACGTGGGCTTATTCCTGAGCCTGCTAGTACAACAGTTGAATAAACTGACCAGCCAGTATCGCGTTGTTTAAGTAGAAGGCAGGAGGCAAAAGAAGTTTTTGGTTGTAAAGTCCTAAAGCCTTTCGGCACATCAGAAACGGGCATACCAGAAAAGTTTTTGGTTGTTAGCAGCAAAGAGGGCAGAGGGCAGAAGGCACAGGGCAGGAGTTGGTTAGGCCGCTGCTGCCTTCTGGCTTCTTCTGCTGCTGATTTGCCATGCGTTTCTGTCTTGGCTCCTCTTAAATTTTTGTGAACAAAATTATTACCTAGTTTGTGTGATGACCATTCGTCTTGCATGATGAATGATGAAGAGGTAGATGACTTTCTAGATCAAAAAACTGCTGGGTCAAAAGGGTCACGCGGTGCTTTTTGACTTAAAGCCAATCTGCCTACGCGATGGTGCATCCTATCCACTGCTCTACCAGCCGATCGCCACATCAATTGATCGGTGCCAACTGATTTGTTTTACCCAACAACTGCTCTACCAGCAGACATAGATTCACTGCAACGCGGAACTGACCAACGCAACCATTAGTCAGGAGTTTCATACAGCCGCAAGTGAGCCTATTGATCAACTGGTACATTAGGGCTGTAATCAGGGTGGCTAAATCTGTTGGACTCTACATCGGCACGCAACGCCTCAATTTGCACGTTCCCAACTTTGCACTATCAAGCCCCTGGTGATTATGGAAAACCTTGCTTACCTCTACGTTTTGGCTGAAGAAGCAGCTCTCCTAGAAACCGACGAACGACGCAACACAACACACACTCAAAACCATTGGGCTGACTCCCATCGATCGCCTCAAGCTAATATGCAGCCGCTTGAAGGTGGTAAAGCTGTCTTGGAAGGCGATCGCGGTCAGCCAGCCTACCCAACCTTCTACCTTTAAGCGTGCGTCTCACTCAGTTGCCTACTGAATTTTCAAACGCCAAAGCGCTGTCTGCGCTGAAGCTAAAACCTTTGAGCATGCCATCTCATCTAGAGCGTGTGAATAAAATCAAGTAGCTGATGGGCCATGTGCAGTTTACTGCATAGTGCAACGACTTGCTTACGTCCTTGAGCATCCAGTAAAACCGCCTGATTAAAATCGCTGCCAAAGCCACTGTCTGGTTGGTCAATGGGGTTAGCCGCGATCGCGTCCAGGTTCTTTCGCTTCAATTTCTCTAGTGCGGGTGTCACAATATCACCGCTCTGCGCCGCAAAACCAATTAATTTCTGGTGGGGTTGCTTAAGATCAGCGAGCGCAGCCACTATATCGAGCACGGGTTCTAAAGCCAGTGAAGAAGGCAACGAGCGCTTGGGCAACTTCTCCGAGCTATAGCTCGCAGGTTTTACATCCGCAATCGCAGCCGCCATAATCGTCCAGTCGGCTTCTGGGAAACTAGCAAATAGCGCTTGCTGCATGTCTGCTGCACTGGTAACAGCGAACGATCGCACGCCTAGTACCGTGGTGATCGACACATCTGCTGTGTGAACGAGCGTTACCAGTGCCCCACGATGCAGCGCTGCCTGCGCCAACGCAACACCCATTTTTCCTGTGGACGGATTGCCCAAAAAACGAACGGGATCAAGAAACTCGCGGGTGCCACCAGCGCTAATCAAGATACGCTTGCCAACCAGATCGCGCTGTCCGTTAGTCTGCAAAAGCGATTCAATCGATGCCAGGATAACAGCTGGTTCTGCCATGCGTCCGGCACCGACACGATCGCACGCCAAGATGCCTGCACCTGGAGCCAGTGAATGCATCCGGGGGTTTGCCTGCACAGCCTGCCAGTTTTGCTGTACGGGGTGCTGCTCCCACATGTCGGTATTCATAGCAGGCGCAAGCAATACCGGGCAAGTGGAAGCCAGCACGGTATTGGTCAGCAAATTATCCGCCATGCCATAGGCTAACTTTGCCAGCGTGTTTGCAGTTAGCGGCGCAAGCACCAGCAAATCTGCCCATTCACCAAGCTCAATGTGCAATGGGCGATCGTGGGTTGCTTGCCAAAACACATCATCGGTATAAGCGGCATGACGGCAGAGCGTTGCAACGGTCAGAGGTGTGATAAATGCCTGCGCTGCTTGCGTTAGAATCGCTCGTACCTCACAGCCCTGCTTCGCTAACGTCGAAATGACCTCGCAAATTTTGTACGCTGCAATGCCACCACTGATGCCAAAAAGAACGCGTTTGCCCTGCATGGAAAGAGAACGTTAAACGGACAAATTTGTTAGCTAACTAGTAGGCTACCTCTTTAATTTTGCCGTTTTACAGCGGTTTTCCTTTGCATTTGCCACACTCCACACTCAGATTGATGAAGCTGTGGCTTACCGAGTCTAACCCGGCTGTAACGTTCAATTGTTCCTGCTTTTAGGCTTCGTCATAAGCTTCCATATCCAGTAGATAGAGGTAAGGCTCAACCAATTCTGGGCGTTGGAAGGCGATCGTCCGCAGCAGGTGCCAATCGTTTAGCCCTGCAAAGGCATTGATGTAATCGTCTTTCTCCAGACGAACCGCTAGTTCAGCGACATCGGCTGTGGTGAATCGGGTTACATCCAACTGCTCAACACTCAACTGCTCAACGCTTAGAGTCGCCATCATTACCACCTCTCTTCTTGAAATGCTTGAGTTCAGTTGCCTGGTTTCTCAGCATAAGCCCGTACTAAATCTTACTCCACCCGATTCAATCCAGCCACGACTTAGCAGGTTACTTATTATCAGGCAACAACTCTTCAACAAAACTTTGTATTTTTTTCAACACAATCAGTGGAATCTCGTGGCCCATCTCAAATTCCTGATACTGCACCTTTGCACCCAGACGTTCCAAGCTGGAACGTGCCTGTTGAGCAGCCGCAAGGGGCACCACCAGATCTTGCGTGCCGTGCACCATCAACACGGGTGGAATCGGGTTTTGTGGAGGAGCGATCGGCGCATGAAGGTAGCCGCTCAGCACCATCAAACCTGCGAGGGGTAAGCCTAAACCCACATCAAGCGTCATCGCTCCACCTTGAGAAAAGCCTCCGAGAATCGTTTGAGAGAGCGGTACCCCCGTCGAAGCCTCCAAAGCCTTGAGAAAGTCGGTCAAGCGCTGACGGCTGGTAGAAAGATCCTCGCGATTCTCCATCGGAGAGGCTTCGCCAACGCGAAACTCAGGTGTACTCTGAAAGCTGAAATGGCTGGGAAAGTCGTACCACATTCGCCCACCCGCTGCATAGGGATGAGCAAACGGCGCATCGGGAAAGACCAACTGGTCATTTGGCAAGTCAATCAACGAGGCGAGAGATAAGACATCCTGCGCG
Organism: Stenomitos rutilans HA7619-LM2; assembly: GCA_019358945.1. Taxonomy (GTDB): domain Bacteria; phylum Cyanobacteriota; class Cyanobacteriia; order Leptolyngbyales; family Leptolyngbyaceae; genus Stenomitos; species Stenomitos rutilans. The sequence goes on along the minus strand of JAHHIE010000071.1, from coordinate 25,123 downwards.
CTAGCGCCCCAGCCATGCAGAATGACAATCAAACCCTGGGGCGGGTTACCTGTAGCAGGTGGAATCGTAATCGCTTGCAAAGCCATGAGTCTATTCTTTAGATGCTGCAACGCCCATCGTAGCGTGAGTCGAAGCAGAGATCCCGAAGCCTAGATCCCCAGCTTCGTGGTGCAATTTGCGTTATGACTTGCTGCCCTTCCCAAAAATCGAGGCTTTGAGACGCATCGCGCCTTAAGGAACACGCTGCCTTCAGTCCTCCAGCACATCGTCCGGTACACTAATTTAGGGGTTTACAGGAGTTGAGTCGCATGCCACGATTAGCACTGCTGAGCGTATCGAATAAATCGGGGCTGATTGAGCTAGCACGCAGCCTGGTGGAAGAATTTGGCTTTGACATCATTAGCAGCGGTGGTACGGCTCAGTCGTTGAAAGAGGCAGGTCTCCCCGTTACGAAAGTCTCGGATTACACCGGATCGCCCGAAATCTTAGGAGGACGTGTAAAAACCCTGCATCCTCGCATTCATGGGGGCATTTTGGCGCGACGTGATGAGCCGCAAGATCTAGCCGATTTAGAAGCCCAGCAGATCCGCCCGATCGATCTCGTAGTCGTGAATCTTTACCCCTTTAAGCAAACTATTGTGAAGCCGAACGTGTCGTTTGCAGAGGCGATCGAGCAAATCGACATCGGTGGCCCTGCCATGATTCGTGCTGCTGCCAAGAACCATGCTCACGTCACGATTTTGTGCAGTCCCAATCAATATGATGGCTACTTGAAAGAGTTGCGCGAGACCAACGGTGAGGTTTCATCCGCGTTTCGGCAAGCGGCAGCATTGCAAGCGTTTCAGCATACGGGGGGGTACGATCGAGCGATCGCGGCGTATTTAGAAAAGCAGGAGTCAGGAGTCAGAAAGCAGGAGTCAGGAGAAACGCTGCCTGAGACATATGAACTTACGGGCCAACAGGTGCAGGCGTTGCGGTATGGTGAGAATCCGCATCAGCCAGCGGCGTGGTATCAAACCGGGACAAGCGCAACGGGGTGGACGGCGGCGACGCAGCTTCAGGGTAAGGAACTGAGCTACAACAATCTGGTTGATTTGGAGGGTGCGCGGCAGATTATTGCGGAATTTGCAGATCCACAGAGCGATCCGGTGGCGGCGATCGTCAAGCACACGAATCCTTGTGGTGCCGCCCTGGGGCAAACGCTGGCAGAAGCATACCAAAAAGCCTTTGATGCCGACTCGACTTCAGCGTTTGGTGGCATTGTGGCGTTAAATCGTCCCATTGATGCTGATACTGCTACTGCGATGACCCAAACCTTTCTGGAATGCGTGGTTGCTCCAGGCTGTGAACCGGAAGCAGAAGCGATCCTCAGCGCCAAGAAAAACTTGAGAGTATTGGTGCTACCAGATTTAAGCAGTGGTCCGAAAGAGACGGTGAAGGCGATCGCAGGCGGCTTTCTCGCCCAAACAGCGGATGATCTCTCCGTTAATCCCAATCAGTGGAACATTGTCACGGAAAAGCAGCCTATCGACGCACAGCTAGAAGAACTGCTCTTTGCCTGGAAGCTTTGCAAGCATGTGAAATCAAATGCCATTGTGGTGACACGCGATCGCGCCACGATCGGAGTCGGAGCAGGGCAAATGAATCGTGTGGGTTCCGTCAAAATCGCCCTGGAGCAAGCAGGCGACAAAGCACAAGGGGCCGTCCTCGCCAGCGATGGCTTCTTTCCCTTTGACGACTCGGTACGCACAGCAGCAGCGGCTGGAATTGGCGCGATCGTTCAACCCGGTGGCAGCCTTCGTGACCAGGATTCCATCAATGCCGCTAATGAGTTGGGGCTGGTGATGATACTAACAGGCGTGCGGCACTTTTTGCACTAGTAGATGTGAGGGGTAAGGGGTGAGGAGTTCTGACTCCCTAACTTCATGCTAACTTTTATGAAGTATCTCGATCCTTCTAGCTTATGAACTCTGCAACCCCCGAACCTATCATCGTCTGGAGCCAATTCTTTCACCCCGCCCTGATGTGGGTTTTGTTTGCGCTGACCGTTTATGCTCTGTACCTCGGTCTCAAAGTGCGCCGCGTGCGATCGGCTGAGGGTGAAGAGAAGAAAGCGCTGATCCAGGGCAAATATAACGTCAAGCACTTTCAGATTGGCTCGCTCGTGCTGGCGTTGATGGTGGTAGGGTCGATCGGCGGTATGGCGGTCACTTACCTCAACAATGGCAAGCTGTTTGTTGGGTCTCATCTGCTGGCAGGGCTGGGTATGACGGGCATCATTGCCGTCTCAGCATCGCTTTCACCGTTTATGCAGAAAGGTGCGGATTGGGCACGCTATACTCACATTGCTTTGAATGTGGTGCTTGTAGGGCTGTTCGGCTGGCAAGCATGGACGGGCGTTGAAATTGTGCAGCGCATTATCAGCAAATTGTAAGCCCAATGAACAGTAGCGCTCTGCCAGAAACCGCGTATGACTACACGATCGCGATCGCCGCACTCAAGCAGTCCGATCCCATTCTGGCAACCCTGATTGAACAGGTCGGTGCTTGCACGTTAAATTTGGGACGGCAGAAGGGCGATTTGCTCTACTGCTTGTGCGAATCCATCCTCTATCAGCAATTGTCAGGGAAAGCTGCTGCTGCCATTCATCGTCGCTTTCTGGCGCTGTATCCCGACCGTGCCTTTCCAATGGCGATTGATCTGCTCAATACACCAGATGACGACCTACGCAGTGCAGGCATTTCCCGCCCCAAGATTGTCTACCTGAAAGATCTGGCTCAGAAAACGCTGGACGGACTGCCCACAATGTCAGAGCTAGAGGCAATGGACGATGAAGCGATCGTGCAAACGCTGCTCCCGATCAAAGGAGTGGGACGCTGGACGGTGCAAATGCTGCTCATCTTTCGGCTCCATCGCTGGGATGTGCTGCCTGTATATGATCTCGGCATTCGCTCTGGCATTCGTCGTGCCTATGGGTTAGCGGAGTTGCCGGATAAGAAAACGGTGGAGCGCATTGGCAACCCGTGGCACCCCTACCGGACGATCGCATCCTGGTACCTCTGGCGCAGTTTAGACATCACGCTGCCTGCAAGCACCATCAAACCGTGAAGTATGGGCAAATTACAAACTACTATGGTGGCTGGCTTTGCAGGTGGAAAGGATGCGTTGATCGGTGGCACTGAGTTGCTTGATGGGGTAGTACCCTTCTAGGCCGATCCGGGCAACATCTGGTTGAACAGAAGAAGCAGAAGCACCACCACCTTGCAGCGCGACAGTGTAGGGATAGCTTGCTTGCTCGTAGCTATTGATCACCGTTAGAGCCAATTGTTGTGTCTGGAAAGCACCATGTACGCAGTCGAACGATGAGCGAGGCATGTAAAACGCGCCTGTGACATGACCTTTTTTGACTTCAAAAACCAGGTACGTGGCACCCAGTTGTCCTGCTTTGGGAGCCTGTCCGTACAGATAGTCACCGTCTGGCAGCGCGCCGATCGCACCCTTCACTGCATCCTTAGTGGCTGACGGTTGAGCAACAGGTGCTTCATCACCGTGGACAGACGCACCGTGAGCAGGCGCATGAGACAATCCTTGCATCGCCAAACTGAGGGCACAGGTGAGGGCAATGCCTGTGAGCCATTTCTCAATCTGACGCGAGAAAACAGTCTGACGCGAGAAGACCGTAGAGAATGTGGTGGTGGAAGCTGATGATGTGAATTGAGCTGACATAGTAGTTCGGGGGCTTGCGATAGAAGTAATATCAGGCTTTTCCAACCCTGAGCAGGTGATGGTAAGCTCCCCTGATTGGTGATCTTTGCAGCACGATCGCGTGACTGAAGCCACCTTTTTCTGTGACTCAAATTACATCGCGGTCTCTAAAGCGCCTCTAAACCAGTTGCAGTCATGGCGTACAGTCAAACGTACAGAACTTGAGAGACCCATGCGTAAAGTTCTAATCCACTATTCCACAACGGGATGAGACTGAGCCTTGAGCTGCGATCGAATCAATGGACTTTTAGGAGCCAGGAAAAAGCCAATGAGGCTGGCAAATAGAATGGGCGTAAACGGACTGACTTCAGCTAATTTTGCTAGCAGGAGCGTGGTACTGACGGGTGTGCGAGTTACAGACGCATTCAGGGCTGCCATTGTACAAAGCATGGCTAAGGCTGGATGAGTGCCAGGAATGATGAGCGCGATCGCCTTGCCGACACAAGCTCCCGTGAAAAAGAGTGGAATAATGAAGCCACCGCGCCACCCACCTGTCACCGTGAGGCTGATTGTTGCCATTTTTGCCGCTGCTAAGGCCAGCAATGCCCAGGCAGCGGTATCTGCGTTGATCACCTGATTTAACTCTTCGTGCCCAAAGTAGCGCGTCAACGGAAAGACCCAGGCCATCATGCCCAGCCCCAAGCCTGCAAGCGTTGTTTGAACATATACAGGGCCAGGAATACGGCTAAAGAGGCGATCGCACAGCCGGAACAGGGTGATAAACAGCCATCCTAATGCCGCTCCGATCGCGCCATAAAGCAGCGCCAGCACAAAGTCATCAACATTATTGATGTGGTATTGGGGAAAACTCCAGGTTGGCGCAATGCCCAGATGAGTGATGAGGGCGAACACCAGATAGCTGGCACAGCTTGCCACGATCGCAGGCATCAGCGCTTCGTAGTATTCAAGAATGTGCTGATGATGCAGAATTTCTAGCGCAAAGATCGCCCCACCCAAGGGAGCGCCAAAGAGGGCCGTGAACCCTGCTGCCATGCCAGCCAAACTGAGCGATCGCAAATCTTCGCCTTGAAGTTTGAGGCGATCGGCGGCCCAGGTGCCAAAAGAGCCAGTGACTTGTACCAGGGGTGCTTCCGGGCCAGCACTGCCGCCTGCCGCAATGCTCAGCAGCGAACTCAGCAGCATGGATAGATTTTTGCTGGCATCCAGCCGCCCACCTTGAAAGTGAATGTTATCGACAATCAGCGCGATCTCACCAGGGTTGCCCAAGCCATGAATCACCAGACCAACGAGCAACCCTGCTAACGGCATCACAACCAGCAGACTCGCTCCTTCAAAGTGCCGCAAGCCATGCGTTAACCACTCTAAAAGATTCCAATACACACCAGCGAAGAGACCGCACACAACACCGACAACAAGCCAGCGCAGCACCCAGCGAGAGAGCGTCAGAGGGTTTCGTTGCACTAAACTGTTGAGATGGTGAAGGAGGAAAGGCAAGCGCTGAGATGGCGGAGGGGAAGGCTTTTCGGGAGACATCACTTATGTAGTTGCGTAAGCCCAGTAATCTTAAACCGGAGTGCCACCCGTCGTCATGATGCAGACGGTAGAAAGGCGTTGCTAGGGGCTGTCATCAATGACTCATACATATGACTTTCAGCAAGGATGCCAGCCTCTGTTTATTAGGCTTGTCATTACCCAGATTTTTTACCTCAGCCTGCCTGCGAGCGAGGCGCCCCAGCAGCGCTCTTGGAGACGGCACCAGCCGCGCCACAAAGTTTGCCCACCTGGGTTGCCATCGCCTCTACGCCCAATCGCGCCACCTATTGCGCCAAAGACCGCCAAAATTCGCCGAGTGTTTGGGGTGGGTGCGGCAATGCCTGACGCGCCGTTAAGACCGGAATCATCGCGTCAGGCATCGCGTCGGGTGTGGGTGTTTCTGGGTGGGTTCGCGCGAAGGTTCGCAGTGGCGGCAGTCGCACTGCCCCAATGGCGAGCAAGCCTAACAATCGCACCAAGCCGTCAGCCGTGGTCAATGGGCGGCGTTCATGGCACAGCCACGCTTGAGACAGTTGTGAGACGCCTCAAACACCCAACGTCTGCGTACCACTCCACGTGCATCAGGGCCTCGGTTGCATCGCTGAGTGCAATGGTGGTAAACAACACCCATGCCAACGCTTGGGCTCGCTTTGTCCCTTGCCACACGCGCATGCACCAACCCGACGGCGCTGCTTCGTGTCGCTCACTGCCAGGCACCAGAGGCCGCACAGACAGTGCAAACCAGGCAACCTGTCAGGGCAACCGTCTGTTGCGGCTGTCCATCGCGTCCTCGCAGTTTTAGCGTGGTTTGAGCCAGCGCAGAGACGAAAACACCTCACGGCCCCGGTCGCCCACACTCCCCCAACGTTGCTCGCCCTTTGGCGCACGTCCTATCGCTTCGAGCCGTTCTGCCCAAACTTCGGCTTCTCGCTAGCGTGCTGCACGTTGTGTCCGGGTTTCCGTTCCCGCTTTGACCGCAGTGCGTCGCCACACCCGTTGTCCAGCCAGTCCCATCACCTCTGCGTTTCCAGGCGTCGGAATGACTGCAAGCCAACTGTGCCACATCCAGCCTCGACCGCCAGCGTTGCCGAGGTGTCCGAGCGCTTGTGTTGGAACGTGAGCGCGGCTAAGGTCAGGAAGGCCTCTCAAGAGTACTGCAAGCGACTTGTAACCCGTTTTAACGGGTTTTCACACCATTAGCTCGGATTTTAATCACGGGTGGGTGAGCAATGAAGCTATCAGCTTTTCAAGACTTTTGTCAGTCAGGCATAAGCGTCTTCAATGCTTACTGTTTCACGATCGCCCTTACCCACGATCGCCGTTACACTAGGGTTGATCGCTTTCTACCCACGATCGCACCATATCCTATGGCAAAGCAAAAGAAAAGTAAGCCTGAGTGGATCAAAGAAACCCTTGAGCTGAAGGACGATCACCGCTGGCAAGCCAAACCTGGTTGCAAGGTGTTTGTTGCTGGTCGGGGAGCCGTGCGTTTTGATGTGCCGGGCGATTGGGTGTTTGAACCGGATGAGAAGTCGTTTAAGTTTACCGATCGCAAACCACCGAACGATGATTGCCGTTTGGAAGTGTCTTTCAACCGTTTGCCTGAAGGCGATTGGGATTTATTTCCCCTCAAAGCAACGTTGAAAAAGATTGTGGCCGATGATCAACGCAACGCGATCGAAACCAGTGATGTATTTACCGTCAAACGTCAAACAGCACGCATTGTCTGGGCAGAAATCAAATTTATTGATCCAGACGAAAATCGGGAAGCCTTTTCACGGATTTGTATTGGCTTGGGGTCAAACGTGCAATGTCTGATCACCTTCGATTACTGGACAGACCAAGCCGATCGCCTCACACCCGTTTGGGACAATGTTTTGGAAACACTGACGCTGGGCTTATATATCCGCGATCCTCGCACAGGCTTGGCGCTTCCCGACTAGGAGCTAATTAAAAGAGCTTGATTCGATTTAGTCGGGTAGAGGTACGGCAATGCTGCGCCTCTACGGAATGTGTCGCATTTTCAATTTAAGCTGGTATGACTACCCAACTCCATCGACACACCTTGTTCCCTCACCGTTTTTCCAACACAATACGGGTATGACGCTCATTACCGTACTGCCTGAAGGTCTTTACTGCGAACAAGGGGGTTTCTTTATCGACCCCTGGAAACCCGTCGATCGTGCGCTAATCACCCACGCCCATTCCGATCATGCGCGTTCTGGTTCGCAGCACTACATTGCCACCAAAATCTCCGAAGGCATTTTGCAAAAGCGGTTGGGTATCAACGCCAATCTGCAAGGAGTCGAGTATGGGCAACGCGTCAAGCTCGGCAAGACCTGGGTATCTTTCCATCCAGCCGGACATGTCCTCGGTTCTGCACAGATTCGCGTCGAGTGTGGCAATGATGTGTGGGTTGTTTCAGGTGACTACAAGCGCGGCTATGATCCGACGTGCGAATCCTTTGAGGTTGTGCCCTGCAACACATTCATCACAGAAGCTACCTTTGGCTTACCCATTTACCGTTGGGCTACTGGTGAAGCCACCTGTCGTGAAATCTATCAGTGGTGGGAGAGTGATCCAGAGCGTCCATCCATCTTGTTCTGTTATGCCTTTGGTAAAGCGCAACGGGTGTTGAGTGAGCTTTGCAAGTTCACCGACAAGCCTGTGTATGTGCATGGTGCCGTACACGTACTGACGGAAATTTATCGTCAGGTAGGTGTGAAGATGGTTGAAACCATTCCCGTATCTGAAATGCCTCGTGGCTACAAATTTACAGGCGATCTGGTGTTGGCTCCACCGTCGGCTCATCGATCGACTTGGATGAAACGCTTTTCCCATCCTCAAACGGCCTTTGCATCCGGTTGGATGGCGGTACGCGGTGCCCGTCGGCGGCGGGGATACGAGCGGGGATTCGTTTTGTCGGATCATGCGGATTGGCAAGGGTTAATTCAAACGGTGCGGCAAACGCAGGCAGAAACCATCTACGTCACGCATGGGCAAACAGAGGTGGTATCACGCTATCTTCGTGAAACTTTTGCGCTCAATGCCTTGCCTCTAAAAACCTTGTTTGAGGGCGAAGGGGATATTGAATGAAACGGTTCACCCAGCTTTTTCAACAGGTGGATGCAACCACTTCTACGAATGAGAAAGTTAAAGCCTTACAGCGCTATTTTCGTGACGAAGAACCCGCCAATGCCGTCTGGGCACTCTACCTCCTGCTTAGCAAGACGCGCAAACGGTTGATTACATCCAGAGTGTTGCGCGATGTGTTTTTGCAAATCTCAGACATTCCCGAATGGTTGTTTGAAGATTGCTACGCGCAGGTAGGCGATACAGCAGAGGCGATCGCGCTCCTGCTACGAGACACCCCTTTTGAGGCAAAAACCGCGTCACCCATTCCACTCCATATCTGGATGGAAACCATCATTCCCACCGTTAAGACGATGGAATCGGAGGAAGCATTGCGGGATTTAATTGTTTCCTGGTGGTCGTCTTTGACTGAGTTTGAAGTTTTTATCTTAAACAAAGTGCTGACGGGAGCTTTTCGAGTCGGCGTTTCGGAGAAGCTGGTCATTAAAGCGTTGGCAGCAGAGTTTAATCTTTCTGAAGCTGTGCTAGCTCACCGTCTCATGGGCGATTTTTCACCCACGGTTGAGTTTTATGATGCACTCATCACCGAGGAAAGTGCTACTGATGGATCACAGATTCTAACGGGGCCGTATCCCTTCTTCTTAGCCTCCTCCTTTGAGGATGCGCGGTTGCAAGAGGCCGAATTAACCAGTTGGCAGGCGGAATGGAAGTGGGATGGCATTCGCGCTCAAATTATTCGTCGTCCCGATCAATTTGCCATCTGGTCGCGTGGTGAAGATCTCATTACACAGCAATTTCCAGAGTTTGTGGCTCCATTTCAACAGTTGCCAGAGGGCATTGTGCTGGATGGTGAAATTCTTTGCTGGAATGACGATCGTCCTCAAAACTTCAGCCATCTCCAAAAACGTCTGGGACGCAAGCGTGTCACGCAAAAAGTCATTGATGAAAATCCTGCTCACTTCATTGCCTACGATTTACTGGAAGATGAGGGACAGGATATCCGATCGCACCCCTTGCGCGATCGTCGCCAACGCCTGATCGAACTACTGAAAACGGCTGATCCACAATGGTTAAGTCTATCCGGAGCTATGCCGTTTCAATCGTTTGATGAATTAAAAGCATTGCGCGATCGAGCACGGGAGCAAGGCGCGGAAGGGCTGATTGTAAAAGCGATCGACAGTCCCTATTTGGTCGGTCGCAAGCGTGGCTTCTGGTGGAAATATAAGCTGGAGCCGATGACCTTAGATGCCGTGTTGATTTATGCTCAAGCAGGTACGGGCAAACGCGCCAATCTGTTTACCGATTACACCTTTGCTTTGTGGAATGGTGATGCCCTAACGCCCTTTGCCAAAGCCTATTCTGGGTTGGATAATAAAGAAATTGATGAACTCGATCGATGGATTCGTCGTCATACGGTGGAAAAATTTGGTCCCGTGCGATCGGTCGAACCCATTCACGTCTTTGAAATCGGCTTTGAAGGCATCGCCGAATCCACTCGCCACAAATCCGGCATCTCCGTCCGCTTCCCCAGAATTCTCCGCTGGCGTAAAGATAAACCCGTTAAAGAAGCCGATACGATTCAAGCAGCATTCGCTTTGTTGGAAGATAAGTTGTAGCAACCCTTCAGGTTTCTGCCAGATACAGCGGTTCTCAATCGAGTTAGCCACAGTTTGACCAAGGCGGGTGTGGGGGATCGGGTATCGGGTGCAGTGGATGCAAATGAAAATAGTTGTAAGGGGGCTACCGATTTAGTCCTCCAGGCATGGAGAAAGGATGACATTCACTTTGTCCACGCCTAGAACTTAGAAAGAGACTGAGGCTATTCTGAAAGCACCGGATGTGCAATGACAGGGCAGTTGATCACAGCTCGAGTTGGTCGAAGCCCAAACAACCAGGGATTACCAGCGCCTTCGGGGTTGATGTAAGCGCTAGTCACCAACCCTGCTTCCACTAATCCTTTGAGATCCTCAAAGGAGGTGATGCGTCTGACTTTTCCTGCTTTAATGGCTGCATCTGTCCACATGTTCACATGGGCATCCCATAAGGGGCTGTAGTTATTGGTAGCAGAGCGATCGTCATTTGATGGAGGGATGGGGAATACATTGATTGGGTCAATGCCACCGTTTGCCAGGGAAGCCTCAAAACCCTGAAACTGCCCAGTGGCCGTGTCAGTAATGCCATTCAGGACGGGAGAGAAGCCCAATAAAGCAGAGCGATCGGAGGGCGTTGATTTGCCCATTTCAGGAACTTTGGCAAGCCGAGGCGTAAAGACACCTTTCTCCAGTACCGATGGCACTTCTGCTGAAACATCCGTCACAAGATGATAGAAGTATTGCTTTCCACCCTGAAAACCATCCAAGATCGACATCGTTACTGTCCGCTGTTTCAGATCGAGTGCAACCAGGCGATCGTGGCTACCCGAATCGTTGTGTACCATTTGCACATTGAGTACCACGCGACTTGGCATCACCACCATCGAAGACCATTGTGCATCGCCAATGGCACCTGGTTTTGCCACTTTAGGCGGAAATGGATTCGGCGAACCTGGCTCGACCTGGTATTGTGGTGAGAAATCGACATTACCCTTGAATTTGATCAAGCCGTTGCTCATCGTCACGCTTTGTACACCAGCAGAGCCGATCGCCTTCTTCATTTTGGGCGCAAAGTTGATGCCCAACTTCTTGGCAACGTCAAAATCAGATGCCTCAGTAATGATGTAGTAGACAGATTTGCCCTGCGGAGAAAAGCCTTTGTATAACGGTAAAGTAACGTTTGCCTTGCCGTAGGTAAAATCTACCGCCAGGACACTCTTCACATAGACATTGTCACTGGGCTTAAACTTGATTGCCGTTGCTTCAGAGTAGACCGGGCGACCGGACTCCTTGGCGGCTGTTGCCAGCAAAGCCTGCGCTTCTGCCAGCCCACCTGGTGCAGCAAAAACAGTCGTTGACGCGATCGAGACAATCAGTGCAAGCAAAAACACGATCGCGAAACCAATTCGTTTGTTCATATATCCTGCGAGTGCAATCACTAAAACTGTTCCTATTTAGCGATCACAAGCTGAGAGGAATTTGAGAAAATGCAAAGAATAGCTTAGGAATAAGATGATTACCCAGTACACGCTCTTTTAGTAGAGAAGCCAGGCAAATCTGATACCAAATTAGATTAAAACGGTGACACATTCTGTTATGGCACGGCAATATCATACTCCTAGCAACGATTCATTTGTTGTGATGATTATTTAAATCGGTATAAGTAGTAGCTGTTGCCAATCCCAAAAATAGCGCATGGTCGATCGCCGTCTAAAACCCATCACACACTGGTTTGAAAAGCAAGGATGGAAACCCTTAGCCTTTCAGATGGAAGCGTGGCAGGCATATTTGGCAGGGAAAAGCGGTTTGATCCAAGTGCCAACGGGTTCGGGCAAAACCTATGCAGCGGTGATGGGATCGATCGCCCGCCTGCTAGAAACTCCCGGCATTGGGCTGCAACTGCTCTATATCACGCCATTACGAGCGCTTTCACGGGATATTGAGCAGGCGATCCGGCGACCGATCGAGGAAATGGGCTGGAATCTGCGAGTCGAGTCGCGCACCGGAGACACAAGTGCCTCCAAGAAAGCACGGCAGCTCAAAAATATGCCAGATATTCTCATCACGACGCCCGAATCGCTGGCGTTGATGCTCTCTTACAAAGATGAAGCTGCGCGGTTCAAATTCTTACAAGCAGTGATTCTGGATGAATGGCACGAGCTATTGAGTTCCAAACGTGGCACACAAACGGAGCTATGCCTCTCTCATCTACGATCGCTCCAGCCCCACCTGCAAACCTGGGCCATTTCGGCAACATTGGGCAATGTGGCAGAAGCGGCACAGGTGGCGATCGGTCTAGACCAGCCACCTACTGTCGTGCGATCGCACCTGAACCGCCAAACCATCATCAAAAGCGTTTTGCCCACATCTGTTGATACCTTTCCCTGGGCGGGACATTTGGGCTTGAGGATGTATGAGGAACTGGTTGCGGCGTTAGATATCAATACATCCACACTCATTTTCACCAACACGCGTTCGCAAGCAGAACGATGGTATCAAGCACTCACCTTCGCCATGCCGGATGATGTTGATCGCATCGCGCTCCATCACGGTTCCATCTCGGTTGCAGAACGAGAAGCGATCGAGGCAGGAGTAAAAGCGGGTGAAATCAAATGGGTAGTGTGTACATCCTCGTTGGATTTGGGCGTAGATTTTCAACCAGTTGAGCAAGTCGTGCAAATTGGTAGCGCCAAAAATCTCGCTCGACTGTTGCAACGAGCGGGACGATCGGCCCACATCCCAGAAGGCACTTCCGAAATTCTGTTTTTACCCACAAATGCGCTAGAGTTACTGGAAATTTCTGCCTTTCGCAATGGCTTGAAAGCAGGCGATATTGAAGCACGTCGATCGCTCCAGAAACCCTATGATGTACTGATTCAACACTTGGTCACGCTGGCGTGTGGTGATGGTTTTACGGTGACAGACACGCTCAATGAGATTAGAAAAACGGTTTCCTACGCTGAGTTGACGGATGAAGAATTTGTTTGGATTTTGGAATTTATCGTTCAAGGCGGCAAATGTTTAAGTGCCTACCCTAACTATAAAAAGGTAGTTTTGGAGGGCGATCGCTATGTCATTGCCAGCCCGCAAATTGCTCGCATGCATCGTATGAGTATTGGCACGATTACCTCAAATCAAGCAGTACGAGTGCGCTACATGAATCAGAAAGATATTGGCACAGTTGAAGAAGGGTTCGCGTCCAAACTTAAAAAAGGAGATGTGTTTTTCTTCGCGGGTAAGCAACTTGAATTTTTTATGATGAAAGATATGGTGGTTTATGTGAAAGGCACCAAGAAAACATCAACCGTTACCCCAACCTGGACGGGCGGCAATCTAACAATTTCAGATTCCTTAAGCACCTATTTAAGAAAGGAGATTAATGATGTTAAACAGAAGGAACCGTTGAATCGTGAACTGAGCTGTATTGCCCCTATTTTGTCTGCACAAGCACGAGTGTCTTCCCTTCCAGCGCCTGACGAACTGCTGATGGAAATTTGCAAAACTCGTGAAGGTCAGCATTTATATGTTTTTCCCTTTGAAGGGCGCTTTGTCCATGAAGGGTTAGGGTTTCTATGGGGCTACCGCTTTGCCCATCAGCAAAAGACAACCTTAACCGTGTCAGTGAACGATTATGGGTTTGAAATTTTAGCGCCTGCGGGCTACCCTTTTAAGGAGTTGTTTTCAGAACAGTTTTTTCATGTCGATGCGCTGCAAGATGAGTTGAAAGCCAGTATCAATATTTCAGAACTGACTAGCCGCAAATTTCGTGGCATCGCTCAAGTCGCAGGACTGGTCTTTCAAGGCTATCCCTCTGCTAAGAAAACGTCGAATCAGCTACAAGTTAGTTCTTCCCTTCTATACGATGTTTTTTCAAAATATGAACCCGATAGTCTCTTGCTGAAACAAGCAGAACAGGAGGTACTAAATCAGCAGCTAGAAGCACAACGGCTTGCTAAAACCCTCGATCGCCTACGCACCTTGTCAATTATCTGGCGCGAAATGAAACGTCCATCCCCCTTTGCCTTCCCTCTACTGGTAGAACGCCTTAGCTCTCGTCTATCCAATGAAGGCTTGTTAGCTCGCATCGAGCGTTTGAAAAAACAGTGGGAAACGAAATGACACACCTTTCGCTTTTGGGAACAGAGCTTCAGCTACTACCCGAAAAAGCCGTTTATATTGAAAGTCTGCAAAGTTTACTTGTTGCAGATGTGCATTTAGGGAAATCTGAAACCTTTCAAGCCGCAGGTATTCCCATTTCCAATCAGGTGAATCAAGATTCGCTCGATCGCTTGCAAGCCCTTTGCCTCAAAATACAGCCAAAGACCTTGATAATTCTAGGAGATTTATTTCATTCCCGCGTGTCTTTGACTCAAGAGGTTAACGACGGTTGGAAACAGTTTCTCGATACAGTACCCATTGAAGTGAAGCTCATCATTGGTAATCACGATCGCGCCTTAGCCAACCGTCTAAGTCAGCTTTCCATCCACTGCTGCACCGACTTGCAACTCGATCGTCTACTGCTCAGCCACGAACCCTGCCCCCATCCCAAGATACTCAATATTTGTGGGCACATCCATCCCTGCGTGCGAATCAAAACGAAACTGGATAGCTTACGCTTGCCATGTTTCTATTTAGATCAGTCGCAAAATCTACTTGTCCTACCATCTTTTGGAGCTTTCACAGGCGGTTACGAAGTAGATCTGAAAAAAGGTGCGATCGCCTATGCCATTGCAGAAGATACCGTGATTCCTTTGCAATGATGAGAACAAGATGAAATAAGAAGGCTGTACCAGAATGAGCCGTAAAACGGTTCTGTTAAGCGGCGATACATACGGTTTAAACGAAGCGAGAAGACTATGCTCGCCGCTCCAACAGAATTGTTAGCCTGCTTTCCACGAGCTACTTGGCAACAAATTCCTCTACGGTTAACTCAGCAGTGCGAATCAAACGGTAGTGCGTCAAATTAATGTGGGATAGGTAGCAATATCGTGCCAATTCCATGATCGAGTCGTTAATCCTGCCCGTTGTGCGGCTGTGGTTTTAAGTCGGCTATGCTGCCAAATCCAGTTGAAGTCACTCACCACTAACCGTGTTGTGACTTTCGTTTGTTTCCACCCCTTGCCAAATTTGTTCTGTCGTCGATGCCATCTTCCCGTTTGTTGCCGCACAATGCCGTTGGTGCGCTCTAATCGCTGCGTTCTATCTTTGCCAATATGATGCCAAATTTCAGGCGGCAACACTCGTTCATACCCGCCCCAGTCATCCGTGTTGAACTGCTTGCATACTGTTTTATCTTCAGTGTTGATCACCAACTGCTCAATCAATGCGTCGGTGTGTCTGTCCACACGGGCAGCCAGCATGAACCCACTGCAGCAGGCAAGGCTTAGACCAATCCAACAGTCTCCGCGCTCTCGGTCCTGGGTTGAACATTGTTTTTGTTTTTTGAGACGAATGACCACATCTCATCAGCACTCACTTCCTCCGTTTGCACCGCTTGAACTTCCCCGTTGTGTACCAGTTGCGCTTTTTGACTGGCTGCGCGAACAATGCTGACGACAGTGTTGTCAGCATGTTTGGTCGTGCGACTGATGCCACGTAAACTACTGCCTTCGCTATGCGCTTGCAGCACTTGGCGAATGTGTTCAGGACTTACATGGCGACGGTAGTAAAGACTATCAAACGATTCACAAAAGGTTTGATGGCAAGCAGGACAGCGATAACGTTGATGACCATTGGGCATCGTGCCATGTTTATGGGCTTTAACATGACCACACAGAGGGTATTCCTCCAGTTACTGATCACCTCTACTCTATTAATCCCACATCAGATTGAAGCACTACCAAACTGCGTGAGCACGTAACCAACGGGCCTGCGAAGAATCGCATCGTACTCAAAGTTTTGCAGCAGCAGCGTGTAAGGAATGTTCAACAAGACGACTAGCAAAATAACCAACAGGCCCGTTATTCTGACTAACTGCAAACGGTGCATCAATGATTCCTCCCCATAAAATCGACGCGATGATCAATAGTCCGGTGTCAAACTGCGCTGTAAGGTTTCATGAGGCATGGCTCCGATCGCTGACGTGCCAGTATTGAAGGAGTGAGCGATCGACCCGCAACAGGTGAGCAATGTATACCAACGTACTTATCAGCAACCGTTGCAGTCTGGGCGACAAACCAACGAGCACAATGTCACCGTGCTTCAAGAGCAGCGCCAGATGTAGCAAATTGGTGGGCATGCCTTCGTGGTTCACCTTGCCATCAATGGCTAAGCCAAACATGCCTCGAATAAACCGCTCAAAGCCTGCTGCGGGACGGTTTTCGCTGGTAAACGTGACCCATTCATTAGAGGCATTGCGGAAGCTGTGGTGCATACCAGGTGGCACATGCAGGCTATCTCCCGCTTGTAAGGTGCGTCGATTTCCCTTGCGCCCCACTTCCATCTCAAGATTGCCTGCCAGCACAGTAAAGGTTTCACTCATCCGCGTGTGGTAGTGCAAAGGGCTGCCGCTGGCTCCGGGAGGGAGATCAAACCGAAATTTGGCGTAGGTGCCACCGTTTGTATATAACGAGTGCAGAATGGTCATGCGATCGCCCGTTACTGGGTTCAAGATGACTTCAGATGTTTCAGTGGTGACCGAGGCATCGAGCCGTGTTTGAGCAGAAATCGGTTTCATTGGAATACTCCTTTAAGGTAGGGTTGCAATGCCCTGCAATCGGCTTCTAGCCTTAATGCTGTGAGTTTGTGAGGCATTGCTGTTTGCTTACCTTTCAACGATATGATTTCGGCCATGTGGTGCATTGACGTATGCCGCCAAGAAATTGACCGATCGTGCCGTTCTTCACAACCTATCCCCATTTATGAAAGAAGCTACGTTCTCCATCTACATTGCGCGCGGAATTGTGCAATTTGCTGTGGCTAAATACGGTGTTGAAGTCGATCGTCTCTGTGGTGCTGTTGGGTTAGAACCAGATCTGCTCAAACTGCCCGATCAGCAAATTACAGGTACGCTGCAAAGCGCTCTCTGGCGAGAAGCCGTCAAGCTTACAGGCGACGAGCATCTGGGCTTGCATTTGGGCGAAGTTTTTAATGTGGCGACCTTCGGCATCGTGGGCTATGTGCTGGTCAACTGCCAAACCTTTGAGGAAGTGCTGTCAAAGCTTTCGCGCTATACCCGGCTCTTCAGTCAGGGCGCGCAGATTCATGTCTCTATTTCAGAAGGCTTTGTGTTTTGCGACTGCATGATTGTGGAGCATCTTAAAAATTACCTGATGGAAACACCCAAACACGCGATCGAAAGCACGTTTGCATCGCTGATGAACGCAACCATCACATTGACTGGCAAACCCTTACGTCCCCACGCCGTCTGGTTTCAACATGCATCCCCAACCGATACTTCGGAACACGATCGCATCTTTCAAACAGGGCTACATTTCTCCATGCCAACCAATCGCATGATTTTTGCGGCTGACAGCCTGCAATGGTCGGTACTATCGGCAAATGCAACCTTACTCTCAATGTTTGAGCAACACGCTGAAGGCATGCTCGCTGCACTGAATCGCGGGGATGATTACACAAAACAAACCGTGCAAGCGATCGCTCAACACCTGAAAGGCGAATTGCCAACCATTGATGCGATCGCTCACAGCTTAACCATGAGCGTCCGTCAGCTACAGCGAGAACTCCATGCTGAGGGCACAACCTACCAACAGCTTTTGGATGAAACTCGTAGCGAACTTGCCCAGCGCTATCTAAACAATCTGACGACTCCGATTCATGATGTCGCATTCTTGCTGGGGTTTTCTGAACCAAGTGCGTTTCATCGTGCCTTTAAACGCTGGACAGGACAAACCCCGCGAGCCTACCGCGTAGCGTCCACTAAAGGATAAAGAGCGAATGTTCGCTTTCAGAAGTTTACGTCACCTAAAAAAGATTGGCTTGTAGAACGCAATGGCATTACTTAATGGTGAACTTAATATCACCATCACTTTCGGATAATTTGCGATCGTCACTGTTGTACGCATTCACTTGCCAGCGATAGGTTCGTTTTTCGAGCGGTTTTTCGATCGAAAAGGACGTTCCATCAACACGCTCGTTGATATAGGGAGAAGTGGTGACTTTCGTATCTTCAGGATACATACTGAATTTGTAATACGCAGCATCAGGATAAGCTGCCCACTTCAGCTCTAAATTTTGTGCACTGACCTTTGCTCCCGCTTTAGGGTTGAGCAATTTCAAATCGCCTTTAAAGAGATTGGTTGGTGACGTGAATAAGGTCTTATCTGCCGCAACGTCATATTTGCTTGAGCTAAGGCCACCAATGCCTGTGGTTGCAAACACATAAGCATCAGTGTTAAAAACACGCGCTAATAGCGCCTCATAGACTTTTGGCTTGACGTTTGCAATCACATACTCACCGCTTTTATCGGTTCGTGCTGTGTAAGTTTTGCCGCTACAACCGCCAATAAAACGGCTAAAGCTTTCGCACAGCTTCACTTCAATATTTGCCACTGGCTTGCTGTTGAACAAGACTTTCCCCTGCACATTTCCAGTGCCAGGTGCAGGCTTCTTTTTCTCAACCTCTGCTGGGGAGGCCGCTTCAGGTTGAGCGCTGCCTGTAGTTCCACTTGTTGTTTGCGGGCTTTTACTCTCCTCTTTGCAACTCGTTAACGAAACGATCGCTGCAATGCAAACGCAAGCCATTAACCCTTTACTCAATCGCGTTGTACAAGTCATATTCAACCTTTCTTCGGCCTCAATGAGTAGGAGAGTCGGCACGATCGACGAAAGCTGAGCGAAAAAGATCGGCTAGGTTTTGTGTGCTTAACGCCACCCACCACTTTAGTCTCCGACGAGAAACGTTAGGGATTATCGATAAATTTTGTAATCTTCAATACTTACTACTTGCTTCCTTGTCAATCTGGTGTAGCACTCAAAGCCAAGATCCCCGCCTTCTGCGAAGGGTTTGCATTATGTGACAAGCAACCCTAGAAAGCGGGGATCTGAGCATTCGTGTCTTAGCTCGGCACAAAGAGGTTTTTGGGCACCGCAGCGTGGCATCCCTGGCGAATATCCACCACCTGCGTTACGCCAAAGTCAACGCCAACCGAAATCATGGAGTAGGCTTCATCGGCGCTCATTTTGCGTTTGGTCGTCAAGAAGTCCAGCATCTGGTCAGCGGCTTGGCGCATGGCTTTGTTCAAGTCCTGGTTAAAGCCATGTGTGATCCAGTGCGAGTCGGTTTCCAGAATGGGGTTGGTGATGGGGAAATCTTTGAGCACAAAGATTTGAATGTAGGAGTTCATCGAGGCTTCAATCGCCGTGCCTGCCAATTCTGCGTCGCCCTGCGCCATGTGGCTATCGCCCACAAAGAAGTTTGCCCCTTTATTGAAGACAGGATAGTACATCGTGGCACCTGCCCCAATGCGCCAGTTGTCGATATTGCCGCCAAACGGCCCTGGTGGAATGCTGTTGATGCGTCCACTTTCCTGGGGAGCGACACCCATTACCCCAAAGTGGGGACGCAGGGGAATCGACACCTTCATCTTGATTTTCTCCCGCGAGGCTGCATCGGGAGCCGTGACAAAGCCCGGCTTGTCGTATTTGGGTCGCCCCTTAAAGTCGTAGGCAAATGCGGGATAGGCTAGCGCGGCTTCCATATCGATCTTGTAAATGGTGATGCGCTCTTTTTTGAAGGCATCGTAGAGATAGCCCCAGTGCGCGGCAATGTTACTGCCGTATGCCAAACGGGGTTCAGTTTTGAGAATGCGTACCATAAGGGTGTCACCGGGTTCTGCGCCTCGCACGGCGATCGGCCCTGTCATGATGTGAACACCAGGGCCGCGATCGGTCACTCTGTCATACACCGCTTTCACCCCTGCATCCATGAGCAAATCGGGTGCATCGCCTGCATGATGCGTCAGCGCTTCGATGTAAACAATATCGCCTGGATCGACGGTCATCACCGGAGGCTGCGTTTTGTCAAAGTATCCCCAAAAGCAGGTTTCCGGTGTGGCTTTGAGGACGTGAATCTTCTTTGCATCTCGAATCATGTCTGCTGCCATCAACGTTTCAGATTTTGCCTCGGCTTTGTCACCCCGTAGAAAACTCACGGCAAAGTTGCCACCCACTGCCGCCGCTGCTCCAGCCGATGCCAGAAACGCCCGTCTTGACTGCTGCGAGAGATAAGTGGGGTGTTTTTTCAAGAACTCGGCTTCGGCGGCACCAGTGGTTGAATGCTTGCCCTGTTCGGAATCACATGCGCCATGATGAGTGTGATGCTGCTCGTCATGACCCTGTTCGTGATGCTCGTTATGATTGTGCTGTGCCATTGATTCACTTCCCTGAGCCAGTTTGCCGTAACAGGCAAAATCCTAATGATTGCTCAGAGGTTCAATTGTATAGTTCGTCACATCGATACGTTACTTTATCGCTTGAGATATCCCGTTACATATGCCCATTAATGCATCTGAGTTTCTCAAAGCCTGTGATCCGAGTCGGGCACTGTCCATTAGCAATCCACAAGACCGGGATTATTACATCGATTTTGCACCCGTGCGGGGCAGCAATATTATTCAAGAGTTGAAGCGAACGATCGCCCTGCTCCCTGACGAGGGCACCTGTCAGTTATTTACAGGACACATCGGCTGCGGCAAATCAACGGAGCTTTTACGCCTTAAAAATGAACTCGAACAACTGGGGTTTTATGTTGTTTACTTCGTATCTACAGAAGACCTGGATATGTCAGATGTTGATGTAACCGACATTTTGATTGCGATCGCCCATCAAGTCAGCGAGAAATTAGAAGCCGATCAAATCAGGCTCAAACCCAAATATTTTGCGAATCTATTTGCCGAAATTGGCGAAATTTTGCAAACCCCGATTGAAATTTCTCAGGTTGACTTTTCCGTTGGCATTAGCAAAATTACGGCTCGCACCAAAGACAGCCCTCGCCTGCGAAACCAGCTTCGGCAATACATGGAGCCACGCACCAACGGTATTTTGCAATCGTTGAATGATGAGCTGTTGGGACAGGCGAACCTGCAACTCAAGCAACGTGGCAAGCAGGGATTGGTCGTCATTATTGACAATCTCGATCGCGTGGATGCCCGCCAATTGCCATCCGGACGGACGCAGCCAGAGTATTTGTTTGTCGATCGAGGCGAACAGCTTGCCAAACTCAATTGCCATGTCGTCTACACCATTCCGCTGTCACTCGTCTTTTCCAACGAAGTCGAAATCTTGAAGCAATGGTTTGGGGGAGGTATCTCGCCCAAAATTCTACCAATGGTGCCTGTGCGACGGCGCGACGGATCTCACGATGCGGATGGCATTGCCCTCTTGCGGCAAATGGTTTTGGCAAGAGCCTTTCCGCATATCGAGGCGACTCAACGCCTTGCCCACCTTCATGAAGTCTGTGATAGCGTCGAAACCCTCGATCGTCTTTGCTTGGTGAGCGGTGGACATGTCCGCAATCTACTCGGCCTGCTGCGTCACTGCGTCCAACAGGGCGATCCACCCTTCTCGCACGCTAGGGTAGAGCATGTCATTCGAGGACAGCGCGATGCTCTGGTACGGACGATCGACGACACCGAGTGGGCACTCATCTTCCAGGTCGTGGAACAGCAAAGCGCCAGAGGTGAAGCCGAGTACCAAACCCTCCTCCGCAGCATGTTCATGTTCGAGTATCAAGACCAGCAAGGCGGCTGGTTCGGCATCAATCCCATGCTGGCAGAGACGAAGCGGTATCAGGCTTGGGTGGAAGGCAGAGCAGAGAAAGCGTGAGGGATAAGGGCCGGCGGTAAAAGGACGATCGCAAGACTTTCCAGCACTTTCTAGACCCATTGCTGCCGTGCATCTCTATTGAGTTGAATAGCAAGGGTAGTAACCATGACAAACGAATCTTTCAGGCGACTCTAAAGCCTCGATCACCACAAGAGGCTAGACGGATAAATGCTATGCCGATGCCGTACTTACTTGCCAGCCCGAATAGTTACTGTAAGTATAATAAGTACTACCAATCAAGACTTTCATTGAGCCATCAGAGCCATAATAGTTCTTCATCAGTAAAGAACCATAGGAGCCGAGTCCGATCGTGAGATCGCTGTTATTAACACTTACTGATAGGTTCGCAAGACTGTAACTGGAAAGATCTACAACGTCAGAGCTTGAAGTCAGTTCAAAAATGTCATTACCTACATATGTGCCGATCGTATAGCCTGTAAAAAGATTATTAGCGCTATTAGCAATAATGTAATCGTTACTTCTAGAGTTCACCAGGTTTTCAACAACAGTACCCAGAGCAATCCTGGTTCCAAAAGCGGTTGTTGTATAAGAACCTCCAGCTCCTCGATCGGTATAAGTATAGCTGTTGTAAGCTGTCTGGGTTGTTAGAATGCCTCCTTCTCGAAGGTCAAAACGATAGCTCTGGGAAGTAGACAACATTGAGAAATCAAACGTATCCAAGCCGCCACTATCCCAAATTGTCTGTTTTAACTGAGTTGCTGTACTGCCAAAAGCTTGGGTGCCTGTAGTATAGCCATAGACGGAGTTAAACGAATAAGTTGTCGCTGCCGAGTTATAGCTTTTTGAGCCATACAGGTACTGCAATGCTTGTATATCGTATGGCATCAAGGTAATTGCAGAATTACCAGCGAAGTTATACGACATTAGTGAGTTGGTTGTATTATCATCGCCTCCTGCTAAAAATGGGCCTGTTCCAGTCCCAGAACCGTTGTAGTTGCCTGGATGTTTGAGACCAAGCGCATGACAAGTCTCATGAATCAAGGACATATAACCATGCGTTCCATATCCACCGGAGAATCGGTTATTTGAGTCACTCTCATAACTTGAGCTGAGATGAACGTCACCACCAATACCACTGGCTGGATAGTAAGCATAAGCATAATCCGGGCCATTAGAAAACATATACCGCAATACACCACAACTACTTGCAGTGTCCTCTACTTCAACAAAGCTGACCTTAATAAAGGATTCAAGTGTTGCTAGGATTTGTCGGACATTTGCTTTGATTGCATCGCTTACTTCAGAAACTGTTTCAGTTCCGCCATAAGCACCCGCTGTACTTCTATAAAAACTGTATGTAATACTTCCTCCATTTTGGCTAGTATTCCAATAGGCATATCTTGTATTTAGCAGTGCATCAATGTAGCTATTGCCGGATGCAGCACTATAGCCCACCAATGGGTCTGTAGTTCTTGATAAAACATCGGCTTCGTAATACTTGACCCCAAAATAGTCATTGGAGGATGTTTGAGCACTGGTGAGATAGCCATACTCACTGCCTAAGCCACTGCTACCAGAACTAGAGTAAGGGGTGTAGCTGGTGCTGTTTTCACTGTTGTAGTAGCTGCTGACGTAAACCTTATTCAACGAAGCCGTCCCAGAGGCATAGTTCGTGATGCCTGTGATCTGGTAGAAACCGTAGTTACCTGTTTCGTTGGCGGATGCATCGTAGAGGTACTGGCTGCTGGTGTACTTGCCGTAGTCGGTGTAGCCATAGCCTGTGTAGTAATCCTGTCCACTGCCATAGCTGTATTTGAAGCTGTAGTACTGATAGCCCAAGTCAGCTTCATAGTATTTGCCGCCATAGTACGTACTGCTATCGCCGTTCGTGAGATAGCCGTACTCGCTCCCTAAACCACTGCTGCCAAAACCAGAGTATGGGGTGTAGGTAGTGCTGGTTTCACTGTTGTAATAGCTGCTGACGTAGACTCGATTGTTGTAACTGACGCTGTAGCCGCTATAAAGATTGGAGATGTAGTAGTAGCCTTTGTTGCCTGTTTCATTAGCTGACGCGTCATTGATGTACTTGCCGCTGTAGTAGCTGGAATCAGTCGTGTAGCCATAGCCCTGATAGTAGTCGCTATTAGCACCATAGTAGTACGTGAAATAGTACAGATTGATACTTGGCGTATCAGCTTCGTAATACTTGACCCCAAAATAGTCATTGGAGGATGTTTGAGCACTGGTGAGATAGCCATACTCACTGCCTAAGCCACTGCTACCAGAGCCAGAGTAAGGGGTGTAGCTGGTGCTGTTTTCACTGTTGTAGTAGCTGCTGACGTAAACCTTATTCAACGAAGCCGTCCCAGAGGCATAGTTCGTGATGCCTGTGATCTGGTAGAAACCGTAGTTACCTGTTTCGTTGGCGGATGCATCGTAGAGGTACTGGCTGCTGGTGTACTTGCCGTAGTCGGTGTAGCCATAGCCTGTGTAGTAATCCTGTCCACTGCCATAGCTGTATTTGAAGCTGTAGTACTGATAGCCCAAGTCAGCTTCATAGTATTTGCCGCCATAGTACGTACTGCTATCGCCGTTCGTGAGATAGCCGTACTCGCTCCCTAAACCACTGCTGCCAAAACCAGAGTATGGGGTGTAGGTAGTGCTGGTTTCACTGTTGTAATAGCTGCTGACGTAGACTCGATTGTTGTAACTGACGCTGTAGCCGCTATAAAGATTGGAGATGTAGTAGTAGCCTTTGTTGCCTGTTTCATTAGCTGACGCGTCATTGATGTACTTGCCGCTGTAGTAGCTGGAATCAGTCGTGTAGCCATAGCCTTGGTAGGAGTCGCCGTTACCGTAGTAATACGTAAAGTAGTACAGATTGCTACTGGAAGCTGTCGCAGACAGGTTCAAGCTATAGGTCGTATTACCGCTAGCCTGGTAAACCAGCACATAGTAAGTGCCTGCACTGAGAGTTGTACTGATCGACTCTGCACTGTTGCCGCTGTTGTATGAGCCTTGAATGATCGTTCCACTACTGTTAAGAAGTTGAATACTTGCGTTTGCACTGAGTCCATCAAGCAGGAGCTTGACAGTACTTGAGCCGAATAATTTGAATTGGTAGTAGTCATAGGGGTCGGTGCTATCAATGCGATCGCTAAACACCCCACTTCCACTCAGCGTTCCAACACTGAAGGCAGTGCTCGTTGTATTGCCTGCCAGATCAATGGGTATAGGCTCTTCGTATCGAGTGTAAGGACGTGCCTGCCAATTTGTGGCTACCGGGGTCAGGGACGTAGAGCCGATGAGCGTCGCATTGTTGGTGCCGCCCATAAACCACACGGCATTCGCGCCACTGCTGTAATCTCGCCAGACCAAGTCAGGACGATTATCCCCATTGAAGTCAGCAATGCCTTCAATCTGCCAATTTGTGG
>JAHHIE010000043.1 GCA_019358945.1 Stenomitos rutilans HA7619-LM2 | reverse complement strand
CTACTGAGGTGAGAGATGTAGAGCCGATGAGCGTCGCATTGTTGGTGCCACCCATAAACCACACAGCATTCGCGCCACTGCTGTAGTCTCGCCAGACCAAGTCAGGACGATTATCCCCATTGAAGTCAGCAATGCCTTCAATCTGCCAATTTGTGGCTACTGAGGTGAGAGATGTAGAGCCGATGAGCGTCGCATTGTTGGTGCCACCCATAAACCACACAGCATTCGCGCCACTGCTGTAGTCTCGCCAGACCAAGTCAGGACGATTATCCCCATTGAAGTCTGCAATGCCTTCAACCTGCCAATTTGTGGCTACTGAGGTGAGAGATGTAGAGGTGGTAATGCTGGAATTGTTCGTGCCACCCATGAACCAGACTGCATTTGCGCCACTGCTGTAATCACGCCAAAGAACATCAATTTTGGGGTTATTTTGCAGTTTGAGGTTGAGGGTGTAGTCTGTGTCAGCACCGCTGCTACTTTGGTAAACCCGAATATAGTAAACGTTGGCATCAAGAACCTGGCTAACTGCTTCTGAAATACCAGCGCTATTGGCAGACGTTTGTAAGGTGTTGCCGTTACGATCGAGCAACTGTACATTTGCGTCTGCACTTAGGCCATTGATTGCTATGTTGAGGCTGCTGCGTCCGCTGAGGCTAATGCGGTAGTAGTCATCCGTATCAAAGGCATCTACTCGATCGCTGAACGCTTGCAAACCTGTGGCTGAGCTAATCTCTTTTGCAGAAGTTAGATTGTTCCCTGCGTAGTCCGGCATAGCTTTTACAATAGTTGGTATAGCTCTATGTTTGCCTTCAAGAAATTAATAAACCTTGATTTTTCTTTACTTGAGTAAAGTCTTCAAAATGAGCTTTAAAAACCCGTGTTTTCACTGGTATTGCGCTCTTGCTCATGCTTTGTGTTGTGGTACTAACCCCAAGGAACAAGGGAGAGAACGATATAAATACTTAAGGGCTGTACCGATATGAGTACGACCGACCAATCCCGACAAGCAGTACGAGCGGAAAATGAGCGATCGCTGGATACACTCGTTCGTGCAATTACCCTGTCGCAGCAGCAGTTTGCGCTGATTTTGGTGCGCTGCAACTACACTAAACTGCGCGATCGCATGACGCAACAGTTGAAAGAACGTTGTCCGTTGCCCATTCATGAATACACACTGCCTGAAACGGCTAAAACCCTCTACACCAGAATTCGGACGGAGATGAAGGAGGATGAGCACGAGTGTGAGGAGGAGATGGAGGTAAAGGGAGAGGGGGCAACAGGGGAAGCGGGAGCAGAGCAATCACCCTTACAAACGGTCAACCATCAACAGCTCAAAACTCCTCCCCAAAATCCTCCAACTCAAAACTCAAAACTCGAAACTCAAAACTCTTCCCGCTGTCAGCCTCCTAACGCGTTGATGATCTACGGGCTGGAGTCGGTCACAGCGATCGACCAGGTGCTGTTAGCCACCAATCTTGTGCGCGAGGAGCTGAGTAAAAAATTCCCGTTTCCACTTGTGCTGTGGATGAACGATCGCGTCCTGGCAAAGCTCGACCGACTGGCACCCGACTTGAAAAGTTGGGGAGGGAATACGGTCATTTCCTTCGACGTGGCATCAGATGCGGTGCTAGAAGGGCTACGGCAGCATACCGATAGACTCTTTGCCTCCATTCTTGATGCAGGCGATGAACAATTTTTGCCCAATTGGACATTGCTGCAACAGAAACATTTCCAAACGTGGGGCACAAATTCGTTGCGCAGAACAGAATTAGAATTTGCCCTTGAACGAGTCCTTAGCAGCGGTCAGGCCATTGATCCAGCGCTTCAAGCAAGTCTTGATTTTCTACTTGGACAGGATGCCCATGCGCAAGGTGAATTGGCAACGGCCCGTATCTGCTACGAGTGTAGTCTGGCGTTTTGGCAAGAAGAAAGTAACCGCCAACGATCGCAAAAGCTATCCGAATCCTTTGTCCTGCTGCCGTCTGCCAGCGAACGAGCGGCGTGTGTGCTGATTTACCTTGGGCTGTGGTGGCGATCGCGGGCAATGCAACAACGTACTCTTTATACCGATGCCTGCCAGCAAGCACTGAACTACTTTCAGCGTGGTCTAGAGGTATTTGAGCAAACTAATCGTCAGGATCTGGTGGCTCGATTCATCATCCCGCAAGCCGAGGTGCTGCAAAAGCTTCAGCAATGGGATGAGTTGGAGGCAGTGGCAAAACGCGCCTTGGTGCTGCACAAGCTCTATGCTGACCCTGTCCGACAGGCACGAGATCATGGCTTTCTGGCGGAGGTCGCCCTGGCACGATCGTCCTGGAAAGAGGCCAAACAGCAGGTGGAAACAGCACTCGATATTTTGACCGCTACCACAGCGGCGATCGATCACCAATCCCCCAATCCCCATATTGAGGACAGCCTGGAAGTCGCGCAACGGTACCATCAAGGCTGGTACTTGCTGCTGATGGCTAGAGCGGAAGCAAAGTTGGGGCAGATCGAAGTCGCGATCGGTCATCTGGAAACAGCTCAAAATCAGACCTATCCACCCGATGATCCACAGCTTTACATCGTTATTCTGCGGCATCTACGAGACCTGTACTTTCAGCAAGGGCACTACCTAGAAGCCTTTCATACCAAACAAACGCGGCGATCGCTGGAGCATCAGTATGGGTTTCGCGCCTTTATTGGAGCACTGCGTCTGGAGCCACAGCAGTCTTTATTCAGCCAATTTCCGGGTCAAATTCCTCAAGAAGCGCCACTGGCACAAGAGATTAGAGCATCTGGTCGCCAGCAAGATGTTAACCGTTTGGTCGTTCGCATGGGGCGGAATGATCTTAAGCTCACCGTCATTCATGGGCCATCGGGAGTAGGCAAAAGCTCGATCGTCAATGCGGGTCTGGTGCCTGCGTTAAAAGAGCGTGTGATTGGCGATCGCATTGCACTGCCCCTTTTGATTGACCTTTACACCGATTGGCAAACGGCCCTGGAAGCGAGATTGGTGCTGGCGATCGGAGGGCAAAGGGCAGAAGGCAGAAGGCAGGAGGCAGAAGAAAGCGGTCAGCCGTCAGCCGTCAGCCGTCAGGAAATGGAAGGAAGCGGTCAGCCGTCAGCGGTCAGCGGTCAGCACTCAGGAGCCAGGAGCCAGGAGCCAGGAAAATTTAACGTGTCCTCTGCTTCCCCTGCTCCCTCTGCTCCCCCTCTCTCTTCTCTCCTCTCTCTCCTCCGCCAAGCCACCAGTCTTAACTTCATCCCGGTGCTGATTTTTGACCAGTTTGAGGAGTTCTTCTTTGTCCATGAAACCCTACCACAGCGCCGCCTGTTCTATGAGTTTCTGCGCGATTGCCTGAACCTGGATTTTGTCAAAGTCGTGCTGACGCTGAGGGAAGACTACCTCCACTACCTGCTGGAGTTTCAGCGCCTTGCCAGCCGTGATAGTGTGAATTTAGACAGCATCAATGACATTCTTGGGAAAGATGTCCGCTATCCGTTGGGAGACTTTTCGCCTGCCGATGCGCGATCGATCATCAAAAGCCTGACCGATCGCGCCCAGTTCTACCTGGATGACGAGTTGGTGGATGCCTTAGTCACCGATCTGGCAGACGATTCTGGCGAAGTGCGAGCGATCGAGCTACAGGCAGTGGGTGCCGAACTGCAAGCGGAAGGGATTACGACGCTGGCGGAATATCGCCAGAAAGGCCCCAAGGAAAAACTGGTGGCACGATCGCTCGAAAACATCATTGAAGATTGTGGCCCTGAAAATGAAGATGCTGCACGGATTGTTCTGTTTCTGCTCACAAACGAAAATGGCACACGCCCGCTCAAAAGCCGCGAAGATTTAGAAACCGATTTGGTCGATTTAGGTTTGACGGCTGAAATCAATAAGCTCGATCTAGTGCTGGAAGTGTTGGTCGGCTCTGGGTTACTCTTTCTGGTGCCCGAAAATCCTGCCGATCGCTACCAGCTAGTTCACGATTATCTCGTAAGTTTCATTCGTCAGCAGCAAGAAGAAAGCGTTGCGGATTTAGACCTGCACGATCACCATCCATCAGAGGCGTCTCAACCAGAACCTGTCGTGAAACGGCTGATTAGCCTGCGACGACAAAATGCGTTTCTGATGTCCAAGCTCAAGCAGATTCGTTCGGCTGAAAGTGCTCTGCCATCTCTGCTGCTGCTGTTTTCGTTGGCACTGCTGATCACCGCTTTAATGGTGAGCTTTAAACCGACACCCAACACACCAAAGCACAAACAAGTCGAGGCTGGCCTTGAATGGCGCGCCGTGCAGTTACCACCATCACCCACGACTGTACCTGGCGCTGCACTGTAACACAGCCAGTTGCGGTAGGGTTAAAGCGATGTTGTTGAACGCCAGTCGCTATGTCTGTTCTTGCCCCAACTGTGCTTGCCCTTGACTTTGATGGTGTCCTTTGCAATGGCATGAAGGAGTACTTTCAAACGTCCTGGCGTGCCTACTGCAATCTCTGGCAACCGGACGAGACATCTCCACCAGACGGTCTGGCTGAACAGTTCTACCGTACCCGACCTGTGATTGAAACCGGATGGGAAATGCCGCTCCTGGTGCGATCGCTCTTGTTGGGCACATCAGAGGCTGAGATTCTGCTGCACTGGACTACTATCGCCAAACAGCAGGCCGTCAAAGATGGGATGGAAGCCGCTCAACTTGCGGCTGAAGTCGATGGCGTGCGCGATCGCTGGATTAAACGCGATGTGGAAAGCTGGCTGGCAGAGCAAGAGTTTTATCCTGGTATCATTCCGCAACTCAAGACCTGGCTCACTAGTGACACCGAAATCATCATCATCAGCACCAAAGAGGGACGGTTCATTCAACAGCTCTTGCAGCAGCACCACGTTGATTTCACGAAGCTGAAAATTCTGGGCAAAGAAGTCAAACGACCCAAACCAGAGACGTTGCGATCGCTACGATCAGAGCAGGCTTCCAATGCCACTTTCTGGTTTGTGGAAGATCGGTTACAAACCCTGCAAGCCGTCAAACAGCAAGCCGATCTTGCCGATGTAAAGCTATTTTTAGCAGAGTGGGGCTACAATACGCAACCAGAAAGAGATTTGGCGGCTCACGACGCTCAGATTTATGTACTGTCTTTGCAACACTTTAGCCAGCCGTTAGAAACCTGGATCACAGAAAGCAGTGCACTATGAAACCTCCGCTCAATGTTTCACAGTGATCGACAACCATGAAACATGCCAACGATCGCGCCCTGGATAAACTCACCACTTTACTCACGGCCCTTCGTGCTATCGAAGGGCTAAAGGAAAAGAAACGCGGCATTTTTTACCGTAAAGGACAGGCGTTTTTGCACTTTCACGACGATCCTACCGGGCTGTTCGCCGACTTGAGATTGTCTTCCGATTGGGAGCGCTTTCCGGTTAACACGTCCGAAGAGCAAGCGCAATTGGTCGATCGGGTCAGTTCCCAGATGTCGGAGGTGTTCAAAACCTCCGAGGTCTAGTTGGTTGATTCGTTCTACTTGTACCAGGCTTGTTTCCACCGCTTCATTCGATTAATTTCGGCTTGCTGAGAGTTGATGATGGCTTGAGCGAGTTGCTTCACTTCCGGACGCTTAGACTTACTCAAAACATCCTTTGCCATCACGATCGCCCCCTCGTGGTGAGGAATCATGGCATTCAGAAAGCGTAAATCAAATTGACCATCAGCAGTCCCCAAATCCATGTTCATCATCATGCCTTTCATCTGGCCCTCTGACATTGCCATCATGTGCTTCATGTCGGCATGCCAGGCCATTGGGGCTGTAGGTGCTTTGGGATACCAGGACTGCCGCCACTGCTTCATCTCAGCAATTTCGTTCTTTTGCGCCTTGATGATGCCAGCCGCTAACTTTTGAATTTCGGGACGCTTCGATTTTTGTTGCGCTTCCTTCGCCATCACAACGGCTCCCTCATGGTGTGGTGTCATAGCATCAATAAACCGGAGATCAAAATTAGCATCAGCAGGGCCAAGCTCCATTCCCATGCTGTGGTTCATTGTGCCATCAGACGGACTCATGCTGCCGTGATCCATCTGCATCGATCCAGCATCGGTCGCTGATGGGCTGGGAGCCTGCGCCTTTTCGGCAGTAGTAGAACAAGCGCTGATCAGGCCAGTCGTGGCGATCGCTCCCAGGAGCAACAGTGAACCTGTTTTGCTGATGACAAAGTGGCGCAACTTAAATCTGTTAGCCATAAGAAAAGGATTGGCAAAAGACGATGTTCTGATTCTGCATACTCCAGCTAGCTGGAGAGTCAACCCCATAGAGTTAGATAGGCGACTTTCTACTAGACGCAAAAGAGGAAGTCAGATCCCTTGCGAAAGACGGAAGCAATTAGAGTAATGCTTCTTTAGGGTGAAGTTGTGAAGCCTTTTGGCGATCGCGTTTTTTCTTTAACCAAGGAGATCAGTATGACGACAACAGTTCAAAAGCACCAAGCCTTACTGGATACCTGCATCGCAGCTTGTTTTGACTGCTTACGTGACTGTGAGAACTGCGCCACGGCTTGCTTGAACAGCGATATGGTGCAAATGATGGCCCAGTGTATTCAGCTCTGCCGCGATTGCGCCGATACCTGTGCGCTCTGCGCCCGCTTCATGGCACGCAACTCTGACCTTCATGCTCAACTGTGCAGCGTCTGTGCAACAGCGTGCGATCGTTGTGCAGCAGAGTGTGAAAAACACGATCACGACCACTGCCAGCGTTGTGCTGAGTCCTGTCGTCGTTGCGCTGAAACCTGTCGTCAAATGGCAACCACAATGGCATAGTTCCGCTTCTGTCAGAGCTTTATCTGTAGCATCCCGACAGACTACCGTTGTAAATTCTTCGTCTTATCGCTTGACTATCCAGTCGAGTGGAGACTTCAAGATGGGGATAACGACGAACCAAAGGACTGGCACAATGGCAATTAAACTAACTGTTCCTAATATGGCTTGCTCTGCCTGTAGCGATACCATCACACATGCCATTCAAACAATTGACCCCGCCGCAATGGTGCAAGCCGATCCTAAGACCAAACTTGTTGTCGTTGAAACGCAAACGCCAGAAGACGCGGTAAGGCAAGCGATCGTGGCGGCTGGTTATGCGGTGAGTTGAATGAGGCAGGGAAGATGAAAACGGTTACGCTCAAATTGCGGGGAATGAGCTGTGCCGCTTGCGCCAACAGTATCGAAGAGGCCATTCGATCAGTGCCAGGGGTTAGCGCCAGCAGTGTCAATTTTGTGGTTGAGCAAGCTACTGTCACCTATGACCCTCAGAAAACGACGGTAGAGACGATTCAAGCTGCGGTAAGTGACGCAGGCTATGCCGCCTCATTGCAGGAGCAAGCCTCGCTTGGGGAAGATTCGGCTGAGAAAGCGGCTCGTGCTGCCGATAGCCGTAAGCTAACGCGCAAAGTTGGGGTGGGGGCGATCGTCAGCATCATTCTGGTCATCGGTTCACTGTCTGCCATGACGGGATTAAAACTGCCGTTGATTCCTGGCTGGCTGTCGAATCCGTGGTTTCAGCTTGTGCTCACGGCTCCCATCCAGTTTTGGTGCGGCTACTCTTTCTACAGCAATGCCTGGAAAGCTTTGAAGCGCCATGCCGCCACGATGGATACGCTCATTGCGTTAGGCACCAGCGCAGCCTATTTTTACTCGGTGTTTGCTACCGTTTTCCCGCAGTTTCTTGTCCATCAAGGCTTGATGCCAGAGTTTTACTACGAGACAGCGGCGATCGTCATCACCTTGATCTTGCTGGGACGACTGTTTGAAAACCGCGCACGGGGTCAAACATCAGACGCGATCCGCAAGCTCATTGGCTTACAGGCGAGAGTAGCCCGCATTATTCGCAGGGGACGGGAGGAGTTAGTACCCATTCAAGACGTGCAGAAAGGCGATGTCGTGGTGGTGCGACCAGGCGAAAAGATTCCCGTAGATGGCGAAGTTGTGGAAGGTGCCTCGACGATCGACGAATCAATGGTGACGGGCGAAAGTGTCCCCAGCAAGAAACATGTGGGCGATGAGGTCATTGGAGCTACCATCAATCAAACAGGCAGCTTCAAATTCCGTGCGACCCGCGTGGGTAAAGACACGGTGCTGGCGCAAATTGTCAAACTGGTGCAAGATGCCCAGGGGTCAAAAGCGCCGATTCAGCGACTAGCCGATCAAGTGACGGGTTGGTTTGTGCCCGTTGTCATTGCCATTGCGATCGCCACCTTTGTCCTCTGGTTTTTGGCAATGGGCAATCTCACCCTGGCGTTGATCGCTACGGTTGGGGTACTAATTATTGCCTGTCCCTGTGCACTGGGGTTAGCCACACCCACGTCGGTTATGGTGGGCACGGGCAAAGGAGCCGAAAACGGCATTTTGATTAAAGGTGCAGAGAGTTTGGAACTGGCGCATCAAATCCAGACGATCGTGCTGGATAAAACGGGCACGATTACTCAAGGCAAGCCTACTGTCACGGATTTTACGACCACTCAGGGCACTGCAAACCGCAATGAACTCAGGCTTCTCCGCCTGGTGGCTTCCGTGGAACGTTACTCAGAACATCCCCTGGCAGAAGCGGTGGTGAACTATGCCAAAACGCAGCAGGTGGAATTAGCTACTGTGCAGAATTTTGAGGCGATCGCAGGGAGCGGCGTTCAGGGCACCGTCTCAGATCGGTGGGTACAACTTGGTACACAGCGCTGGTTGGATGAACTGGGCATCGAAACCAGAGTGTTGCAACAGGAGAAAGACCGATTGGAAGCGATCGGCAAAACGGTGATTTGGCTTGCTGTTGATGGTGATGTGCAAGGAATTATGGGCATTGCGGATGCCATCAAACCCTCGTCTGCCCAAGCCATTCGTGCCTTGCAGCGCTTAGGGTTAGAGGTGGTGATGTTGACGGGAGACAATCGCCCCACGGCTGAGACGATCGCCCGTGAAGTTGGCATTTCCCACGTCATCGCGGAAGTGCGCCCTGACCAAAAAGCCGATGTCATCGCCTCCCTGCAACGTAGTGCGATCAAAGCACGCGTGGCTAGCTCCAAGCCTGTAAAGAAAGCCAAACATCCGACCAACATTGTGGCAATGGTGGGAGATGGCATTAATGATGCACCAGCACTCGCTCAAGCCGATGTGGGCATTGCGATCGGCACTGGGACCGATGTGGCGATCGCGGCTAGCGATATCACCCTCATTTCTGGCGATCTTCAAAGCATTGTCACCGCTATTCAACTATCTCGCGCGACGATGCAAAACATTCGCCAAAATCTCTTCTTTGCCTTTATCTATAACGTCGCAGGCATCCCAATCGCCGCGGGCATCCTGTTCCCCTTCTTTGGCTGGTTGCTGAGTCCCATTCTCGCAGGTGGTGCGATGGCCTTTAGCTCGGTTTCTGTCGTCACCAATGCCCTGCGACTACGGAATTTTCAGCCCAAAGCGGCGACTTGATTTTGCAGGAGGTTTCATCAATGATTTACAAAAAAAAGATAGTTGTCAGGCTTACAAGCCTAAGCCTCATCATGAGTCTCGCTTTAAGCACCGTACTGCTCTCTTCACAAGGCAATGTCAATGCTCAGATGTCAATGGAAAAGACTGAAGCAGGGCGAGCGAAGTTTCATCACCTTGAGCAGCCCTTGGGGTTACAAATTGGCGTAGTGGTCGGTGGCGCAGCCCTGATCGCACTAGAGCTTTGGTGGTTCGTCTTCAGCAAAAAACAAGCTCACAAGGCAGAAGCCAAGCAAGGCGTGCAAGAGCTAACCATCACCGTCGATGGAGGCTATGAACCGAGCCAAGTGATCGTCAGTGCAGGGCAGCCTGTCCGCCTCAATTTCTTTCGTAAAGATCCCAGCCGTTGCCTTGAAACAGTTGTACTGCCTGATTTCCACATTGCCCGTGACCTCAGTTTGAATCACGTTACAGCAGTGGAATTCACACCCGAAAAACCAGGGCAGTACACGTTCACCTGTGGCATGAATATGTTTCGTGGCGTGGTAGAAGTTGAGTCCCCGACTGTAGCGAAAGCCAACGGGTGAGGGATCGTTTGTACGTATCAGGTTCGTTCCATTTCTGCACTACCCTAGCTTAGGGACTCGTTGGGAAATAACATCCCACGGCTCATCCATCCGTCCACTCATCCACACCCTTCAACCTGAGATTTTGTTTGCTACCAGTGCCCTTAATTAGGAAAGCACAAATTCTCAGCTATTCCCATCCATGTAAGCGTTGCGAGAACGATTTCAAGAACTGTTTGATCAACTGACGTTGGAACATGATGATGTCGGTTGCTTCCTACAACTTTATTCTGGAAGCCCTATTCTATGCAGCCTCATATAATTAAATTGATACAGCAGTGAAATCCTCCGGGGTGAGAGCTACTTTTGTCGAAATTTGAATTTGGGATTGCTGATCCAAAGCATGATTTATGCTATAGTCGTGTACCGTGCCTGGACGCATAGCTCAGTTGGTTAGAGCACCACGTTGACATCGTCGTGAAACCATCTTCGCTCTGTGCACGGTACATGGGTTTCAGCTTTTCTTCCTATCTACGTGTGTAACCACATGTGCAGAAGGTAAGTAGAAATGCAGAAGATTAGACTTCAGAACAGAAATGGAAGGATAGGGATTCAATTCACCGCTAACGGGCAACGTTGTAGTCTCTATGGTTTAGGTAATTGGGATAGTCACAGTGATAAGGCAAAAGCTGAAGCACTCGTTAGGCAGATTGAAGCGGATATATTGGAAAGAACATTTGACCCAACACTAGAACGGTACCGTCAAGGATTAAGCAAAGCAGTCAACAAACTGGGAACTCCTGTAGAGATGTTTGCTAAGTGGATGGGAACGGTAAAACCGAATGATGGAAACTTTAAGGTGCATTATGAGCCAGTGTTACAAGCGCTAATCGCCAGTGGCAGCAGAAGCTACAGCGACAAAGGGTTTAACCTTTATTGGAGCCATCTTTCCCCTCGCACCTACAACGACCGTGTAGGCTACCTCAGACGGTTCGGTAAGTGGCTAGTAGATGAGAATTACCTACCTCACAACCCCTACCGCAATCTAAAGAACCGTCCAGTAGAACGAGTGAAGATTAAACCCTTCACACCCGATGAAGTAACGCTCATTTTGGCAACGCTATACGCCAAGTCGTTGATGATAGGTTCCTTCTACTCATTCCTCTTTCTGACAGGGTGTAGACCGAGTGAAGCAATAGGGTTACTCAAAAGCAAGGTAGATACCGAACAGGGAATCGTTACTATTGATTGTGCTCTCGCTCGTTCTGAAGATGGTTCTAGCGCTGCTGCTAATCGACGGATGAAGGAAACCAAAACGGGTGATGTGAGAGTGCTTCCCTTGTCTAAACAGTTGTCGCTCTGCATCGTCTCAGCACTTGGATGGCAACAGAATAATCAAGTGAACAGTGAGCTAGTGTTCTGCAACCAAAAAGGGGAGGCACTGGACGATAGAAACCTGCTTAACCGTTATTGGAAACCCTGCTTAGAATCCCTCAACATTCCCTACCGCAAACCTTACATTACTCGTCACACTGCTGCATCTACAGTGATAGAGAACGGAGGAACGCTAGCTGATGCCGCGAAACTACTGGGACACAGTGATTTAAGGATGGTGAGTACGGTTTACGGTCATGCGATTAAAGAGATTCAACTACCAAGTTATAAGAGTGAGGGTGAAGTTTTAGGCTAAAGATTTAGGCTAAAAGTTTAGGTAGATACCTCAACACCCCTAAATAAACGGTTCAAAGCTTACAGGGGGAGAGCCAGAAAACAGCTTTACCGTTACTGATTTACCATTAGCTCCAACTAGTTTTCCGTTCTTTTTCTTGGGATAAAGCAGACTAGCGCTTTGAATGTGCATCTGTTTTATCCCAATTTTTTTGGAAACATCGCCAGCCTGACTTGACCTAAACG
Source organism: Stenomitos rutilans HA7619-LM2 (assembly GCA_019358945.1). Lineage (GTDB taxonomy): Bacteria > Cyanobacteriota > Cyanobacteriia > Leptolyngbyales > Leptolyngbyaceae > Stenomitos > Stenomitos rutilans. The sequence continues at coordinate 45,665 of JAHHIE010000043.1, read as the reverse complement.
TCTCTTCAATCAGGTCAGCCGTACTTAGAGAGGCAAGAGTTCTAAGTACCTTCTTACCCTCAGTCTCAGTACTCGCATAAACCGCCATTTGTCTACCGTTATCCATTTGACAGGTGCAATAACAATTCCCTCTTGTGTAGCCGTCTAGCGTTGATCTCAACTTCTCATAACCTAAACCAGGCTTAGCGTCTGGTACAGCAATGCTGGCATGAGTGCCTAATTTACCTTTGCGTCGATAAGGAGGTTTTGAGTATTCACTGAAATTGAACACAACCTTGCGTAGCTGTACTTTAGGTTTGATCTGCTCATCCACTGGCTCAGCGAATACCTGACCGATGTCTCTGTTCTTCACTAAGGGAATAGTGGTCATCGTTGCCGATTTCACTAGATCAACTACCTCGGCTTGACTGCCTGCAAACTGGAGCTTCTCATCTGACTGAGGTTCTACCGGAATCTCAATGTAACGCTCTACTCCCCTTCTGTTTTGAGCGTATCGATTAGCGGCTACATGATCGTCAATCTTCATCGTTACGATGTATCCAGCCTCGATAATCCCCTCCTCGAAGCCTTCAATAAACTCCTCTACGGGCTGCTGCCAGAACTTAGGAAGTTGTTCAATTTTCTTCTCGATTTTTTGAGCGATGCTACCGTCTGCCTGGGGTGTGGTGATTGAGTTCAAACCAAACCAGTGGTTCTTTCTAGCTGCCAGTACTGTGTTGATAAAAGCGTTGCTTACCTGAGCCGATATAGTTCCCTGTAGCAGTCGTTTAACGTTTGCCTGTAGCTCTTCGTTTCCTTCTTCAGCCAACGCTAAACCGATCTCTGCTGTAAGAATCGGTATTTTCATTTTGGCAGCTTGGTCACGTCCATTCTTCCTAAAGAACCTCCCCAGAAAAGCGTTAGCCAGTCTCACCGACTGAAACCCTAGCGTCTCTCCTAGTGCTTCTGCTGCTCTAGTGACGAGTTGTTGGTTGTTCCTCTCTATCTGTTCCTCTAACGCTTTATCAGTAGCGCCAAAGTCGAACGTCTTAATCGCAAAGTATGCTTGTACGAACATATCCCACAGGTTGCTAAAGGAGAGATTGAAATAATTAACAACCGCTGAAAAACCCCAACCAAGAAACTTTTTCAGCTTAGGCAATAAACCTTCAGTTGCTTTTGCTACGGCTCTAGTCGCTTCTACCTTAGCGTTCTCTTTTCTGCTTCTCAGCGTAGTCAACTCTAAAGAAAGTGCCATATTTAAGTACCACTTTTATCGTTATCACCTTTCAACTTACCTGTAACATCAACTCCCTCGTAACCGAGAATCTTGAGAGTTTCTTGTAAGTTCTTCCAAATTTCCTCTTCCGTCTTGGTTGGTTTCTGATTAGCAGCCTTTAGTCGTGAACCTGTAATGTCGTCCCTACCTTTCTTGTCTGGTTTAATCGGTTGCCAGACTGCTCTCATGGCGATTTCTGAGTTATGAAGAATCCGCTGCAACAAAGGTAAAGCTGTCTGCTTATCGTTGAACTCTGTTCCTACATATGGCTGAGTTGAAGGTTTCAAGAACGCTGCGATTTCGTCGTTCTCTAGTTGATTGTTAACCCCTGCTGCACTAGGCGTAAAGTTCAACTTAACGACTCTAGGCTCTGCTCTAGTATCGAAACCGAAAAACTTCTGAATCGCTTTTAGTAGTTCGTTCCCTTGGAAGACCCCTACCTTGGTATGAATCACCTCGGTAGCGATTCTTGCTCCAATGTTCACCGCTGCGTCTGCATCTTCTGCGATAGTTAAACTCATGGCGAATAGTTCCTGCATTGCGTGTGCCCCATCATTCAGCGTGATGGTTTTCTCTGAACCATTCGGTTGTTTTACCTTCACCTTTAAGGGGTAAAGCCCCTGCGTTGCGTCAATATTACGATTCGTCCACATCAACAGGTCAGGGATGTTCTTGATGAGTTGAGGATTATCACCCGTCAGTAAAGGAAGTGAAACACCGTACTCTCCTACGCCTAACACCTTCTTAATCTCCTCTAAATCAGCAGTAGTCTGAGGGCAACACTTATCACCATCACCAGGAGTTGCATTAGGTGTAGCTGGTTTAGGTTGTGGTTGAGTGGTAGGTGTTTCTGCGTTGCCAGGTGTTTGTGGATAGGTTGGTGTCTTGGGCGTAGTGGTTGTAGTAGATGAAGGTGAAAGTGGGTTCAACGATGGTGCTTGGACGTTAGGCGATGATTGCTGCTGCTGCCCATTAGTTGGAGACAGAGGGTTAATGGGAACGGGAACAGGAATAAAAGGTACTTGAGGTGTAGACGGAGACTCAGGTGTAGGTTTTCCTTCAGAAGGATTCTTGCCAGGTGTGACTGACGGAGCGTTAGAAGGTGTGGCGGTTGGATTGGTCGGTTGAGCCGTTGGAGAGTTAGAACTATCAGGCATTGATAAACCAGTAGGAGCAGGTTCACCATTAGGTCTAGTTGCCGTGGGAGTGGGAGCTTGCTTGGGATCTTTTTGCCCATCAACACGATTCATCGAGGCAATTTTCGGTTCACTCGTGACGTTTCCACTCCCAATATCCAAAAATGGGAAAGTGCCACTACCAGTTACCAAAGAGTAAACACGAACGCCTTGTGCACCATCGGCACGTTGAATCGTAATCGGTGCCGTGTAAGTGCCACTTGCAGCAGGGGTTTCCCCAAAACGGTTATCCCCGTAGGTAACAAGAACGTTGTAATTCACACCGGGCGTACCGTTAAAGGGCGAACGTTTATCGCTGGGAGGTATACCCTGTGTGCGTTTACCCTTAGTTTCCCCATTAGGATGCAACCCTAGCAACCTTCCCAGCTTTCCTGCTAAATCACCTGCTCCATTAGCAAGGTTTTGTAGAGCATCTCCGCTTGAACGATTTAGAGCGTCATTGTTTGCTTTATCACCTGCTCTTAGCTTGTCTATGTCTCTCAGTGCGTCTCCGTAGTTTTCACCGAATGACTTGCCATTACCTGAGTAACGAGGGTCTGTTAAAGCCGCTGCTGCTGCCCGTGCGCTGTCTAGCAAGTAGGGCGTAAGTAAGCTTGTACCAGCGCTGAGTGACCCATTTAACGCTCCAGGAGTCAGGTTAGAACCATTCATTCCTGGTAAGTTATTTAATCCAGTAGTAGGAGCTCCCCTTGTACCTGGCAAAGCTCCTGCTGTGCTTACGCCTGACAAGTTACTAGGTGTAGGTGTACCGCTTAACTGATTGTTGGGAACTCTCGTAGCTGGTACGTCTACGGTGTTGTAAGGTTTCTGTACTGTACCTTCTCCAGGTGCGCTGTAGGTAGTGGGCAGATTACTAGGTGTTCCTGGCAAAGCAAGTGGCTGAGTGTAAGTACCCTGTCGAGATATATCTCCTACGTTGCCCCTGCCCACTAAATCACCACTTGTAGTTGGTGTAGTAAAGGGTGCCTTGGTGCTTTGTTGACCTACCTGATAATCTGCCACTGTTCTTTCTCCTGTTAATTGGGTTTTACAAATTACTAATTTTAATTAGTAATTTCATCACCTAGTTAGAACCAAAGTAAGCACTAATGTTGGCACCCTGTGGAAGGTCTTGCGCTTGCAGCCAGGGTTTAGAAGCTGCTGGTAATTGACTGATGTTGTCGAGCGGTAAAACAACACGCCCCACAAACGCTTCTGTACCATCTGGAGTTTTGATAATCTGCCACTCAACGTTAAAACTTACGAGGTTAGAACGTTCCAAGATGTTCTGAGTAGGAGCGGAGTAATCAAGCGCCATAATCGCGTGCATGACGGCTTGTTCTTGTCTGACAATGTTAGAAGGTTGAGCAACTTTAGCAACCATTTTTTTAGTCCCTTTATGTGTCTGTAGTTGTGCATTATGCGTTTGAAGAAAGCGATTATCAAACCCATTAACTCCCCTAACATAATGAACTGAGAGTGTGAAGATTTGATAAAGTTTCGCCTCTAAATTTAGGTTATAACACGAACTGCGAAAAATTCTGACCCAAGCTTTGGAACTTTGCATAACGGGCTAAAAGTACCACTGTTGACGCTTTTGAGAAAGAGCGTTAAACCTAGTCTCATACCGTTAGGTAAAAGACAATCTTTACTCCATTCGCATAAGGATTTTTCATCGTGGCTAACGTATCTTACGTGTCCGACAATTTACCTGCTTTCGTTCTTGAAGCGGCTCAACGTCTACGCTCCGCTGAATTGGCTCTAACTCCTGCTCAGAACAACATTTCGATTCAGTATGGTGACTCACTCTGCACGATTACGGGTACTCTTCCTGTGGTTAACGCTGTAGTTGCTGGCACCGCTGGTATCTCTGCCTTGGTTTCTGACTACACCCCGTTGGTTGACCCAGTTCTCACCGATACGGTTCTTTCTGACGTGACGGTTGATAACGCCGCTGAAACTCTGTTCGCTGCCGTGGTTCGCTTGGACGCTGCTGAATCGGTCAAAATTGCTAACAACCAACCTTTACCCGCTGGTGCTGGTACGACCTACAGCATTAGCGAAAGTGGCGCTACCTTCAGCTCTATCATTCCAATCGCCTACTCAGTAGCTACCGATGGTTCAATTACTGTGACTACCAGTAATTACGTCGCCTAATTCAATTCATTCAGGAGGTTCACTTATTAGGTAAAGAACAATGCCACAAGATAAAGCACCGGGTGCAGAAGTAGCACCCAACAACAAACGAGTTCAAGTCTTCTTCGGAAAGTTTCCTAAAAAGGTTGCCAAACCCGAAGGCGGATCGGTTCTTAAAAATGTCAACCTCATCGCTACTTGCCGTGCAGCAGTTGCAGAAGCATTAAATCTAAAAACTCCTGTCGCTGGTACAGACGATGTTAACGGTGATGAAGATGGCAAAAAAACCAATGTCTTCGGTTCAAAGAACGGGAAAACTATCATCGTGACTGACCCGTTGCTGCAAAAGACACCCAAAAAGGGAATTAGAACCTACTCGGTTCAAGTTCCTACGAATGCTACGGTTCCAGAAATCAAGCAGTTCTTGAAAACGGGTGGTAAAGCCAAGACGTTCAAAATCAAAGGTGGACGTTCCTACACTGTTGGTTAAGTTTTACATGGTTAAGGCTAGACTCCCTGTTTTAATCATTGATTTATTTCATTGATTAGAGCGGGGAGTTTCTTTCAGGAGGTTTATAGATGAGTTTCACTTTAGAGAATCGAACCCGGTCGTTAGGGTTAAAAACCTCACTCGCTATCGCTGGAATTAGAATCACTTTTAGTCGTGTTCCTGCCAAGCAAAGGGTGCTACCAGCGCAAGGAATTACTGATGTCGTTAACGGGGTACTAATTCAACCCATCAGCGCTAAATATCCAGCGTTGGCGCTAGTGAGATGGAGGGATATAACAGGAGCGATCACAGGTGATGAACACACAATCGACTTTGCAGATACTCATTTATTCCCTCCATCCGACGAATGTAACGCTGTCGAAATTTACGTTAAGGGAGGTTCAGAATACACCATTCAAGTTCAGGAGGGGGGAGAAGTGATTGACCTGCAACAGTACTACACCAAAGCTGAAGTGCAAGCGTTGATAGCTGACATTCCTCCCTATCCTGACAGGTACGACAATGAAGAAATTACCGACTTACTTGAACAGTATAGAGAGGAGGCAATTAGCGTTAGCCGTAGCGATAACAACTACATCAAGGAAACTGATTTCAGCGTTATCAACTACTACGGCATAAATGAACCTTCTAACGCTCCAACTAACAGCAAGTGGAGGCAGATAGACGCTAACGAGAACGTTCTTATGGACTGGGTGAAACAGGCTAGTGGTTGGAAGTCCCTCCGCTATCAACTGGCACCCTTTGTCAGTTCTGGCTCTCTCTCTGCGACTGGTAGTGCTTTTGCTGTACCTGATACGTCAATGCCGTTTGACTTGTTGGTGACTCAGTTTGTTCTGAACTACCAGTACCCTAGCGCTACGACTGCAAACTACTGGAGAGCACAGGTTTTTAGGCAGGGTTCAGAGACAAATGTAGAGACTTCAATTGTTTCTTTAACCGACCTAAACAAGACAGCCACGACGAACTGGAAAGCGTTAACAACGAATCTTAATCCAGGAGTTGCTAACACTAACTTAGGGCATTGGAGACTTGCTCTAACAAAGATGTCTAGTGCTGCGACAATCTCCTTTAATGGGTACCTTAAGTATCACTGGACAAGGTAAGGGTGTGAGTTAAAGTGAGTTCATGACATAGTTAGGATGGAAGCAATGCAACAACAAAACATCAACACAATAGGCTTAATAGGATGCATCATTACCGTATTAGCTTTTGGAGGAACCTTGATAGGCGTCTATACCGATTTACGTTCTGACTTGAACGTTATCAAGTATCAAGTCGTAACCATAAGGGAGACGCAAATTGAAACCTCTAAGCGTGTTCAAGAGATGCAGTCTCGCCCTTCAAAGTAGCTCCTTCCCAAAAAAAGAACCCTCCTACTGTAAAAGGTAAGAGGGTTTGTTGTTGAAACAATTAGTAAATTAAATTAGTTATTTGCAAAACTAACCATTCGCTAACTGCCAAGTGTTTCTATGGTCAGAGTTAGGTTTAAGCACCCATCCCAAATGATTCATCGCCCGGTTAACGTCATTCACCCCTACGTTAGTGTCTAATTCTCCCTGCTTAAACAATGCTTCGCAGTGCTGTTTCAGTTCACTAGGGTCAATCTCCAACGGTTTCATCATCCATTCTGCAGCCGTACCGACTAACGCTCTATTAGTTTCTACTGTTTGGGCTGTCTTCCCTTCAATGAATCGTTTCAGCGCTTTCTGAGTTGCGGTAGATTGGGACTCCACATTATCGCGATGCCAGTTCCAGTAGTCTGCTAAGTGTCTGATTGCTTCAGCCTTACTAGTCCACACCCCGGTTACTACACCGCAGCAAATAAGGTCACGACTCATTTTGTAGAGCGGTGCTGACATACCGTGATTACGCACTTTACTAAGAGACTGAGAGGTTTCTACCCATCGCTGAAGGTTTTCCTCATCTTCCCAGTAATCCCTAAACTCTCTCCGCAGTCCATCCCATTCAATATCGGCAAGGTCTACGAGGTCATCGGGTGAACTGTTTCGATTGTCATCATCAAAGTCCTCAGCCATCCATTTGTTAGCTGGTTTGTGCTGAATCACCAGCATGCGTCTAACTAACTCATTGAACTCGATACGAGCGTAGATAGGGTGAATAGAAGAAATGAGTTTAGGCGAGAAGATTTTGAAGACAAGGTTTGTACCTCCAATCTCAGCAACGGTTATCGTTCCTGTTCTTTCGCAGCCGTTTTTAAGCAAAGAGAAGATATGGTTATCTGCTCCGCTGATGTCTTCAGGCTTGATGTCCTCCCACACCAGTGCGGTGTTCTTCTCATTCCCTGAATAGTCCACATCAAGGGTTAAATCCCAGCGTCTAGCAGTTGAGATGATATTGCGAATCGAGGCGAAAGTAGAACCACTGCTGATACTTGCTTGAGCGTGAATCGCACAGGAAAGAAAGCCCAGTGTAGACTTTCCTGAACCACTACCACCCTGTGAAAAGAGGATGGGCACTCTGTTGCAGATAGCAGACGGTAGAAGGAGGTAAGCAGTAGCAAGGGGTAGTTGAAAGCGCTGTCTAGGTAACAAAATAGAGGCTTTAACCAGGTTGGCAACCTTTTGAGCAAGTGTACCTTCTCCCGCTACTTCCTCCCAGCTTTGTTTACTGTCTACCCTGAAGGCGCGAAAGTCTCGCTTACCGTCTGTAGTGGGTCTTTCCTTTTGCTGGTCTAGCGCTTCCTTTAAGTATTGAGGAATGTTGAGTGTTTCATCCTGAGCGGTGCCGTCTACATCATCAGGAATATTCTGATAGGGCATTGTTTCTCCTAACGGTAGGTAAAGACAAGAAAGGGAAAGTGTCACATTTAAGTGCCATTTTCCCCGGTAAGAGTTAGTTAAAGAGGTTAGAGAGTAAATCCTCAATGACGGCTTGCTGTGCCTTATCAAATCCCTCAACATGGTAAGACGCAAGAATTACAGCGAGTTCTGAATCAGGTAACATCTGGGCTTTGATAAACGCCAGTCTATCAGCCAACTTCTCAGATTCCTTCTGTCCTCCACCACCACGTCCGTAACCACCTTTACCGTTAGCATCCTTAATCTCGATTCCCTCTAACTTTTCCAGCTTCTCCAACGGTTTCAGATAGAGAAAGTTTGTTTCATAGATGTTGCGTTCTACTTCAGTTAAGGGTGTTCCTGAAGGGTTAATGCCGCTGATTAAAGACTCAACCAACGGTAGCGCCATTCCAAAGTCGAACATGGCTGAAAAAGGTTTATCGAATCCATGTTGGGTGATGAAATGAATCGCTCCCTTCATCCCCGGTGATTGCTGGTACTCCTTTTTCTTGCCGTTGTACTCTGTGGTGTAGGAAGTTTTAGGAATGCTGAACTTAACCAGTTGTTCAGTGAACTTGAAGGACGTGTCACCCATTTTTTCGATACCCGTCGCCCCTGTCTCAGCGTAGCCGTAAACGGTAATTACCTTGTCAGATGTATCCTTAGCAACTGCCTCACGCAGCGTAATCTTCAGCGTTTCATCGATGCTCAATGAAGCAAAATGCTCATCTTTGTTGTAGTCACTTTTGGGGGCATTGTACTTAGTAGCCATCGGTTAATCCTCTTGTGTTTGTTGATGTAGAAAGTAGACAAATTGACGTTAACGCTAACCTACTGCTTAAAGCGCAACAGGTATTGGTACATGTGGTGGATGTTCACGGTCTGAATCGTTTTTCCTAGTTTGATGCCGATTTCGGAGTGAACCACGAGTAGGTTTTGAATGACACTAGCGTTGGTGTAACCAAGTGTTTGAAGTAGCAGTTTGAACTCAGCAGTATTAACCCCTTTCGCCTCTACATAGATGGGTTGCCAACGATTAGGGAGGGTTACTTTGAAGTCACACTTCCAGTCTCTACCCTTGAAGTAGGGAGTTTCAGGAAGGATGGGCACAGCTTCATGACAGGTAATTTGTTCTTTAGGGAAGAGCATTCTTAAATGCCTGTAAACCTGTGCCTCAAACTGACTGTCAAACTGAATCCCCTCCACCAGTTCTTTAACGGGTTTCCTCACCCTACCGTCATAGGTTCTAGCGGTTTTTTTCATTCCATTCCTTATCCTTTTCTTTCTTGATTTGAATTGCTTCAGAAATAAGCTTCTGCAATTCGTTGTAGGGAATGCGGGGAAACAGTTTGATGACTGTCTCGTAGATGTAGTGGGCAACGTAAGAGCGGTCGTAGGTGACGTAGGTGTAAGTCACTTTTTTAGTAGCAACTCCTCCTCTCCCAGGAGGTACAAACTTTTTGAAAATCTTTGTACCTCCTGGATGCAGCATTTCTACACGAGGTTTAAGCAAATAGGGATTCCCTTGCAAGTGAAAAGTTTCCTTCCAATGAACAGGGGTTTGCTCATCGGATTGCGATTGAATTGTCGTCATGAAGCTTTACCGTAATCTAAGTATTCTTGGTGAATTCCAGGATGGTTTGTTGCTAGCCAATCATTCAAATCAGCTAACTCGTTTGCAATATCCTTGAGACTCTTTGAAACCTCTAGGCAATGCTGCTCTAGCCGTGTCGCCTTGGCTCTCCAGGATTGCTTGGTATCCATGCAGTTAGCAATGTCATCCGCATGAGCTTCCTTCCACTCACGCAGGTAGACAGCAATGCTAGGGCTTGTAGGGGTTTCAAACTCACTCCTTATCGATGGTAGCGAGGGAACTTTACTGTTTGCTTCAAGATACCGTGAAGCAGTTTTGAAGACTTCCTCACGATTGATTGGGGTCAATTTTGTGTCGTTCATTGTGTGTCCTTACAAGAATTAGTTATTTGAATTACTAATTAGCTGAGTTAGTTACCTCCTCAGCTAATACAACCTACTCCTGTGGTTCACCTCCTTCAGCTAGCTCATCCACACCATCAGCGACGGTAGAACTAATCTCTAGAGCTTTCTCCCTGTCCTTTCCCTTTAGAAATAAGGAGGCGAGAAAACCACCTAGCCGAAATCCCGTTGTCACCTTCTTCGTAACCTTGCTCATGTTGATTGCTCCTTACTAAGTTGAGATAACAGTCGATACGCTGGTTAGTTACTTCCCAGTTTTTTGGATAACCACTTGTTAGCGGTGGATTACGAGATAGGTAAAGCCTTGCAGTGGGGAAGTAGAGGTTAGGGATGCTAAAAAAGTCGTCTAGGAACTCTGCAAGGGAGCTTTCTATCTCGCTGGTATGAATCTCTAAAGGAATGGAAAACCATTCGTCTAGAACGATTACGAATCCTTTGGAACGCTGATTAACCATCTATTTGCACCCATCACATAGTTCGAGACATTCACCAATTCGGTAGTAGACACAGGGAAGTTGCTGCAAAGATTTCGTTTTGGTGCACTCGTTCGGAGTCCAGCAACCACATTGAGGGTGATCCTCACAAAACAAAAGACCGTTACGAATTTGACGACTGAGCTTAATCCCTACGTTTTCCGGCGTTGGTTGGTCAAGCTTTAGGGGGACAAGAGTGTAGTAGTGAGACATGGTGGGGAGTCCTTACATGTGGGGTGAAAGTGAATTAGTTACTAATTCAGTGAAGCGTTAATCAGCGAAATCTTCCTCTTCCTCTTCCTCTTCATCCTCTACAGGGGGGTAAGCAGCAGACAAGGTAATGTCTAACTCCTCAATGGTGATACAACCACAATTCAAAATGTCAAAAGTAGTCTGAAGGAAATCTAGAAACGATGCGTCATCTTGCTCGAGAGATCTAATTGCCTTTACCAAGCCGTTAATTCGTTCATCCATCGTCCTTTCTCCTAAGTAAAAGTGATTCTGTTCTGCGAGGCTCTTTTAACTAGTTAACAAACTCCTCTATATATAGAGAGGATTCATTAGCTCACCGACCAGGAACAATTGCCGTATTGCATGTCATAAGCTGCTGCAATGTACTGAGCGTAGGATTCTGCTTGGTCGTGTGATTCAAACTGGTGAGTACCATCGTGGAGGATTTCTCCACCGGGTGATTTGACTGTGATGTTGTAGCGTTGCATGGTGTTTCCTCAAAGAATTAATAATTTGAATTAGTAATTGTTGTGACTAGAACTCTTCAGCGTTAATCCAATCAAGAATTTTGCTGACAAAGCTGGACTCAACCATCACTTTCCCTGTGGAGCGCTCTGACACTCGCATCTTGCCTAGAGCGATAAAAAGCTGGAGTTTGAAGTCGGGTAGCAGTTTCTTGTGCTTCATCAGGTTGTAAGCACTAGAGAATTTAGAACGGGTGAACTCAGAGAGCGTGTCAGGTAATGATTCGGGTGTCTGGTCTTTCGAGGGGTGCATAGATGCGTACTGACGTAACCAGCGTTTAACCTCACCCGGTAGAAAGGACTGAAAAAGGACTGTATCAGCGTCGTTAGCAGGTCTGATGAAATACTCACCAGTAGAGTTGCGCCACATACTTAGGACTTCAGTTGCAGGGTCATCACACATCGTTTCCAGAATGGATTCGTCGTACTCCCTCATTACTCCTTCAGGCGCTGCGGACTTGTTTTGAACTGAATTGGTAACTTTTTCAGTGCGACTAAGCTCAGCTTGCTTTTTCTCATAAACTGCGTAAGCCGATAGCAGCGCTTTTTCTAAAACCTCTCTTTTGGCGTCACGGCGAGGGCAGTCGTAACCAGCATCGGGAAGCCAAGCACACCATTTTTGCAGTTGTCGATAGGAATACGCCTTAAGATTTTGTGTTTCGCAGGTTCGGTTATTCAACACTAAAAGACCATTACTCATTTGTGCTTGCTCCATAACTGAATTGGTAACTAAATCAGTTATGCCTTATTTCAAAGCATAATGTATCCGTGAAATTACCTAAAGTTTCATAGCATCTCTCAATAATTGATATACCTGCTCAGGTGTAAACCCTTCTGCAATTAATTCATCCATAAGCTCTACAACCTTCATTGCGTCTTCTTTGTGCTTAGCTGGAACCTTGATAGGTGTGGTTTCATTGTCAGTTAAATACTTAGGTGGTCTACCTGCTCCCTCCCTTGCTCCTCCGTTGCTAAATCCTTTCTTTCCCATAAAACAACCTCTAAATGCATAACCCGATTCTCTCATTATCGGTTCCGAGAATTGGTAACGTAATCAGCGCTTACCCTTAACGCTTTGTGAAGGTTGTGTGCAGCTACGTGTGCAATAATGTGTGCAGAAAGTAGATAATGTGAAGTTCAGAGCCGTAATGCATTACTGGGACGCATAGCTCAGTTGGTTAGAGCACCACGTTGACATCGTGGGGGTCTCCCGTTCGAGTCGGGATGTGTCCATCTTCATAGCAAGCCTTTTATGCCTCTTCACTTGCTTTCTGTATGCAGAATTGCACACCTTACTGCTGCAAGATTATTCTGTGTTCTTTCAGTTTTATTCAAAGCGCTTGTGTTTAACTGACCAACGCAAAAGGTTGTAGTTTTCCGACCCCCTGGCGACGATCGCACGACCACCATCATTTCCAAGTTCGGCGATCGCTAGATAGGTCAAAGCGGCTTCAGTCGAACATTCGCTATAGAGCAATTTGCCTGCGGCTGAAAAAATTAAGGTGCGCGATCGGCGCGTGGTTCGTGTTGCTTTGGTGGACTGCCCATCCAGGGTATCAGGATCGATCGTGACAATGACGTCAGAGGGGTTGCTACTGGTGAGCGCGGCTAGCTGTACAGGATTGCCACCTAAACCTAGCGCTTCCAGGGCTTCCCATGTGGGTGCTGTGCCAGAAGGTAGGCTGCTCGATCGGGTGAGTTCTTTAACAAGGGAAGGGATGGCGCTGATTGCCCATGCTGGTTGCTGTTGAACCCAATCAGAGAGGGAAATTATCTCTGGATTCTGCCATTGCAGAGCCGCTTCGGTGTAGGCCAGAGGCCGCTGGGTTCCCACTTTGGGTGCTGTGGGTGGGGTATCTCCAGCCGCCAGTAGCTCTAATTTGTTTCCCTTGATTCGGACTGCTTTGAGGCTGGCAGAAACGGTTTGCTGCTGTCCATCAGGCAACCAGAGCACGATCGATAGTGGTGGATCTGCTGCTAGCCCCAGTTGGTTCCAGAGGCGATCAGCGGAAGCATTGGTAGACAGCCCTAAAGAGGCATTGGCAAAGCGCCAGCGTTTGCCATCTTGAAAGCCAGCGACTTGCACCCGATACCAAACTTGGGCTGGGTCTAGCTTCAAGGTTGGGTATCGCTTTGGCTTCAACCAGGCAGACGCGTTGATGCTCGTCAGCACATCGGCTACCCCCACAAGCTGACCAGGCGCTAAGGCGGCTATACCGTCGTCTGCACGAGGGGCTTCCAATCGTGCGATGAGCGCTTTGACGTGGGCAATGTCTGTACTCGTTGTGCCGGACTGTTTTTTTAACCAGACGATCGCGGCATTGCTTCCTTGACGTGCCGCGATAAGCAACGCACCCCAATTTCTGATATCCCGTTGCCGTGGGCTAACACGCAGCGCGGCCTCTACCCGATTTTGCAAGCGCCCAGAATCTGCCTTCAGCAGCGCGGTTGTTTCTACGCTGTTTTCAGCATTCGCTGTAAAAACGCTCAAGGCTCGTTCCCACCGCCCATCAATTAGATTTGCGAGAACCTGCTGGCTGGGGCTTGCCCAGGACTTGTTGGCTTGTGCCTGCGTTGCCTGTGCGTGCAGAGCAATTAGCGCCAGTTGCGCTTGAGCCATAGCTGACCACTGCCCTGTACGATCGCGTCGTTTGAAGGATTGTAGCCACTGTAGCCCCGTTGACCATAGGCCGCTGCGAGCCAGCAACAAGCCATTCTTGTATGTATTATCGTCGATCGCAGGCTCCAGTAGGGAGAGCGGTTCTAGCTTGAGCGGGCTGGCAAGAAAATGGCGCGGCTTCACCTGATAAAGCTGAAACTGAGGCTCCATGCCAACTGTTTGGTTAATCACCAGGTCAGGTGACTTGGCTCCCGTTACCTTTCCCCAAGCGGGTTCTTCTCCTACGGGACTACTCCATTCCATCATTTGATGGAGATGAACCCGACCGGGATTGTAGTGCAGCACTTGCCCGTAGGCGATCGTGCTGTCGCCTCGTAGCCAACGACCACTCAAACTTAGCCAGATGCCTTGGGTTGGCACCTTACCCTCAAAGCGAGCGAGCGTCATGAGTGGCAATGATCGGGTAGAACCTTGATTGGTATCACCTGCGTTAATCAACGGTGCCAGCACAAACGATTCATCTGGGCCTACGATCGTTAGCTGATCTAATAATTGAAAGCGTTGCTCACGTTTCGGTGTTGGAATGGTTTGGTACACCCGCAACTCGACAATTTGTTCGCAGTTGCTCTGGCAGTTGGGGCGATGCGACAGCACAGGCAGCAGCATATCCGAAACGGTTGTTTTATGGTCTAAAAAGCTGGTGTTTTTGCCGAGTGGGAACATTTCGCCAGAGATGCGCCCTGCCTGAGTTAGCTCGGTGTGAATGGCTTCCAGCGTTTGAGGCAGCTTCAGCCCTGTGATGGGAATGGGAATCCAGTCTGGCAGAAAGTGATTCACCCACAGAAGCGTCTGAGGATTCACAATCAGCCGTACCCCTAACCAACTTGCGCCTGCGAGTCCACCCGTCGCCAGCAACATTGGCACGATCGCCGACCAGGTCGATAACCGTGGCAAACGATAGTTCCAGCCACTTTTTACCGAGCGACTGTTTGCCAGGTGGGGTGCAAGCGCTGACGCAGCAGTAATCTGGGGCTTTTGAGGAAGATTTGTACTTGTTTGGGAACGCTTGAGGCGACGATCGGGCGGATTAGTTGCCATGCCAAAACAGCCTGAAACAACGCTGGCAATTGACGACCATCACTGTAACTGGAATTACCTCTAGCGTCACGTAATCTTTGAAGGGATGAGGGATGAGGGATGAGGGATGAAGGATGAAGGCTAAAAGCTGACCGCTGATAGCTGCCCGCTGATAGCTAAAACATACTCTTATCCTTGCAAGCTTTGTTGCAAATATTGTGCCCACTTTGCAGCGATCGGTGGTTCGGTAAAGGGAATGCGGACAGGAGCAGGGCGATCGGCACACGTCAATTCCAAAACAGCCCTTCCCTTTGTTGGTACTGCATCTACAGAGACAGATTCATCGTTCACCAGCAAGCGAATCGCTTGCACATCATTGAGGGAAACCGTCTCTAAGTTCACAGTACCTTTACGCGTTGGCAAGCCCCAGGTTAATTCATGGCCCTTTTGCCCTAAAACCGCATAAACATCGTATTTCGATCGTTCAAACTGCGCTGCCCAGACTTTGTACGCCTCCAGCTTTTGATACTCGTTCCAGCCAGCCCAGGTAAGCCAAATAAACAGTGCAAGTAAAGGGAGCCAGAAAAGACCACGTTCCATGTTGATGAGGGGTAAGGAGAGGGGTGAGGGGAAGCAGGGGAGGCGGGGGAAGGTTTTAGTTTTTAGTTTTGAGTTGATTGAGCGGTCAGCTATCAGCGGTCAGCAGTCAGCTTTTTAGCCTTTAGCCTTCATTCCTCATCCCTCCTACCCACTCCCCATTCTTAACCATCTGCAATATTTCAAACGCAACATTCCAGCAGGGCTTGAGCTATGGTGGTAGTCAAACTTGTCCGTCACTGGGGCGTTATGAGAAGATTTTTGCTCTTTGGGTTGTTCCTGATCGGGTTGGGCTGGGCGCTTTCTAACTTTAGCGGCTTGGCGGCTCAAGGCACCTACGACTCAATTATTTTGGATTTCCGCGAAGATCTGGGTGCGGCCCAAATCGAGAGTCAAGTGCAGACGATCGCCCAAAAATACAAGGTCACACCCCGGTTAAATAGCGCCTTTTCGTTTGCAGATCATATTTTTGTTGTGAAGGGCGATCGCGCCACGCTGGACGCGTTGAAGAAGTCTGAGCTAAAGAAATACACCGAGTTGATTGAGCCTGACTATATTTACAGCGCGTTCACAGCACCCAACGACCCAGACTACGGCAAGCAGTGGAATTTGCGGAGCATTAACGCTGAAGCGGCCTGGGATGATACGCAAGGAGAGGGAATTACAGTCGCAGTGATTGACACGGGGGTTAGTCAGGTTCCTGACTTGAAAGAGACCAAATTTGTCAAGGGCTACGACTTTGTGAACGATCAGGCAGAAGCAACCGATGATAACGGTCATGGTACCCACGTCGCAGGCACGATCGCCCAATCGACCAACAATGGCTTTGGGGTGGCAGGCATCGCATATAAAGCCAATCTCATGCCACTTAAAGTACTCTCTGGTGGTGGCGGCGGTACCGTAGCAGATATTGCCGAATCGATCCGCTTTGCCGCTGACAACGGCGCGGATGTGATCAACATGAGTCTCGGTGGTGGTGGCGAGAGCCAGTTAATGCAAGAGGCGATCGACTATGCCCACGAAAAGGGAGTCGTCATCATCGCTGCTGCTGGCAACTCAGGTGAGAATGCAGCCGCCTATCCTGCCCGTTATCCTCATGTGATCGGGGTCTCGGCCCTTGGCCCAGCGGGAACAAAAGCGCCCTACTCTAACTTTGGCGCGGGTATTGATCTTTCGGCTCCTGGTGGCATGAAGGAGGGCGAAGATCCTACAGGTGGGATTTTGCAGAACACGATCGACCCCTCTACAGGCGAATCAGTCTTTGAGTCCTATCAGGGCACCAGTATGGCAGCCCCTCACGTTGCAGGCGTTGCGGCACTAGTCAAAGCTTCTGGCATTAAAGAGCCGGATGCGGTTGAAGATGTCCTGAAACAATCCGCCTTGCAGGTTAAGGACGATGACCTGAACCATTATGGTGCTGGCAAGCTGGATGCTGCCGCCGCTGTGAAGCTAGCCGCTCGTGGTCAAATTACCTTCCGCGATTTCTTCCGCTGGTTGCGCGATAACGGCTACCTCAATCCCCGCTTCTGGATTGATGGTGGAGTCATTGCTCTGTGGCCGAAACTGGCGATGGTGCTTGGCTCCTACCTGCTGGCGTGGTTCTTGCGGAACTACTTTCCCTTTGCCTGGGGGTGGACGCTCTCGACAGGGTTAGTTGCAGGCAGTTCAGGTCTTTTCTTCCTGAAAGGCTTTTATCTGTTCGACGCGCCGCAGTTCCCGTTCCGCATTCTCGGTAGCTCCATTCCAGAGTTGGGCGGCGCAATTCAGGGTACCAGTGCGCTGAATCCCCTCTTTGCCAGTGCGCTGATTCCACTTGCACTGATTGCTCTGCTGTTAGGGCACGCCCAGTGGAAGTGGTTTGCCATTGGCACCACGATCGGCATTACAGCCTGTCTTGGCGTGAGTGCTGTGGTCGCTCCTTCCATGATGTGGCTGGGCGATGGCGCGATCGCGCGCGGCTTCCTCATCATCAACGCACTGCTATGCCTTGCGCTGGCACGGCTTGCTGTTAAACCAGGAGTGCAATCAACATGAGCGATCACATTAAAGTAGAAGGAAAAATTGAGCGTAAGGGCTTTGGCACGGGCACCTGGGCACTCGTCAGCAATAGCGGCGACACCTATGAACTGCACAAAGCCCCCAAAGAACTCCAAAAAGCAGGGCTAACCGTCAAAGTTGAAGGCCAAATCCGCAAAGACGTGATGACGATCGCCATGATTGGCCCCGTCCTCGAAGTCAAACACTTTGAGATCAAGAATTAGCGCAAGGAAGCAGTCTGATGAAGCGAACTTGGCTCTGGTTCAAACGATACGGTCTGTTCATTGTCTGGCTAGTTTTCTTAGCCTTGATGTGTCGAGACTATTTCATCATCGATCCACCGGCTTTGGGTTCTAGCTCCTTACACAACCAGACTCGCGATTTAGAGCAGACCGTTTTGGGGTCGTTGCTTGAACTCAACATGCTCTATCTCATTCTCCAACCTCGAACCATTAACCGTTACTCGATCGGACGTATTTTAGGAGCACTCTGCTTCTCGTCATTCTTACTATATTTTTGGTTCCCTCTCTTGATGGAAGGGCCCAGTGTCTTCGTCATTCATGGTTGGTGGCTCTTCTGCATCAACCTTATGCTAGTCGTTGCTTTAGCCATATCAAGTGTTAGCTTAGCCTTACGTTTCCTTAGAAAGCCTGCCCGACAACAACAAGAAGACGGGCATTGCTGAATTCAGGTATGAAGACTGAAGCTGGAGCACCAACTCAAAACTCTTAACCTGCCTACTTAATTCGTCTCCGCCAGCACTCCCTGTAAGCGGCTGCGAAACTCGCCTTTAGGGTGTCCGCCCTTGACTTCACCCAGAATTTTGAAATCACCTTCAGGACTGTCACAGATCAAATAGGTCGGCCACCCCATATCTGCTTTATCAGGATACTGCGCCAGCAAAATCTTGCGGTACTTTCGGTAGGTAGCCGTGTCCTGCATTTTGACGCTAACGAACTCAAGCCCAAGTTCTTCAACGACTTTCTGGTCGTAGAACGACATCCTGTGGCATACGCCGCAGTCTTCAGACGAAAATTTGATGACAGCCCGACTCATAGAACCCCAGCCTCTTCAACACGTGAGCGATCGCCAACCAGTGCGGTAGCGATGCTTCGATTTTACGTTGGAATGTCGATCGACATCGCGCTGAAACTGTTGCAAATCTTGTCGAGGGGTGTACCACCTCCCCAAGCGGACGATCGAACTCCCTAGAATGAAACTATGGCTTCTAAAGTAGCAACTGAATCAGACAGGCTTGCATCAGAGGCGGCGATGTCCTCAGCGCTGTACTTTCAAGCTGCGCCAGGTAAATTCCGGCTTACTTTACGCTGATTCCTTAAAGAAATCTGGAAACTGTTTGAAGTTTCGGTAACTTTCCCTGGTGAAGAACGTCTACGTGGATAGCCCATGCCATGATCAATAAGACTTAACAGAGCTGAGTTTGCTGACTCAGTGCATTTACCGAAATTACCTGCCCACCTCCTGAAGTTATTCGCAATCGAGCCACGTTTTGTGGAAAACGTAGAGCGGTAGTGTTCTTTTGGCTTCCGTAGGGCAACCTAAAATCTGAGTGAGCATGATCAAGATCACAAAAAGTTCCCCTGATTGACACCCACGATCGTTGATTAAACAGGTTAGCCCCTTTGCGATCAACAAACAAACAGGGGATTGCATCTATAGTCTTCTTGGAGAAGAACTGTGACCCAGGAATTTCATATTTCTG
Organism: Stenomitos rutilans HA7619-LM2; assembly: GCA_019358945.1. GTDB lineage: Bacteria > Cyanobacteriota > Cyanobacteriia > Leptolyngbyales > Leptolyngbyaceae > Stenomitos > Stenomitos rutilans. The sequence continues at coordinate 26,510 of JAHHIE010000043.1, read as the reverse complement.
TGACTCCGATAGGGGAAGATGACTACCTTGTACGGACGGAACGGGTAGCGCCAGGTGTGCCATTGGCAGAGGAGCAGGTTACCTGGCCCGTAGAAGAGTGGTTGACCCAGGCAAGCCTTTTAATGAATGACCCGTTGCAGGGATTGCTGCGGGGTGACATGCTCCATTCGTTTTCAGAAGCTTCCACACCTGCCTCAGAGCAAGCGTTTGAAGCGCAGGGAACGCTAGTCGCGCTGGGGCAGCAGCTTTACAACGCGCTGTTTCAAGGGACGATTCGGGATAGCTGGATGACGGCTCAGGGCATTGCCCAGCATCGGCAAGAAGTACTGCGCTTACGGCTGGGGCTAAAAGATACCCGCTTACCGCGTCTGCCGTGGGAAGTGCTGCATGCGGGCAATCGTCCCATTGCCACGGGTACTGATGTGGTCTTCTCCCGCTATCATTCCAGCTTCGCCGCACTGGCCTCGCTGGTGCAAGCACCATCTGCTGGCACCAGCGAAGCCAATCAGCCGCTCAAAATTCTCCTGGTGTTAGCCGCACCGACCGATCAGGAAATGCTGGCGCTCAAACAGGAAGCCCTGTATCTCCAGGAAGAGTTAGAAACGACCAGTCAAAATGGCAGTCGCATTGGAAGCAGCCGCTACTCAGAGATTCAACTGACGATTTTAGAGCAACCCGGACGCGAACAACTCACGCAAGCACTGGAGCACAACCATTACCATGTGTTGCACTATGCAGGCCACAGCAATTCGGGTGCGGCTGGCGGCAAGCTCTATCTAGTCAGCAGCAAAACAGGACTGACCGAAACGTTGAGTGGCGATGACCTGGCTGGATTGCTGGTCAACAACGGTATTCGCATGGCCGTCTTCAATTCCTGCCGGGGAGTCTACACGGCAACGGCTGAAGCGACCAGCGAAACAGGCGACGGTAACCTGGCAGAGGCGTTGGTCAAACGAGGCATTCCGGCAGTCTTGGCAATGGCAGAGCGCATTCCAGATGACGTGGCACTCAATTTGAGTCGCTTGTTCTACCGCAATTTGAAGCAGGTCTATCCGGTTGATCTCAGCCTCAACCGTGCCCGTCAGGGATTGGTTTCTTCTTATAGTTCCAAGCAACTCTACTGGGCGTTGCCCATCCTCTACCTGAATCCAGAATTTGACGGTAATCTGCAATCGTTAGATGGCTTGAGCGAACAGGTCGGTGATGCCATTGATCACCTGCTGGACTCAGACACCTCAACAGAGGCTGCTGAACCGCTTGCACCCGTCATTGCCTTAGAACCCGTACTACCCTCTGTGGGAGCGCTACGTGATGGGAGGGCCGCGGTGCTGCAATCCCTGACGCTGACTGAATCCGTTTCCGATGCAGCAGTAGAGACAGCGACAGATGAATCGCACGATTTAGAGGCACTGGAATTTGACGATCCGACCTACGAAAGCGACATGGAAACGGTTGCTCATCTGGTGAATCAGCTCTCTTATGGGGCGGCATCCGAATCTTCTGAGGACGATCGCCTGCTACCAGCCTCCTCTTCGGAAAACTTGCTGCCTGAAGCTGGCTACACTTTCAAAGCAGACGACTACCTGGTTTTGCCCGACTATCCCACCGAGTTGGCGACCGTAGAACCCGCAGCAGCGGAGCAAGACTCTGCCCACAGTGGAGGGGCACTTACCTCTACAGCCGTTGATGCAAACGAAATTGAGGTTTACTCAGACTTGGCGAGAATGCTGGCTGAAACTGGCAAGCTGACAGAGGCGATCGCTACTTGCCATCAAGCGGTGCGCGATAATCCCAATGATGCCAATGCGTATTACCGTTTGGGCATGGCGCTGAATCAGCAGGGCTATGTTTCAGAAGCGATCGCAGCTTACCATCAAGCCTTGCGCCTTAACCCGACTCTGGCAGATGTGCACAACCAGTTGGGGTTGGCGCTTTATCAACAGGGCAACCTCAGCGATGCCGTGCGGTCTTACGATCATGCCATTCAGCTTGACCCTGACCTTAGCAGCGCTAAACGTAACTTAGAAGCTACGCTGCTGCGGCAAGGCAATTTAGGAGAGGCCAAGCAGGCATTGCTAGAACGTGCCCCGGCACAACGACGCAGCACTGAGACACCGTTGCTTGCGTATCCCGATCGCAGTCTGCAACTGGCAGGTGGAGGCGGCACGTCGATCGCCTATGGAAAACCGCCGTGGTATCGTCAGCCACTACTGTGGGTGGGTGCTGGCATGTTTGCAACGCTGGTGGTTGGCAGTTGGCTTTTCCGCGATCGCTGGTTGCCCACGACACCTCAGCTTCCACCGACCGAAACGGCTTTCTCTAACACTTCGACGGGCGAACTAAAGCAACTGAGTACAAATCTGGTAGCTGCCTTGGCGACAGAAAGACTTAATCAGGGCAAGCTTATCGATGCTCAGGCGGCGATCGAAACGCTGTTCGATCGTGGTGCCCTTGTCCAGGCTGCTGCCGTGCTGACTTCTGCCCTGGGGCGAGAGCCAGAGAACCCAACCGTGAACTTTCTCATGGGTCGCCTTGCGTGGCAATCCATCAAGGTCGGCAACAAGGATTACAGCGTCGATGATGCGCGTCGCTATTGGGAAACGGCTGTCAAAGAGCAACCTAGCGCTCAGTCCCAAAATGCGTTGGGCTTTGCTTACTACACAGAAGGGAAGTTCGATCGGGCCAGTCATGCGTGGCTGCAAGCGCTGAAGCTAGAAGGAAAAAGCGGGAACAAGACTTCTGCACCACAGGCATCGCCATCACCGTCTCAGACCCTAACAGCTTACGCGGGACTGGCACTCATTGCGGCAAAAACGGCGGCTAATCAACCTCCGACAAAGCAGACTAGTCTTCAAAACGAAGCCATTAAACTTCGTCAAAGAGTGCTGGCTGACGATCCTGTTAACTTTCAGCCTGAAGAACTGGCAAAGAACTGGATGTGGTCTGAAACGGCGATTCGCGATTGGCGATCGACCCTCGCTATCAAATAACGTGCCGCTTCACCCGTCGTCGATCGATGCTTGAACACAAACAGCCGCCACTACTCCGCATCCTCAAGCTCATCAAACTGTGGCGACCATAGCTCCTCAACCTTCACCTCCCAGCCAGGAAGGAGATCAGGGATCGTCAGTGTTCGGCAAAACTACGAGGGCTTTTCCGTAGCCGCCGCGCTTGAACAAAGGACACATCCGGGGCGCGAGTATCAGAGTTGGGCAGGATAAAACCTGCACCTGCGCCAGTGATTCGACCTAAGCGATTTTGTTCACAAAGTTGAATAGCTTGCCAATCATTCTAGAAGCCGCTTCATCCGACTCGTAACCGGATGGACTCTAACCGTGATGCTCCCGTTCACCAACTCCATACGGTAGTCAGGAGCTTGTGCTTGCAATTTCTCCAGATCCTTGATGGTGAGAGACATAACCACCTCCACAGTTTCTACCGATTTTTGCGATCGCTTTTAGCCGCAAAGGAGACAAAGGCTTGCTCGACATCATAGCAATGGTGATACCGATCGCGGCTTACGAATATCTAACCTATCGGCAAGGCTGGCCTCGCCCCAATCCAGTGGGTGGGTATCTTCCGATGCGATCGCGGTCGGCGTAGCAGCTGTTTGTTCAATCGTCTCTGACACTTGCTGAGCCAGTTGCATCAGGGTTGTAGGAGCCATAAACGGAGCCGCTGTTGGTGCGTATTGATATGGTTGGGGCACCAGTGCAAACGATGGCGGCGTAGCGACCTGCGGTGGAGCGGTTGTAGGGAAAAGAGGTTCTGTCGTTTCTGGAACAACGTAAGGTGTGAGCCGCTTCGGTTTAAAGCTCTTACGCGATCGTGGCGGTCGGGTTGCCTGCTTTGAGATGAGCATGGAACCAGCGGCGCAGCTTAAGGCGATTGCCCCAAATAGCCATAGCGGCAAACGGCTTTGATTCGGTTTCTTTGTATCCGATGTGGTGACCCGAGCAGAGGCGGTTCCTCGTGGTGAATTGCTACTAGACAGGTTAGGGCTGAGCAAGCCGCTAATCGCTATCAGTGCAATTACCACCACAGCTAACCACGCGCTGCACAGAAGCACCAGAGAAAGACTCCACCGAGGCTTACCAGAACTAAACACGGTTTTCGGCTTCCGTATCGGCTGGCTTGACCGTACTGGCGTTGGTGATTTTGGCTGCTTTGAGCGATGCAGAGGTTGCTGCCTTTCCATACCATCCCCAGGTGCATGAACTGCGATAGCGATGGCCCAATGGCTGAAAGTGTGGCAGTCGAAAGGCTATAGGACGTCTCTTTTAGCCAGATGGGTTGCGTACTAGATGGGCCGGGTTTACACCGTGCTCTTACGGACCCAGTTTGTACGATTCACTATCGCTGTCTAGATTTTACTCAAAGTCCTCAACAAGCACCATGAATCTCAAGGATCAGGCTGAATCTAGCTACTTTAGGTTCGTTCTCTTGCAGCGGCGCGATAATAGTTGCTATGCCAGATCTAGCTACTTTAGGTTCGTTCTCTTGCAGCGGCGCGATAATAGCTGCTATGCCAGTGCTCAACATGGCTCTCCAGGTTGGCAGTGCTGTGTGCTGCCTCTGTAGCTGCAGTTTAGAAACATAGCCGTACATAACTATGTCATGTTGCGATCGCGGCAGGCGCTTAACAACCGACTCAACCGCTTAAGCTGGAACAGCCGTTATTACTAGCTGGATATGTTCTCATTGCCATCTTTACCCTTTTCGACGCCCACCGCTTTGCTCTATGCGATCGCGGCAGCGACAGCGCTAGTCTACCTGCCGTTTCTGGTCGTCGCCTACGGTCGCTTGCAAGCAGGGTATGACATGGCCTCGCCTCGTGCCTTGTTTGACAAACTGCCAGACTATGCCAAACGAGCCACTTGGGCGCATGAAAATGCGTTTGAGTCGTTTGTACTATTTACAGCGGCAGCTTTGATGGCTTATGTCACTGGTCAGCAGTCCTCACTGGCAGGGTGGGCTGCGATCGCCTATATTATTGCTCGCCTGCTGTATCCTGCGTTTTACATTCTGAATGTGCCGATCGGGCGATCGCTGATGTTTCTCACGGGTTCATTGAGTATCACGACGCTAATCGGGCTGAGCTTGCTTACAGTGAAATAGTGAGTGGTTAAAGCACTTGCTTTGGGTATCGTCAACGAAAGTCAGGAGGCAAGCATGGCAGAGCGATCGCACCGAGAAAGTTCAGAGATTGATCTGGCCCCGTTTATTGATCATGCCTTGCTCACCCCAACAGCAACGCCAGAGCAAGTAGACCAATGGTGTGCCGATGCTGACCAGTTTAACTTTGCAGCCGTTTGCCTTCACCCATCCTATGTCGCCCAAGCCGCTGCGTGGTTGCATGGTAAGCGTCCTAAAGTCTGTACTGTGATTGGCTTTCCCTACGGTGCGACCACGTCAGCCGTAAAGCTCTACGAGGCGCAAGAAGCGGTTGAACACGGCGCGATCGAGCTTGATGTCGTGATCAATATTGGCTGGTTGAAGGCAGGCAAAACGGATGCTATCCATCGTGAAATTGCCGAAATTCATGATGCTACAGGTCAGCCCATCAAGGCGATTTTAGAGCTCGCACTTTTGACCGAAGCGGAAAAACGGTTGGCGGCTGAAGTTTGCATGGATGCAGGGGTTGCCTTCTTAAAAACCAGCACAGGCTTGTATGGGGGCGCTACGGTAGCGGATGTTCGCTTATTGAAAGAAATTACGAAAGATCGCATTGGCATTAAGGCGTCTGGTGGTATCCGCACGGCTGAACAAGCGCTAGAGTTGATCATGGCTGGAGCAACACGATTGGGCACCTCTCGCGGCCCCGAATTAATCCGGCAGCGAGAAGAGATCACGATACGCTAGAGAGAGGCAGAACGGCTCTACTAACACAAGGTTTAGTAATGAGTTCAGCATTGAGCCATGCATAAGTAGAGCGATCGCTTTTTTGCCCTACCCTTGCCTTAAAACTCAGTTTCCAAACGATTCGACTGCAAGACAGACGGCAAACCGCCGATTTCATTGTTACGTTAGGACGGATTCGTGCTTTTCAATGATCTCATTCCCTCACTGCTTGCTTCATGAGTCGTACCTACAAAGCCACCGGAATTAATCTCAAAAGTATGTCGATGGGCGAATCCGATCGGCTGCTGACGATTTTGACGCGCGAGTTCGGCTTGGTGCGGGCAGTGGCAATGGGAGCACGAGAGCACAACTCCCGTTTGGGTGGCCGGAGCGAACTGTTTGTCGTGAATGAATTGCTTATTGCCAAAGGTCGATCGCTCGACAAGATTACACAAGCAGACACGCTGGAGTCCTATCCACGTTTGGGGCAAGATCTAAAGAAATTGATTGCAAGTCAATACCTTGCAGAACTATGCCTGCATCAAGCCTTGAGTGACCAACCCCAGGAAGACCTGTTTTGCCTGCTCAACGAACATTTGGCACGCTTGGAGCGATCGCCTGGGCCAGAAGTTTTGGCTCATTTAACCCACGCTGTCTTTCAATTGCTGGTGCTGGCAGGGGTTGCTCCCCAGGTGCATCTCTGCTGCGTCACGCGCGAGGCATTGTCGCCTGATTTTGGCGATCGCAATTGGCGTATTGGGTTTAGCATCCCTGCGGGTGGCACTGTTACGCTGGAGCAGCTACTGGCAACGCAACCCACCCGCCAGCGTTATAGGGTGGCTGAGACGGCTGTGGTCGCGCCTCAAACCGAAGAACGGCACGCTAGCCTCTCTGTGCCGACTAAAGTTCATGACGGCTTATCGCCTTATGATTCGGTCTCATCGTCTAAAGCGTCGCCCCCAAGTACTGGCTTGCATCGACGCATCAGTGCTCCTGAACTGCTGCTGCTACAGCACCTCGCTGAGGCTAACCTACCAGAGCTAAACGGTTTGTTGGCTTCTGTAGATGCAACCAAATGCTCTCAGCAAACACTGAATCAGCTCTGGCAGTCGGTTGAGCAAGCGTTACGCTCCTATGCTCAGTACTATTTCGATCGGCCAATCCGCTCTGCCGCCCTCATTGATGCCTGTTTCGCGACTGCTGATCTTGCTTAATACTTTCAAGCACCTCTTCAAGCTATGATGCGATTGTCTAACTCTGACCTGGAAGCCACGATGATGTTGTCTTTGAATCCCACAAATACAGGTGACAATATCAACGATGCGGCACCAAAACCTGGCACGAAAACACTCTTGCCTAAGCAGAACTTACGATCGCTCGATGCCACAGACTCAACAGACAACCAGACTGCTGGCAAGCCAAAACTAGCAGAGGATCGATTGACAGAGAATTGTCTCAAGGCTGAAGCAACCACTTCATCAATCAGCCGTTTAGACCATGCCTCAGAGCCAGAAGCCGATGGCAATGGTTTGGCTCGGGAAACAGTACCAACCGTAGAAGCCAAGTCCACTCAGCTGCCAGCAGCGCCAGCGCCATCTGACAACGGACATACCCCCTCTTCAGAACTTACTAGTAACTCAAGAATCTTAGATAGTTCAAACGATGCTCCAGGCGTGCCAACCAACGATCTGGGTCAGACTAATGGGCAAGCACCAGAGCCAGAGCGAGGCTTCTTCCCTGTTTTAAAGAATCGAAACTTTTTGACCTTATGGAGTGGTCAGGTCTTTTCACAACTGGCAGATAAAGTTTACCTGGTATTAATGATTGCCCTCATTGCCAGCCGCTTTCAAAGTGACAATCAATCGATTAGCGGTTGGGTTTCGTCGATCATGATTGCGTCTACAATTCCAGCCGTGCTATTTGGCTCGATCGCGGGTGTTTTTGTCGATCGCTGGTCAAAGAAAACCGTTCTGGTGCTGACAAATCTGTTGCGAGGTGGCTTGGTCTTTGCGCTACCGCCACTGCTCTGGATATCAAAAGGTTGGTCGCCTCTGGCTGGCTTACCAGTCGGCTTTTGCGTGCTGCTTGGCATTACGTTTTTGGTTTCCACACTGACCCAGTTCTTTGCACCAGCCGAACAGTCCGCATTGCCCTTGGTGGTTGAGCGCCGACACCTTTTGTCCGCGAACTCGCTCTACACCACTACCATGATGGCTTCGGTCATTATTGGCTTTGCGGTCGGTGAACCGCTCTTGGCGCTGGCCGATACGCTCATCAGCAAACTTGGCTGGACGGCGATCGGGCTTGGTAAGGAGTTAGTGGTTGCCAGTGGTTACACGATCGCCGGGTTGATTCTGCTGCTGCTGCGAACCGGAGAGAAACGCCTTGCCAGAAAGACTCTGGCAGGAGAAACTGTGGCAGGAGAGGCCAGTGACGTTGAAACGCCTCACGTCTGGCAAGACATTCGGGATGGGCTACGCTTTTTGGCTGAGCAGGGTCGCGTGCGGAGTGCCCTGATCCAATTAGTCATTTTGTTTTCGGTGTTTGCGGCATTAGCCGTGCTCTCAGTGCGTCTTGCCGAAGTCACTCCAGAAATCAAATCTTCCCAGTTTGGCTTTTTGCTGGCGATGGGTGGAGTGGGAATGGCGATCGGGGCCACGTTTATCGGGCAATTTGGGCAACGCTTTCCCCACGCCCAGCTCAGTCTATTGGGGTCGTTGGGCATGGCGGCTGCCTTGGTAGGTATTTCCCTGTCGGTCACGCGGCTGGTGCCAACACTCTTGCTTATTGCAGCCTTGGGCGGATTTGCAGCGGTGGTCGGTGTCCCCATGCAAACGGCGATTCAAGAAGAAACCCCCGAAGCCATGCGAGGCAAAGTCTTTGGGCTACAAAACAACGCCATTAATATTGCCCTGAGTCTACCTCTGGCCCTTGCAGGCGTAGCTGAGACTTTTTTAGGTTTGCGAACGGTCTTTCTCGGTCTTGCAGTCTTGGTCGTCGCAGGAGGGGTCTTAACCTGGTATATTTCCCGTACAGGGTTAAAGCAGCGTTAGTGGGCTGTGGGCTGTGCGGTTTCGGTTTGTTGGACTCCTGCCAATGGCTCGCTAGCGACTGACCGTTAATCCCTCACCCCTATCCTTTTCGCTTGATACCTGAATGCATATTGCATGGCTCGGAAAAAAATCGCCTTTTTGCGGCAATGTCACTTATGGTCGGGAAGTGACGAATGCACTGCTTGATCGCGGTCATCAGGTCAGTTTTTTTCACTTTGCTCAGGCAGAACCGCCACCAGATAACTGGCCCGACTTTCAAGAGATTTCGATCCCATTTCTCTATAAGTCGCAAATCTATACGATCCCCACGTTTAAGTCGAGCAAAATTCTGGCTCAGGCACTTTATAAGCTGAAGCCGGATGTCGTCCATGCGTCATTAACGCTGTCGCCGCTAGATTTCATGCTGCCAGAAATCTGCTTTGAATTGGGTATCCCGTTAGTCGCCACGTTTCATCCCCCGTTCGATCGCAAGCCGCGCAACCTCACATCAGGCACTCAACACTTGATGTACCAGCTTTACGCGCCGTTCTTGGCAAAGTACGATCGCGTCATCATCTTCTCTCATCTTCAGGAAGAGCTTCTCATTCGTCTTGGAGTCCCGGCAGACAAACTAGCGGTGATCCCCAACGGTGTCGATACGCAAAAGTATTCTCCTGGGCCATCCAGCTTAAAAGCAGAGCTAAATGCCGATCGGATCTTTGTCTATCAGGGACGCATCGCACCTGAGAAAAACATCGAATCGCTCCTCAAAGCCTGGAAGCATTGCCGCCTCGACGATCGTGCCAAACTCGTGATCGTCGGTAATCATGGGTCGTTAGCCGCCTCCCTCGTTCCCTTCTATGGACCTGAACATGGCATCATCTGGCTGGGCTTCATTGCTGACGAACAGGAGCGCATCAACATCTTGCGTGGGTCTGATGTCTTTGTGTTGCCCTCATTGGTAGAAGGGCTGTCGCTGTCACTATTAGAAGCAATGGCGTGTGGGTTAGCCTGCGTTGCCACCGATGCTGGAGCCGATGGTGAGGTGCTAGAAGACGAGGCAGGCGTAATTCTAAAGACTCAAAACGTGGCGACCCAACTCAAAACCTTGCTTCCCCAACTGTGCGATCATACGGGTTGGACAAAGCTGCTCGGACAAAATGCCCGTCAGCGAGCAAAAGAACGCTATACGCTGACGGACAACATTACGCACTTAGAGTGTCTGTATGACGAAGTTCTACGGCATCAACCTGCACCACTGAAGCGGGTTTCCTGACATGAACTCGATCGATCTGGCATTTGCTCCAGCGCTGGAACAGGCAAAATTGGTGCACCAACGGGAAATCTCACCGCTGGAGTTAGTAGAGCTGTACCTGCACCGCATTGAGCAACTTAATGGGCAACTGGGTAGTTACGTGACCGTTGCCGCTGAGCAGGCGATCGCCGATGCCAAAGCCAAAACAGAAGCGATCGCCCAAAGTAGCGACGATCTGCCGCCCTTTTTTGGCGTGCCAATCTCGATCAAAGATCTCAATGCGGTAGCAGGTCTACCCTGCGCCTATGGGGTCAAGGTGCTCAAAAAGCGGGTCGCCACCGAAGACGACGGTGTGGTTACTCGAATTAAGCAAGCAGGCTTCATTCTCTTAGGTAAAACCGCCACCTCTGAAGTTGGTACGCTTCCTTACACAGAACCCGATGGTTTTCCACCAGCCTGCAACCCGTGGCATCTAGACTATACGCCTGGTGGGTCTAGTGGTGGCGCAGCGGCGGCTGTAGCGGCTGGACTGTGCCCGATCGCTCAGGGTTCAGATGGGGGTGGTTCCATTCGGGGGCCTGCCTCCTGCTGCGGTCTGGTAGGCATTAAGCCATCACGGGGACGGGTGACTCATGCGCCCTATGGCGATCGGTTGAGCGGCATTTCTACCAGTGGACCGATTGGTCGTACTGTAGCTGATGCCGCCGCTTTGTTGGATGCGATGTCGGGCTACACAACGGGCGATCCTTACTGGTTGCCTGATCCCGAAGACTCTTTTCTTGCCGCGACTCAAGCACCTCCAGGACGGCTACGCATTGCCTTTGCCACGACCATAGAACCCGTTGGGACTGCCGATGCTCCCTGTCAGCAAGCCGTTCTCGATACAGTGCAGTTGCTTCAAGCATTGGGACACACCGTTGAGCCTGGCTGCCCTGAGGTGGGCGATCTGATTGAGCCGTTTACGATCGTCTGGCAATCTGTTTTGAGTGAAGCAGGCATCCCATTCATCTTTCTAGGCAAAATGAACCGCTGGTTACTCAATCGGTCGCGCTTCCAGTCCAGCGGTAAATACCTGCGAGCCGTCAGCAAAATGCAGAGGATTGCCCGTCGCATCGTAACCTTCTTTGACACAGTGGATGTGCTAGTGCTGCCGACCTATCTCCACACCACCATTCGAGTGGGTGAGTGGGACAAGCTTCGCCCCGCTCAGACAATGGCAAACATTATTGGCTGGGTTGCTCCATGCCCACCGTTTAACGCCACAGGTCAGCCTGCCATTACGATTCCCGCTGGCTTTGACCCGCGAGGGTTGCCGATCGGCGTGCAACTGATTGGTCGTCCTGCTGCTGAAACCACTCTTATTGCCCTAGCTGCCCAACTTGAGGCAGCAAAACCGTGGAGCCAGCATCGCCCACCCTTTGCCACAAAAAAATAGCCCCAGCCAACGACGGCGCGTCATTAATTCTCCAAAACCTTGCGGTATCAGCCTCATCACGCCAGCCCCAACATATGAGGCTGGGGGCCGGAACCCTTCGTGCAAGTCATATGTGGTCGTAATGAATGACAACCCCTAGCCTTCAGCTACTCCATTTGCAGACAAGTCTCTGCGTTCAAGCCATATAGACTAGCAGCCACATTCAGGAATTTTTCTTAGAAATGTGCTCCTATGCGGCAAATTCATATTCAGCTTAAAAATCTGCAACTTCCGAGACAGGAAGCGAAAGATTCGGTATGATGTTTGGCAAGTGTAGTGAGCAGCACAAAATGCGCTTGCGCCAGAAATTAATCTGGATTACGCTTGAGTGCGTCAGCTTGTTAGATTGTTTGAGTATAACGATAGAAGACCTTGACAGTCGTTCTATATCGGTGTGAGGAGGACAAATTAAAGTCATGTCAAACGTATTTTTGAAATCGCTGCTAGTCAGCCCTGCCGTTCTTGCTGCTGCTTTAACGGTCTCTGCATCTGCAATGGCAACCGAAGCAAAAGCGGCGAACGAAGTTGTTCAGCCTCAAGCTTCTGCATTGCAGCCTTCGTCGGTAGATGCAACATCGAATCCTTCGACAATCAGCTTTGGTCAGAAGATCGTACCTGTGCAAGTTGCGTCCACGCCAGCGGAAGTTGCTAGTCCTGCTCCTGAAGCAGCTAGTCCTGCTCCTGAAGCGGCTGATAGCTCCTTGAATCAGATCAATCGCTATACCCGCGAAGGTCGTTCGTCGAATGCTAGCCAGGTAACGTCTGTTTCTCAGCTGTCTGACGTTAAACCGACTGACTGGGCTTTCCAGGCATTGCAATCGTTGGTTGAGCGCTATGGCTGTATCGCAGGTTATCCTGACCGGACCTATCGAGGCAACCGCGCTACAACTCGTTACGAATTTGCAGCTGGTTTGAACGCTTGTCTCGATCGCGTCAATGAGTTAATTGCAGCTGGTACAGCTGATTTGGTCAAAAAAGAAGACCTGGCTGTCTTGCAGAAGCTGCAAGAAGAATTTGCTGCTGAATTGGCAACTCTACGTGGTCGCGTTGATTCTCTCGAAGCTCGCACAGCAACCCTTGAGAAGCAGCAGTTCTCCACCACGACTAAGCTGGCTGGTGAGGTCATCTTTGGTGTTACCGACGAATTTAGACAGCCATTCAACAACAACACTGTCTTCCAAGACCGGGTTCGTTTGGCACTCAACACCAGCTTTACTGGTAAGGACTTGTTGATCACCCGTCTTGCGGCTGGTAACTTTGTGCCTTTCACCTTCCAAGGTGCAACGGGTGGTATTGGTCTACAGACCTTCCAGTTTGGTAGCACAGGTGGCAACCAGATTTTTGCTGATTGGGTGGCTTACTACTTCCCGCTAGGTGAAAAAATCAACGTTTATATTCCTGCCTTTGCGGGTCTTCAGTACGACTACGCTCCCACTCAAGCTGGTTTGTTTGAAGGGTTTGATAGCGGTTCTGGTCCCATTGGTTTCTTCCCTCAGCGCAACCCAATTTACAACATCGGTGGTGGTTCGGGTATTGGTCTGAACTTTGATATTGTCAAGGGTTTCAAGTTAAGCCTTGGCTACCTAGCTGATAACTCAACCCTCAACACCGTCGGTCTTGGCGCGAACAATCCTGCGGATAAAGCTGGTTTGTTCAACGGAAGTTATTCTGCGCTGGCTCAGGTCTCTTACAAGTCTGATTTCTTCTCGCTAGGTGCAACCTACGTCAACGCCTACCGCCGCGGTGCTATTTTTGACACTGGTGGGGGTAGCCCTGTTGAAGGTACCACAGCGGGTAACTTTGCTTTCACCAACGTCGCAGGCAGCAGAGCCGGACAATTCACCTCCACAACGGTCAATGCTTTTGGTGTGTCGGGTTCTTTGAATCTTGGCAGAACCATTTCGCTCAATGCATTTGGTACCTACGTTGAAGCGAACAAGCCTGGTGATGGCGTTGGCCGGGGCGAAATCTGGTCTTACGGAGTTGGTGTTGCGTTTGCTGACTTTGGTAAGAAGGGTAACCTGCTGGGTCTATCTGCTGGGGTTGAACCATACCTGGGTAACTCTAGAAAGTTTGGTCAAGGTACTAACGTCCAACCGCTTCACTTTGAGGCATTCTACAGATACCAACTAAGTGACAACATCTCGATCACTCCTGGTGTGATTTATGTGATCAACCCTGCTCAGGGCAACGGTGACACAGATGCGCTGATTGGTACTCTAAGAACGACTTTTACGTTCTAATGTCTGTTAGAACGTTTTGTAAGGTTTCTGACGAAACTTAAACTGTTTCGGCTTTTGCGAGCTCTCCCTAAATGGGAGAGCTTTTTTTTGAAAAACTCTGTCTTGTAATGTAGTGGTAATAACTGAAAAGTTTAAAATTTTCTCTAATTCCTGGTTCAACTGCTAAAAACTGGTTCTGAAAAGGTGCATACCTTTAAAGTCATGTTAACCATCGTCTCTGATAATGGTTGGAGAAACAGGTAAGCGCTTGCAAATGGCTTAGCTGAAGTGCTCTCTAGAGGTTACCTTTGAGTTTTGATTTTAATGTTCTTAATTGTTCCAAAGCTTAAGAATCTCTAGCTGAGCTATAAGTGAGTGAAAACTGCCTTGATGGGTTTTGTTTCCATAGATTCGTTTGTATTTAAGGTGTGAGTGTGAAAGCAATGATGTCAAAAACAATCTGGAAGTCTCTGCTAGCGACTCCGGCACTTTTGAGTGCTATGGTTGCCGCGTCTGCGATCGTTGGTTCTAATCCGGCTGCCAATGCTGCCGAAACCGCCAGCGCTGCGCCTAAAGCAGCAACTGTTGAGCATGCAGTTGGCTCAGCGCCCCTTCCTGAAAATCCAGCGATTGTTGCTGATGCGGCGGCTACACAAGTTCAGCCAACCACCTCTACAGCTTCTTTGAATCAGGTCGCTAGTGATAGTGCAGAAGGCGCTGCTTCTACTGGTATTGTCGGTCAGGTGACCTCCGTTTCGCAGCTTTCAGATGTTAAACCAACTGATTGGGCATTCCAGGCATTGCAATCGCTGGTTGAGCGCTATGGCTGTATTGTGGGCTATCCCGACAAGACGTATCGCGGCAACCGAGCACTGACCCGCTATGAGTTTGCGGCTGGTTTGAATGCTTGCATGGATCGGATCAATGAGCTGATTGCGGCTGGTACCGCTGACCTGGTGAAGAAAGAAGACTTGCTGGCAGTCCAAAAGCTGCAAGAAGAGTTTGCTGCCGAGTTGGCAACCCTGCGTGGTCGTGTGGATGCGCTCGAAGCTCGGACAGCTACTCTGGAGAAGCAGCAGTTTTCTACGACCACAAAGCTGGTTGGTGAAGTTCTCTTTACAATCGCAGATACCTTTGGCGATCGTGCGATCCGTAATGGTCGCGGTGGTTTTCTTAATGGCGTTAATGCTGGTAATGCAGGTCGCTTAGAAGATGATCAAACGCAGACTATTTTTGCAAACCGGGTTCGCCTAAACTTTGACACCAGCTTCACAGGTAAGGATCGGCTGCGGACTCGCTTACAAGCTGGTAACTTTACATCGTTCAGTGGTGCATTCACCGGCACCAACGAAACCCGTCTGGGGTTTGATGATGGCGGTGGTAATGCCTTTGGGATTGATGAGTTGAACTATCGGTTCCCCCTAGGGGATAGCCTGCGTGTTCAGATCGATGCAACCAAGAATGAGTTCTACGATGGTCTCGTCACTAGCCTTAGCCCCTTTACCCCCAGTGGGGTTGGAGCATTGTCTCGCTTTGGACGCCTCAACTCAACCCTTCGGAGTGGTGCGGCAGGTGCTGGGTTTACGTTTGATTACAAGTTTAACCCTGCGTTCAGCTTGCAAGGTGGATACATTTCTGATACGAACAGCAACGACCCAGGTAATAAGAACGGTCTGTTCAACGGTGCTTACTCCGCGATCGGGCAAGTTGTCATTAGACCAGCCAAGCCACTGGAAATTGCGTTGTCCTACGTTCGCTCTTACTACCCCGGCGGCGACGTGAATGTGACTGCAAGCACAGGCAGCGCCTATGCTTCCACCCCATTCCTTAACAACCCCACCTCGGTTGATACCCTTGGTGCCCAGGTAAACTTCCGCCTGAGTCCTCAGTTTATTATTGGAGGCTGGTTTGGCTACTACAAAGCCTATCAGGGTCGGAGCAGCAATGAGGCAGAAATTTACACTGGCGCTGTTTATTTAGCGTTCCCTGATTTGGGTAAGAAGGGCAACCTGGGCGGCATTATCGTTGGTGTTCCAGCGAAGGTGACTGGCAACGATTTCCGCAACGCTGCGGGTGTTCGACGCTTTGATGACGACACCTCATTCCATGTGGAAGCCCTGTACCGCTATCAACTGACGAACAACATTGCGCTTACACCGGGTGTTATTGTGATCTTCAACCCAGAAGGGAACAACGACAACGCCACTCAGTATGTTGGCGTGCTTCGGACGACCTTCTCGTTCTAAATACAGCAGAATGCAGGAGCCAGCAGCCAGCAGTCAGCAGTGAAAAGAGCTTCTAATTTGGCTTTTAGGCTAAGAGCTGTATTTCATCTAGCTGCAAGCTGCTGTAGTTTGACACCTGAATTGAGTCTGTGAAAAAGCCCCGCATAAGCGGGGCTTTTTGCATGCAAATGTATATGAATCATTCGGTACCCAATGACTTTGAGAAGAGCGTTGACGTTGATGAGAACGTCCGGATCAGGTGTGGGCAGATGCGTAAGGTGAGTAGGGTTCTCATACCCTTAGTGTATTCAATCGCCTGTATGTGATGTCTATAACTTGATGCGAATGGTGTGGAGGATGAGGGTTAACGATGTCAAATCGATCTTGGAAAAAGTTGGTTGTGGCTCCAGCACTTCTGAGTGCTACGGCAGCAGCATCTGCGATCGCGGGTAACAGTCCATCTGTGCAAGCTGCTGAAGCGATGGATGCCCCATCCCCAGCAGCAACGATTGATCAGGCAACGAATATGGCTAATGCAGGGCTTTCGCGCCCGACAAGTCAGGCGACTGGGGATAGCATGACGGCTGCATTCCCTCAACCATCACCTCCCGCCTCGACCCTCGATCAAATGGCTGCTTACAGCATCGAGGGCGGCGCTGCCAGGAATGGAACGTCTGTGTCTTCGGTCAGCCAAACGCCTAAGACGATCGCTTCAGGCCCCTTGCCTCAGCCAACGCCTTCCGCCTCCACGCTCAGTCAGGTCGCTGCTTATAGCGCTGAGGGCAACGCCTCTACAGAAATGATCGGTCAAGTAACCTCTGTATCCCAGCTTTCAGACGTGAGACCAACTGACTGGGCATTTCAAGCGTTGCAGTCGCTGGTTGAACGCTATGGTTGCATTGTGGGCTACCCCGACAAGACGTATCGTGGCAACCGTGCCCTGAGTCGCTACGAGTTTGCGGCGGGTCTCAACGCTTGTATGGATCGGGTGAACGAGCTGATTGCGGCTGGTACGGCTGATCTCGTTAAGAAAGAGGATTTGTTGGTCGTGCAAAAGCTGCAAGAAGAATTTGCGGCAGAGTTGGCAACCCTGCGTGGTCGTGTGGATGCGGTAGAAGCACGAACGGCTACGCTGGAGAAACAGCAGTTTTCGACCACCACGAAGCTGAGCGGCGAAGTCATTTTCTCGATCGCCGATACGTTTGGCGGTAGTGCCACCGTCAATGGCGCGGGTGGTACCATCGCCAACACAACCGGAAATGACGATACAAACACCATTTTTTCCGATCGCGTCCGTCTCGCGTTGGATACAAGCTTTACGGGAAAAGACCGTCTGCGAACTCGGTTACAGGCTCGGAATACGACTCCCTTTAATGGTGGCCTTACCGGTACCAATGAAACTCGCCTGGGTTTCGATGGTAGTGAGGGCAATGCGGTTCAAATCGATAAGTTATTCTATCGCTTTCCTGTAGGTGACAAACTCACAGTTCAAATCGATGCGCTAAATGATGAGCTTTCGGATTCGGTAGTGAGCACATTAAGCCCGTTTGAGAGTAGTGGTGCTGGTTCCATCTCTCGTTTTGGACGGTTCAACACCTTTTATCGCATCAACAACCCTAACAACGTGGGTTCTGCTGGTATCACGTTTGCCTACAAATTTAATGATGCGTTGCGCTTGGAAGGCGGTTATCTTGCGGGGGGCAGTAGCAATAACCCAGCCGCCAAAGGAGGTTTGTTCAATGGCTCTAATGCCACTGTGGCTCAGCTTGTTTTTCAGCCAAATCAAGCGCTAACGCTGGGGCTTGCGTATGCCCACTCCTATTACACAGGCGCAGAACCAAATGGCGGCGGCGTTAATCTCACCAGCAGCACAGGTACTAGCTTTGCCGCTAACCCGTTTGCTGGTGCTGCAACATCAGCAGACTCGATCGCGGGTGCTGTGCAGCTTAAACTCAGCCCTAAGATTCTTATCGGTGGTTGGGCCTCGGCATCCTTCGCTCATCGCAGTAGTAATAGCGATAACGCCACTATCTTGAGTGCGGTGGGCTACCTGGCGTTTCCCGATTTGGGTAAGAGAGGCAATTTGGGCGGTCTTTTGTTTGGGATGGCTCCTAATGTGATCAGCAACAGT
Organism: Stenomitos rutilans HA7619-LM2; assembly: GCA_019358945.1. Taxonomy (GTDB): domain Bacteria; phylum Cyanobacteriota; class Cyanobacteriia; order Leptolyngbyales; family Leptolyngbyaceae; genus Stenomitos; species Stenomitos rutilans. Next base: position 8,330 of record JAHHIE010000043.1, on the reverse strand, counting down.
GGTTTAACCAACAACCGCACCGATACAAGTACGCCACTTCACCTGGAAGCCTTTTACCGCTACCGTCTGACAGACAACATTGCAATTACACCAGGTGTGTTTGTACTATTTAACCCCGAAGGGAACAGCAGAAACGACACGCAATATGTGGGTGTCATTCGGACAACATTCACATTCTAGGATCGTTAGCACATTCGTGGAGGGCTGGAAGGCTTCTCTTTTGGTTTTGGCATGGAGCGAATGCACAAACAGCATAAGCTTCAACCGCCTTTATTTAATTAAGTGTAGAATTCTAGAAAGTTAAAGACCAGGTTGAGTCATCCTCCAATAGGGTGGTTTAGCTAGTCTATGCTTCTATATCTTGAGTGTGAGGATCACATATCTATGTCAAACCAATTCTGGAAGCCCTTGCTGGCGGCTCCAGCAGTTCTCAGCGCGACTGTTACGGTCTCTGCGATCGCGCTTACACCTGCCACTGCAACCGTAACTGCTGTCACAGATGCCATTGCGCAACCCTCGATCGGGGAAACATCAGATAAAAAGCTGGCGGCTTCTCCCGAACGTCCGATGCTATTGGCAGAGGCTGCACCTGCATCCAACCAACCAACAGCAGCTTTAAACCAGGTGCTGGTTTACGGCACGGAAGGCACCGTTCCCACAAATGCAGCAAATCAAGTCACGTCAGTTTCGCAGTTATCGGACGTAAGACCAACTGACTGGGCTTTTCAAGCGTTGCAATCGCTGGTTGAGCGCTATGGTTGCATTGTGGGCTACCCCGACAAGACCTATCGAGGAAACCGAGCGTTGACCCGTTACGAGTTTGCGGCAGGTCTAAATGCTTGTATGGATCGCATCAATGAACTCATCGCCGCAGGCACCGCTGATCTCGTCAAGAAAGAGGATTTGCTGGCCGTACAAAAGCTGCAAGAAGAGTTTGCGGCTGAGTTGGCAACGCTGCGTGGTCGCGTTGATGCTTTAGAAGCGCGGACAGCAACGCTGGAGAAGCAACAGTTTTCAACGACGACCAAGCTGAGTGGAGAGGTCATTTTCACGATCGCCGACGCCTTTGGTGATTTTCCTAGACAGGGCGGCACCAATACAGTGTTCAACGATCGCATTCGACTCAACTTTCTCTCCAGCTTTACGGGTAAAGACCGCTTAAGAGTACGTCTTCAGGCTGGTAATGCGACTCGGCTACTGAGCAATCCCAGCATTCCCAACGCACAGGCCAACTATCAGCGCACCAACGAAGCAAACCTTCCCTACGATGGCGGCAATCCTGCGGCTGATGGGACGATTACAGACTCAAACAATGGTGGCAATAGCGTCTTTGTAGATGTGTTGGATTACCGCTTTCCGATCGGCAAAAACCTGACCACGACAATTTTTGCGAATGGTGCCCTACATCATTATTACGCTGACACCATCAACCCCTTCTTTGAAGGCAACGGCGGCGGCCAAAATGCGCTCTCTCGCTTTGCAGAGCGCAACCCCATCTACCGCATTGGTCCTTTGGGGGCTGGGGTTGGCTTTAACTACAAGTTCAGCAGTAACTTCAAGCTTGATGTTGGCTACCTTTCCAACACGGCTAGCAACCCTGGCGCAGATGGCGGTTTGTTTGATGGTAACTTCTCTGCTCTGGCACAACTTGTCTTTAGCACCGGAGGCTTCAAGCTTGGCTTGACCTATGTGCGGGGCTATGAGAGAAATAATCCTGGCTTGACGGCTGGGAACAATTTTAACCTCGGTGGTACGGGGACGACGTTTGCAAACCTGAATAATAATTCGCTGTTGCGAGGGCGATCGTTCCCGGTAGAAAGCAACTCCTTTGGGGTTGAAGCGTCCTTCCGACCCGCTCGTGGCTTTATTGTGAATGGATGGGTTGGCTATAGCGACGCGACGATCATCGGCTTGGGCGACGCTGACATCTGGAACTTTGCGGTAGCAGTCGGCTTCCCAGATCTGGGTAAAAAAGGTAATTTGCTAGGTATTGTTGCAGGCGCAGAACCAACGCTCAGAGGCATTGACGTTGGTAATGCCAATCTGAGTCCAGCCTTTGCAAGCCGGAGTCAGGATTTTGCTTACCATATCGAAGTCTTCTATAAGTACCAACTGACAGACAACATCTCCATTACGCCTGGACTGATTTATCTTCCCAGCGTGAACCAGAATGCGGGTATTCCTGGCAGTAATTCTAACGAAGATGTTTTTGTTGGCGTTTTACGGACGACGTTCACGTTCTAACCTGAGCAACGATTAGGGGCCTTAGCGCTGATCACCGAATGAATCAGCCCTGCGATCGTAGGGCTGATTTGTTTTTGCTCATCCAAAAACCCCAGTGTAGAACCGTAGTATAATGAATCTGGGATCTGACCTCAACTACTGTTTATTAAACTCTACCCGTGGAAATTTCAAGTAAGAATGAATATGCCATCCTGGCGCTGATTGAGTTAACAACGCACTATGCCAGTGGCGAGCCGCTTCAGATTCGCCAAATTGCTGCACAGCAACAAATTCCCGATCGCTACCTGGAGCAATTATTAGCTACACTCAGACGGTGTGGCTTGGTGCGATCGCAGCGAGGGGCAAAAGGCGGCTACATTTTGGCGCGTGAACCCTGGAAGATTAATCTTCTGGAAGTGCTGCAATGCCTGGAGGGTGCCGAAGCCCAATCAGCAGAGCCGCAAATCGTGCCCAAAACAGTCGAAAGTGCTGTCATTTGGGATGTGTGGCAAGAAGCGCATCAAGCCGCAAATGCCGTTTTACAGCGCTGTACTTTGCAAGACCTAAGCGAAAAATGCAACGCCCGACGACAACTCGACATCATGTATTACATCTAGACCCATGCGAATCGCTCAAAATATTACCGAACTCATTGGTCGCACCCCCCTGGTACAGTTAAATCGAATTCCTCAGGCAGACGGGTGTACGGCACGCATTTTAGTCAAGCTCGAAGGGATGAACCCTTCTGCTTCCGTCAAAGACCGTATTGGCATCAGCATGATTGATACCGCTGAGAAAGACGGGTTGATCACACCGGGCAAAACCGTACTGGTAGAGCCAACCTCAGGCAATACAGGCATCGCCCTGGCAATGGCCGCTGCTGCAAAAGGTTATCGTCTGATTTTAACCATGCCAGAAACGATGAGTTCTGAACGGCGTGCCATGCTCCGTGCGTATGGGGCACAACTGGAACTCACACCGGGGATTGAAGGCATGAGCGGTTGCATTCAGCGGGCACAACAGATTGTGGAAACGGTACCCAATGCCTACATGCTGCAACAGTTTCGCAACCCAGCTAATCCTCAGATTCATCGCCAAACCACAGCAGAAGAGCTTTGGGAGGATACTGACGGTCAGATTGACGCGATCGTGGCAGGTGTGGGGACAGGCGGCACGATTACAGGCGTGGCTGATGTGATCAAAACGCGTAAACCTGAGTTTCGGGCGATCGCGGTTGAGCCAGCCAACAGTCCCGTTCTGTCTGGTGGTCGTCCCGGTGCCCACAAAATTCAGGGGATTGGCGCTGGCTTTGTGCCGCCTGTGCTGGATGTAAACCTGATTGATGAGGTGATTACGGTTCCTGATGATGATGCGATTGCCTACGGACGACGTTTAGCTCGTGAAGAAGGCTTACTTTCAGGCATTTCGAGTGGGGCTGCGCTCTATGCAGCTATTCAAGTAGGTCGTCGTCCTGACTATGCAGGCAAGCTCATTGTCATGATTCAGCCTAGTTTTGGTGAACGCTATTTGAGTACCCCTCTCTTCCAGGACTCTGAGCTAAATTTGCCCGCTATGCTTGGAGGGTAAGCCTGAAAAAAGCAGCATGAGGTCTGATCACTACCGCACTTTAAACGTTAAACCAACAGCAACCCAGGCAGAGATTAAACAGGCGTATCGTCAGCTAGCCAAGCAGTTTCACCCCGATAGCAACCGCGAAACTGCTAACCACGAGAAGATTGCCAGAGTCAATGCCGCTTACGAAGTGTTGGGCGATCCTGAAAATCGTAAATCGTATGATCAGCAGATCCACTATCTCACCCAACTCGAAGACGCAGGTTTTTCCACAGGCCGAGGGAACCGTCAGCAGCGGACGGCTGATGCACAGGCACGTCACCGTAACCAGCAGCAAACGGCTCAGCAGGCAGATGCACATCTGCAACAGTGGTTGACCCAGGTCTATACGCCTGTCAGCCATCTGATACAGCAAATTCTCAAGCCCTTGAAGGAGCAGATTGACAATCTTGCTGCTGATCCCTTTGACGATGTACTGATGGCGGATTTTCAGGACTATCTTGAGGACTGTCGCGATCGCCTGCGCCGCGCTGAAACCATTTTTCAGTCTCTTCCCAACCCCAAAACGCTGGCAGGCGTTGCCGCCCATCTTTATTACTGCTTGAACCAGGTTGATGACGGTATCGAGCAGCTAGAGTTTTTTACGCTCAACTATGATGACTATTACCTGCACACGGGGCAAGAGCTATTTCGTATCGCAGCGGGTTTGCGCCGAGAAGCACAGGCGGCGGTGAAGGAAGTCGTCTGACAAGCTACCAGCGGTCTGTACGATCGTGTTATACTGAGCAAGCAAATCGGGGCGTAGCGCAGCTTGGTAGCGCACTACTTTGGGGTAGTAGGGGTCGTGAGTTCGAATCTCGCCGCTCCGATGGCATGAAACCCTCTCAATGAGAGGGTTTTTGCGCTTTAAAGAAAGCTGGGTTTAGAGCTGCCATTCTCAATAAGGTACCTCAACCTTACACATCCTGACACGGTTTCAAGCATTGATTGAGATACGATTGCGATACTGAATTCCACTGATAGCGACCTTTCAGGAGGGTGTGTGGTCAGAGCCGAAGTATCGCGATCGCACGAAACAGTATCTCAATTGGGGAAGCGCAAGAAGTCTCCCAAGGGGACGGTTACGGTGCAGACGTTTAAAGGACGACTGCGGTTGTGCTGGAGCTACCAAAGTAAGCGGTACTTTCTGTATTTGGAACTGCCAGAAGGCAAGACAAATCGGACTGTAGCGGAGGGGAAGGCGAAGCAGATTGAGGGTGACATCGCAACAGGGAATTTCGATCGCACGTTGGTGAAGTACAAAGCAGAGCGCCCCATCAGCGACCACATCACAGTAGTGGCACTGTTTGAGAAATTCATCAGCTACAAAACGAAGCAGGTTTACAAACAGACGCTGGCAAAGTACTCGGCACTGCTGGGCTATATCAATCAGTTCTTTAGGGGTAAAGCAGCGATCGCTCTAAGGGAGGCTGACGCTGAGGCATTCAAAGTCTGGTTAGCGAAGCGCATTGCACCCATTACCCTACACGAGCGGATTACCTTGATGCGTGCCTGCTGGGAATGGGGGATGAAGCAGAAGCTGGTAGATAACAATCTCTGGGTGGACGTTCTTAAGACAGTGAAGGTGCCGCCACGTCAGAAGGCGAAACCATTCACCAAGGCGGAAATTGAGAAAATTCTGGAGGGTTTCAGGAGCGATTGCTACTACGCGCACTACTCAGGCTACGTGGAGTTTCTGCTGTCAACGGGCTGTCGAACAGGTGAAGCGATCGGGCTGCGGTGGGTACATCTCAACCATGATTGCTCCGTGGTTTGGATTGGAGAGAGTCTGAGCCGGGGGCATCGGAAAGAGGTGAAGAATAATCGAGCCAGGTTTGTATCTCTGACTCCAAGACTGCAAGCAATGCTTCTCAGTCGAAAGCCTGCCGATGCAAAGCCGGATGATTTGGTGTTCCCGTCTCCTAAAGGTCGGGCGATCGACGATCACAACTTTAGGAACCGTGCCTGGAAAGCGGTACTGTCTAAGGTGGAGGTAGAGTACCGTAAGCCTTACACCACCCGTAGGACCTTGATCTCTCATGCGCTAGACATGGGACTGAACCCGGCGATGATTGCAGAGATGACCGGACACGAGATTCAGACGCTCTTTCGAGATTACGCGGGCAATGTTCAGGGAAGACCGAAGCTACCGGAATTGATTGGTACTTGATTAGTTTTTCTTTTTTGACTGGTTGCCTAAGAGGGAAGCCAGGTAGACTTCGATCGCTCGACGGTGGGCTGCTGGGTCATCACGGTTGATGACCCAGTCTTCTAATAAAGCTTTGTTGTACCGAATGGTCTGGGAACTGAGGCGGGTATAGTGAACGCCCTCAATCAGTTTCCCTTCCTGACGATATCGGTTGAGGGTGCCAGGGTGAACTTTGAGGAGTGCAGCGGCTTCGTGCTTGTCGATAAATTCAAACCGGATAGCGGTCACGATGCTTCACCTCTGTTGCTTGATGATCGAATGTTTTGGTCTTGCCCAACCTCCACACCGCTGTTGGAGATGATGAAGCCCCATTCCTGGTAGAGCTGGCAAAGGTCTTGGACTAAATCAGTCCAGCCTTCAGCCCAGAGCTGCTGTAGTTTGCTGAGTGCCCAAGCCCGATCGCCATTGAGTACCGCTTGGGCACACGCCATTTCAATTTGAAAGCGGTCTGGAACGGGCGGCGGAACGTTTACCCCGTTTTTGGATTTGAGGTGGTTGAGAAAGTCTTTTTGGTTCGCTTCAACTTTTGCCTGTATTTCAACCCACTGCTCAATGAGAGCTGGATATTGCGGTAGCTGTTTGGCTCTGTTGAGCAGCCACTCTCGAAAGGCTGGCAAAAATTCTTCATTGAGTAAAAATTGACTCTCCCCTGTTCTTTCTGCCTGTCACTCTGTCTGGTCTATGAGAGAATGTGGATCAGTATGAAGAGTATGAGGGGACTCAGAACCCACTGCCTGTAAAGGTCTTAGCCCCTCATTTGGATCGTTTGATCCTGTTGATGGCAGGGGGATCTTGTTGGTGGCAACGGGATCGTTCTGTCGCCCTTTGGATCGTTTTGTCGGAAGGCGGATCTCTTTGCCCGTAGAATGATCGCGGGTTTTGACTGAAACGGTTGTATTGCGGCACTTCCAGCGCTCAATCTGGAAGTCAAACAGGTCGCAGTCTTCTAGTCGGCGGGCGGCTCTTTGCACGGTGCGAGGGTCTACGGACAGCAGAGCGGCAATTTCGACAGGCGGGGGAATGTCTACCCAGCGATCGCCATAGGGGTCGAGTTCCCAGAGGTAAAGCCAGAGGTCATATTGAGTCCCTGTAAGCTTTAGGGTTCGGGCATATCGAATTAAGTCTTTGGGAATCTGCACGAACTGGGGAGGCTTTTGTATCCCTGATGCTTCAGAAGGTGGGACTGGATTTGTCATGATGCAGATAAGTACAAGTAGATGCCCCGCTGCTGGCTGTAGATGGGGCATTTTTCCTATGCAGGCTTTTGTTGCTCTAGGTAGAGAAGGGCAGCTTGTTCAATGAGGTCAGAGAGGTGACACCTTTCCTTAATCGCTTTGATTTGTAGTTGCTCCTTTAAGTCAGGGTTCATACGAATCGTGACGTTTTCGCGTTGTTTGGGCAGGGAGGATTGGCTCATGGCTTTGAACAAAACTATGTTCGTTTTTGAACGAAATATCATTCAACAGAATAATACATGATTAAGCAATCATTTGATTGTGTGAGAGTTAATTCTGTGTTTCCTTAGAGTGAGTGTTCGTTGCGGTGTTTGTGGACGAAAACGTACTGAAACGATTAGCGGCTGCAACGTTGGAGGCAAGGGGTGAGTTGTCCCAGCGTGAGTTTGCCCAACTGCTGGATGTGTCGCAATCAACGGTGCAATCTTGGGAGAACGGTAAGAATTTGCCGAACCTGGAGAATCTAGAGAAGCTTGCCCGGAGGCGAGGGATGCTGGTTGAGGACTTTGTGGCTTACCTGTATGGGCGAAATCGGGGACTAACGAGCAAGGACATCCTGGATCGAGTTGAGGTGATGCCATCGCGGGATTTTGCCCAGGTGATGCGGGTGATGGCAGATCGGTTGGATACGGCGAAGGATGCACCGCCAGTGGTAAAGCGGGATAAGGTGGGAGGGAAGGAAGAGCAGCGAATCAGGTTGGAGTTGCCGCAGAAAACAGAGAGTTCTGAATTAAATAAGCTTCGAGAAAAATAAAGAGAGTTGCCCGCCTCGCAGTTGATTAAGAGAAAAACCTTATGAGTCTTGATCGAGCAAAATTTCGCAGAGCCTGTGATCCCAGTAAGACGCTGGTATTTAAAAATCCTGAGGACAAGAAATACTACATTGATTTTGCTTCAGTGCGCGGCAGTGAAATTATTGAGGAGCTACAGCGGTTTTCAAATGAATAAGCCACAGTGAGCGAACCAACCGAGTGCATCCTCCTCGGAAATACAATCATTGATAATGTGGGTTAAGGCTTGGTCGAGTGCTTCACGCGTGCGCGCCTTGGCAG
>JAHHIE010000025.1 GCA_019358945.1 Stenomitos rutilans HA7619-LM2 | reverse complement strand
GCCGAGATGGTCGAGGTTTTGCACTATCAACTCGTTGCTAATACCCCACCCACTTTGCCAAAGCCTTGAGAAACTTATGCCGCTAAACGCTCAATGTGACACTTCAAAGGGCGGAATGTCGGGTACACCATTAGCCCGGATTTTAATCACGGGCGGGTGAGTAACGAAGCTAGCAGCCTTGCAAGACTTTTGTCAGTCAATCAGCTCAAAGCATTACAGTGCTTCGCTGAGGGGTGTTGCCCCTATTTCCTGTAACCACTAAGTTTGGTTTGATAAGTCCCAACAGTCGTGTTTCTACCTGGAAAGTGAAATTTGTTGATACCCGTATGCGGTAGCTTGCGGTTTGTTAGTGTTTGCTGACTGGTCGTGTGTTCTGTATGCTCCTGGTTCCCACCAAACATTCGTTATTCTCAGAACATCATGCTTAATCGTCAAACGATCGCTAAACGAGTCGCGCTTTTAGTTGAGCACCAGGTCGAAGAGAGCGAGTTTCACATTCCTTACAACGCGTTAAAGCAAGCCGGGGCAGAGGTCGTTATCCTTGGCTCTCGCATGAATGATGTGTATCAGGGAAAGCAAGGTAGTCTTTCTGTACACGCAGATGCTACCACCACCGAAGTGCTTGCAAAAGATTTTGATGCGGTGATCATTCCCGGTGGGATGGCTCCCGACGCGATGCGTGCCAATCGAAATACGGTGCGCTTTGTCCGAGAAGCGATCGCGCTAGGGAAATGGGTTGCTGCCATCTGTCATGGCCCACAAGTGCTGATCGAAGGTGGTTTGGTGCATGGCAAACGGATGACAGGCTTCAAAGCCATTCGCAAAGACCTCCACAATGCAGGCGCGGTTGTGCTGGATGCACCGTTGGTCGTTGATGGAAACCTGATTACGTCGCGTCGTCCAGGCGATTTGCCCATTTTTGCAACCGCGATTCTCAAACGCCTGGAGCTTTCAATTCCCGACCTTACTCTACCGGACGAAACCGACCAGAATGCTGATTGGTGGAAGTTGGGCGAAGCCTGGGGAGGGTCGAGTCAAGGTGAGATTGTGCAGGGGTTGCATATGGCGATCGCGGGTGAATGTTACGGCCTGCAAGCCTTTGAGCACTACGCAGAGAATGCCACTGATGTTGAAATGAGCTGCGTTTTCCTGGCTATTTGCGACACCCGGCAGCACCACATAGCGCTACTAGAAAAGCGCTTAAGCCGTTTGGGCGTGCAACTTCAGACCAGTGTGAGTGATACTTACGACCATCTCAAGACGTGGTTGCAGTTTAGTCGAGGCGATGCCAACCTTTTACGCCGCGCGCTGGGTGATCTCCAAACAGGTGTCATTGATATGTATAAACTACGCAATAAGCTGACCGACCCTGCCACCGTTGAGATCTTCGACCAGATGGAAATTAATCTTGCGAAAGAGGAGCCGCTAGTGGCTAACCTTTATCACACGCGGTTAGTGGCAGAAACGATCGAGCCGCCACAGCCGACGAGGCAACCAGCGGTGATCGGGTGAGAGGAATGAAGATAGAGGGATGAGGGATGAAGGCAAAAGGTAAAAGGTTAGGACTTACGCAAAAGCGATCATCTTTCGCCCCCTAGCCCCCAATGCTGGGGGAACCGAGCCAATTAAAGCCCCCCGCATTGGGGTCTGGGGGCAAATGCGTAAGTTCTAAAGGTAAAAGAAGTTGTTGGTTATTAGAAGACCGCTGACCGCCGTAGCTTGCTTCCCGCAGAGTTGGCTGACCGCTAATCGCTGATAGCTCTTTGACTTAAAACTCAAAACTCAAAACTCAAAACTTCTACGCTGATGGCTGCTCGTTAAAGCTTACTGGTCAGAGTATTGGCTTACGTCAGAACGATCGCGGGATGGGCAATACTGGATGGATGGCTTTTTACGATTGAGGGAGCGATCACACCATAATGCAGTGGAAACTGCCTGATCGACCAACGGCCCCCTTCTGCCCATCAGAGGTGCAGGGCGCTGTCGCTGTGCCAGAAACCGGAAACCAATGGCGCAAGCTGCTTACCTTTATTGGGCCAGGGCTTTTAGTCTCTGTGGGCTATATGGATCCAGGTAACTGGGCAACCGATATTGAAGGTGGCTCCCGGTTTGGTTATAGCTTGCTGACGGTGATTTTGCTGTCAAATCTGATGGCGATCGTCCTCCAAGCCCTATGTGTACGTTTGGGCTTAGTTACAGGTAGAGACCTGGCGCAACTTTGTCGGCAATCGTTTAGCCGTCCGGTGAACCTGTTGCTCTGGTGCTTTGCCGAAATTGCCATTATCGCCACTGACCTGGCAGAAATATTGGGGAGTGCCCTGGCGCTCAATCTGCTCTTTCGTCTGCCGTTGGTCTGGGGCGTTTGCCTTACAGGGCTGGATGTCATGGTTGTGCTGCTTCTTCAAGGCAAAGGGTTTCGCTGGCTAGAAGCACTCGTCCTGGGACTCATTAGTACGATTGGGCTTTGCTTTCTAGCAGAAATTTTGTTGGCAAAACCTGATTGGAGTGCTGTAGCGCAGGGCTATCTGCCGCAACTGGACATTCTGCAAAAACCAGAGAAACTGTACATTGCCATTAGCATCCTGGGCGCTACCGTGATGCCGCACAATCTGTATCTTCATTCGTCGATCGTGCAAACGCGCGCCTGGGAGCATACGCCACAAAAGCAGCAGGATGCCATTCGCTATGCCACGCTCGATTCGACCCTGGCACTCTCTGCGGCTCTCTTCATTAACTCAGCCATTCTCATTGTCGCAGCCGCAACGTTTCATTTTTCGGGCAATCAAGACGTGGGCGAAATTCAAGATGCCTACCGTTTACTTGCCCCTTTACTGGGCACTGGAGCAGCCAGCATCTTATTTGGGCTGGCACTGCTGGCATCGGGACAAAGCTCAACGCTGACTGGCACCCTGGCAGGGCAAATTATTATGGAAGGCTTTTTGGATCTGCGGATTCCCTGCTGGCAGCGACGGTTGCTGACTCGTGGACTGGCGATCGTCCCCGCCCTTGGAGGCATTCTCTGGTTTGGCGAACCAGGCATCGGCAAAATGCTGGTACTTAGTCAGGTCATTCTCAGTCTCCAGCTTCCCTTTGCGATCTTTCCACTGGTGCTGTTTACTGGCAACATGGCCTTAATGGGAACGTTTGTTAGCCCTCGCTGGCTCAACGCGATCGCCTGGGCGATCGGGATCTTAATTGCAGGGCTGAACGTTTGGTTGCTGTGGCAAACGTTGCTGGGTGGACAGTAATTAGTGGGAAACCTGCTTGGGTCGATTTGTACATTATCAGGACTTATGCAGAAAAGATCCCTCAACCTCTTTAAAGAGGAGGCTTCAGAGGTTCCTCTCTTTCTAAGGGGTTAGGGCATGTTTTAAAACCCTCGGAAGCCCCCAACCCCAAATTTTGGGGCTTACAAACCAGCTTCAAAGCTCCCCATGCTGGGTGACTTAAAGCCCTTTGGGCATACAAGAAAAGGGGGCAGAAGCTATCAGCAATGAAACGATTGAAGTTTTAAAGCACTGCCTAGGGGAGATTAAGGCTTGAGCTTTAAGCTATCAAACTATTACCGAGCGGCACAAAGGTCGCTTGTATTGCTAGTCAACACCTGGACAAGGAACTAAATTTGTCATTGAAATTCTTCTACAGGAATCTGAAACGTCTTTCACTACAGCTGATCAAGCAATGAGCCACCAACATGAGGAGCCAATTTGCGAGGCACTGCCGCTGTAGCTTCGGCAATCACGCTGCTGCATAGCCGCTACTTTGGTGACCGCAGCCCTTATTTGACAACGCCTCGTTTTAGCCTGTTTAACGGCATGAAGACTACCATAGACTATTGATTAACCAGTCATACTGCGCCTAGTTAAGATGACGTACTCAACGCTTAGCGCTGCCCATGTGCAGCCTGCCCGTATGGGTGGGACTATAAACACCTATCAATGGAGCTTTCGGGGGCAAGAGTTTCCGATCGTGTACGAGACGCGGGGATATGGGCATCAGGTTCTACTGCTCCCTGCCTTCAGCACCGTTTCCACTCGTGGCGAAATGGGTGGTTTAGCAGGCTATTTAGCGTCTGAATTTCAAGTGATTGCGTTAGATTGGTTAGGCTTTGGCGATTCGGCGCGTCCGGCGATCGCCTACCAGCCTGAAGTTTACCAACAGCTCTTACAATCGTTTGTCCAAGATGTATGCGATCATCCCCTTGCGGTGGTTGCAGCGGGACACGCAGCAGGCTATGTGCTGCAAGCAGGCGCGATTGACGCACCCTGGTCGAAGATGGTGCTGGTCGCTCCAACCTGGCGTGGGCCGTTGCCAACGATGATGGGCAAGCAGCAGCCCTGGTTTGCAACAATCCGGCAAACGGTCGGTACACCTGTGTTGGGGCAGACCCTTTACAAACTCAATACGCTGCCGTCTTTTCTACGCTTTATGTATCGTCAGCACGTGTATACAAACCCTGCCATGCTGACACCAGCTTTTATTGAGCAAAAATATCAGATTACCCAGCAACCGGGTGCTAGGTTTGCGCCTGCGGCTTTCGTAACAGGTGGGTTAGATCCAGTCGCTACCCGTGAAGCGTTTCTTCAACCGTTGCAACGCTTAAAAACTCCCTTGCTGGTTTTGATTGGTGATCAATCGCCTGCTGCCTCTAAAGCTGAAATGGACGCTCTCGCTGCCTGTGCTAATGTCCAAAGTGTGCGACTTCCTGGTTCGCTGGGCTTACACGAAGAGTACGCGGCTGAAGTGGCCCAACTGACTTTGCCGTTTCTGCGATAGACTACAAAGGCTGTGCACAACTGGTTTTTTACCGCTGTGCTATAGTTTGCCTACAGGATTATCTTCGGCTGTGTAATTCGTTTTTGTTCCGTGACAAGCGTCTCTCCGAATTTAACTCTCACACACTCTGAAATTTGGAGACATTCCATGTCAATTTACGTTGGTAACCTTTCGTACCAGGTTACTCAAGAAGATTTGAAGCAAGCGTTTGAAGAGTACGGAACTGTTAACCGCGTACAGCTTCCCACCGATCGCGAGACTGGTCGCCTGCGCGGTTTCGCCTTCGTAGAAATGGGCACCGAAGAAGAAGAAGCGGCTGCCATTGAAGCTCTTGACGGCGCTGAGTGGATGGGACGTGACCTGAAAGTAAACAAAGCCAAGCCTCGTGAAGAGCGTGGTTCTTCTGGTGGCTGGGGTGGAAACAACCGTGGCGGCGGTGGCGGCGGTCGCCGTTATTAAGGCGTTATGCTTAAAGCTTAATTTTCAGAGTCTCTGGCAGGTGAAAAGCAACTGCTCCACTCTGCCAGGGGCTTTTTGTTTACGCTCTAGTATTGGACTTTAGACTCACTAATGTATGAGTATGGACTAAACGATAATCGCGCCACAGGTCGAACACTGATACCTGTCTAGCCTTTCCCTCCAGTCCGTGGTCTAACGTCCAATCACTGTAGCGACCTGTTCCATTGGAGGATAAGCATGACCCAGATCGTAGTTGGTGAGAACGAAGGCATTGAATCCGCTCTACGACGATTTAAGCGCCAGGTTTCTAAGGCAGGAATCTTTCAAGATATGCGGAAAAAGCGGCACTTTGAAACGCCACTAGAAAAGGAAAAGCGTAAGGCGATCGCCAAGCACAAGCAACGTAGACAGCGCTCCCGTTACTAACCAAACTGTAAGTTAATTTGCGCCAGAGACCTGCTCTAGTTTTTGTGTTTAAAACGGGGCAGGTCACGGTCTTTTAACAGAGCCGCTTATATTCATTCAATCGTTCCTCCAGCCTTGGTCGAATGAAAGTTTTGTTGCTCAAAGCATTGACCTAGCTTTAATCTTTCTATCGTTTGAAGCATTGCTCTGCTTTTTTGATCGCGTCCTTGGAAGGCGATCAACTTCTAGATTTTTGTTCGAGATCTCACTTCAGTAATTGGCTCATCATGCGATTGGCTTGTGCTTCATAGCTTCCGCCAAAGAGATTGAAGTGATTGAGAATGTGATAAAGGTTGTAGAGCGTTTTGCGGTGCTGATAGCCATCATCGATCGACAAAACCTGACGATAGCCGTGATAGAAACTAGCAGGAAAGCCGCCGAAGAGTTCGGTCATGGCGAGATCAACTTCACGATCGCCTACATAGGTTGCTGGATCAAAAATGACAGGTTCTCCAGACTCAGTAACCGCCGCATTGCCTGACCACAAATCGCCATGCACAAGCGATAGCTGTGGTGTGTACCCTGCTAACAGGTGCGGGACTGCTGCTAATAGTTGGCTTTGCAGTGGAAAATGACCACCGCGACGCTGTGCCAGCTTTAGTTGATGGCCGAGCCGATGCTCCACCCAAAAAGTCGTCCAATCCGCTGTCCAGGTATTGATTTGGGGAGTTGAGCCGATCGTGTTGTGGCGCTCCCACCCAAATTGATCTGCCACCTTCGCTTGATGCATGGCGGCGAGTTGTTGACCCATCCGTTGCCACGATCGCTCATCTCCTCGCCCCAACGGTAGCCATTCTAGAACGATGTAGGCACTTTCACCTTCAGCACCATAGCAAATGGGCGTCGGAACCCGAATCGTATGCGTTTGCTGCATCTGCTGCAAGCCTGCTGCTTCTGCCTCAAACATGGCAAGCTTTGACGCCTGATTGAGCTTGACAAAATACGTGGTGTTGCCATCAGAAAGCCGATAACCCTGATTGATGCAGCCACCACCTACTGAGCGGCGATCGCTCACTTCAAGCGGCGTTCCCGTCACATGGCTAATGTGTGCAGCAATGTGATTCCACATAAAGTAGTTGTTGGTTTTTAGTGGTTGAACAGCCATTTTGGTCTAACAACTAACACTTTCTTTAGCGATCAGCGATCAGCGGTCAGCTTTCTTCTAAAAACCAACAACTCAAAGCATTCCTCACGGCTTAATGGCAACAACACCATAGGCTTTGGGCGAGAGATAGGTACGAGCAGCGGTTCTGACGGCTTCGGCGTCCAGTGTTTGAATATGTTTGGGGTAATCAAGGGCTGTCGAGAGGTCACCCAGCAGCGTTTGGTAGTAGCCGTAAAGCCCAGCACGATCGCTCGGTGTTTCGCTCCCAAAAATGAAATGGTTAGCCACACGAGTCCGAATACGGGCAATCTCTACCTCGCTAATCAGGTCAGATTGCAGCGTGCAGATGTGCTGGACGATCGCTGCTTCAACGCGATCGAGATTTTCAACAGGCAGTTGCGCCGAAATGTAAAAGGCACCTTGATGGCGATAGGTCATGTTACTGGCAGAAATGCTGGACACAAGTCCCCGCTGTTCTCGCAAATCCTGCACTAAGCGAGTCGTTCGCCCGTGGCTCAATACAGAGGCCAGCACATCTAACACGTAAGTCTGTTGCAGATCATTCAGCCCTGGAACGCGCCAAATCATGACCAGACGCGCTTGCTGGAGACTAGCGTCGATAAACTCACGGCGCACAATATGTTGAAAGGGGGCTTCGGGGGTGAGGTGTGAGGAGTGAGAAGTAAGGGGTGAGGAGTGAGGAGTAGCACTGCGTGCTGTTACGTCAGAGCGTTGTGAGTTAAAGCTGACCGCTAGTTGCTGACCGCTGACGGCTGACGGCTGACCGCTACCTGCTTGTGCAAGCCCTTCTTCAACAATGCGAATCAACTCCTCGACAGGTAAATTGCCAACGGCAACGGCAGTCATCAGGTGGGGTTGATACCACTGCTGATGAAAGTCTCGCATTTGCTGCGCGGTGAGTTGCTCAACGACAGTAGTAGGGCCAAGCACCTGACGGCGGTAGGGGAGACGATCGAACGTAAGTTCTGTCGTGTGCTGAAAGGTACGACGACGAGCATTATCGTGCGATCGTCGAATTTCTTCTAAAACAACCTGGCGTTCGCGCTCAAACCCGTCATCAGGAATGCTGGCATTCAGTAAGACATCGAGCTGTAAGGGGGCCAGTGCTGCAAAATCCTTCGGTGCGGTTGTAATGTAGTAATGAGTATAATCCTGGCTGGTAGCCGCGTTGGTCACGGCTCCTCGTTGCTCAATGCGTCGTTCAAATTCACCACTCTGAAGTTGCGCGGTGCCTTTGAAGATCATGTGCTCTAAGAAGTGCGCCATCCCGTTAATGTCATCTGCTTCAACCGCAGAACCGACATTTAGCCAGACATCCAGGTTAACCGCTTCAACGGGCATCTGTTCAGCGACGATCGTTAAACCGTTAGAGAGACGATGCAACATGGGTGCATTCAGCTTATGAGCCGCAGCTTTGATCAGCGTTGAAGTCATGCAAGACCTTTCGATGGAGGAGCTTCACCTATCTTAATCTGTTAGAATCACCTGACAGCAACTAATTCACCAATGTGAATTTTTTTGATTCAAACACAAATCGATTCTTGTTTTTTAGAGACGAACGATTCAGGTAAGCCATAAAAGCACTACAAATCACAACCTACCGATTAAAACGTTAACAGGTTTTAACGGTATACACGTGCAGGCAGAGGGAATGCTTAAAAGGAACTGTGCCGGTGCAATGAGGTATCACGATGTTCTATGGTATTCAGCCAGACAGGTTAGAAATCTTTAAACAAGCACTTGACTGCATGGTCGAACTTTACGGTGGACACGTGTATGCTGCCGACATGCTTATCACAATGGGCAGAAACCTGTCGTTTTGCCTGGATGAAAAGTTTGATTCCAGTTTTATGTCAACGGCTCAAACAGCTCAGGAAAAAAGCCTGGTCTGGCGACTGCATGTGTTGACGTGGGCAGCTAGCAATGCGTTACAGGTTGAGGGTGATTTTGTCGAATGTGGAGTCTTTCACGGGTTTTCTTCAGCCGTAATCTGTAAGTATTTAGAGTTTGAACGCATCGAAAGAACTTTTTACCTCTATGACACCTTTAACGGCTTACCGGAAGAAACGTCTACTGAAGAGGAAAGAACAGGTAATAGCCGTTACGAAGCATTCAATAGTGAAGCACTATTGGCTCATGTGAAAAAAGCCTTTTTACCCTATTCAAATGTCCAAATTATTCAAGGCATTGTTCCTGCTTCATTTGCTAAGGCAATACCAGAGAAAATTTCATACCTCCACATCGATATGAATTCGGTACAGGCGGAAATTTTAGCGTTAGAAAACTTGTTCGATCGCGTCTCTGTAGGAGGATTCATTATCCTTGATGATTTTGGTTGGCTATCCAACCGCAACCAGATGCTGGCAGAGATGGAGTTTATGCAGCAACGAAACCATAAGGTGCTTGAGTTGCCGACGGGTCAGGGGCTAATCATCAAGCACGCCTAATTTTTAGTTGAAGCGGAGTCTGCGACAGGGAACAACTGGTAACATGAATATATGAAGAAATGTAAATCAGTTCATGTTCAGACAACCCGCTAACGATCGCGCTCATTCTCCCCATGTGGTCGTGATTGGTGCAGGCATTGGCGGGTTAACCGTAGGCGCGCTATTGGCACATCGAGGCTACTCCGTGATGGTGCTGGATCAAGCAATCGTGCCCGGTGGTTGCGCCTCGACCTTCAAGCGGCAGGGGTTTACCTTTGATGTGGGTGCGACTCAAGTGGCGGGTTTGGAACCAGGTGGCATCCATCACCGTATTTTCTCAGAACTAAAAATTGACTTACCCACCGCTACCCATTGCGATCCGGCCTGTGCCGTTTATTTGCCTGGAGAAACTGAGCCAATTAGCGTATGGCGTGACCCAGAACGATGGCAAGCCGAACGTCAGCAGCAGTTTCCAGGAAGTGAACCATTCTGGCAACTGTTGTCTGACCTGTTTCGTTATAGTTGGGCGTTCCAGTCTCGTGATCCGGTATTGCCGCCACGCAATGTGTGGGACTTGTGGCAATTAACTAAGGCGGTGCGTCCCGACACCCTGCTGACGCTACCCCACACCTTTTCGACGGTAGGTGATGCCCTTCGCGGCCACGGTTTGGCAGACAACCAGCGGCTAAGAACGTTTCTTGATCTGCAACTCAAGCTTTACTCCCAGGTCGATGCAGAAGAAACAGCGTTGCTCTATGCCGCCACAGCGTTAGGGGTTTCTCAGGAACCGCAGGGGTTGTTCCATCTCCACGGCAGTATGCAGGCGTTGAGCGATCGCCTAATTGTTGCTTTGGAGCGTGATGGTGGCAAACTGCTCATGCGCCATACAGTTGAAGCGGTTCATACCGAAAGGGGGCAGACAACTGGAATAACGATCCGCAATCAGAAAACAGGTGAAAGCTGGACGGAACCCGCCGATCATGTGGTGGCAAATGTGACGGTACAAAACTTGATGCAACTGTTGGGTGACCAGGCTCCAAGTGGCTACCAGCGGCGGGTAGAGAAACTGCCACCCAGTTCTGGTGCGTTTGTGGTGTATCTGGGTGTGGATGAACACGCCATTCCCAAAGACTGTCCGCCCCACCTGCAATTTTTGTATGACTACGAAGGGTCGATCGGCGAAAATAATTCGCTCTTCGTGTCGGTCAGTCGTCCCGGTGACGGTCGAGCACCAGTGGGAAAGGCAACGATTATTGCGTCGTCGTTTACGGATGTGGGAATTTGGTGGAATGGGAAGTCAGAAGTCAGAAGTCAGGAGTCAGGAGTCAGAGTGCAAGCAAACATGGCAGATTTGTTACTAACAACTAACAACCAACAACTAACAACTTCATCAACTCAAAACTCAAAACTCTCTAGCGTAGCGGCGCAAAGCGCTACTCAAAACTCTTACCTCTTGCTGAAGCAGCAGTACACCGAAGAAGCGATCGCCCGTTTATCTCAATTCTTCAACCTGAATGACGAGACGATTTTGCTGGTAGAAGCGGCAACGCCTCGGACGTTTGCACACTTTACCGGGCGCGATCGAGGTGTGGTCGGCGGCATTGGTCAGCGAGTACCCACCTTTGGCCCCTTTGGTTTTGCAAATCGCACACCCATTCGCAATCTCTGGTTGGTGGGAGACTCGACCCATCCCGGTGAGGGAACGGCAGGGGTGAGTTATTCGGCGTTAACGGCGGTGAGGCAGATTGAAGCGGGTTGGTAGGGGCGATCTCAATCAGCGGCAACCGATACACTGAAACTAAGCCAGAAGACTTTGTGCTTCACTGCA
This sequence comes from Stenomitos rutilans HA7619-LM2, assembly GCA_019358945.1. Lineage (GTDB taxonomy): Bacteria > Cyanobacteriota > Cyanobacteriia > Leptolyngbyales > Leptolyngbyaceae > Stenomitos > Stenomitos rutilans. Next base: position 78,758 of record JAHHIE010000025.1, on the reverse strand, counting down.
TTGTGGCTGTTTTGCCGCAACTATCACAACTATTTCTATTGCCACCTCAAACTGTCCAGTCTTCGATCAATAACCCTGAAACTTTACTAGAATCTTGATGATTACGGGTTAAAAGAATCAATTTATGGAACAGCGCAATTGCTGCAATCCGCGCAGCCATTGTTGCTAGTTGAATCCGTTGTGTCTGTAACTGATCAAGTATCGTGGCTGCACCCGCATCAAATGAGACAAGGGGCAGCACTTTGAAATCGCTGACGAGCCGCGCCATCATTTCATATCCTTTCACTACGTCTTTCGGATTACGAGCGCGATTAATATAAGCGTGGCTACCAAGCATCTGCTCATGAAACGATACAGTCGATACAGCAAAATCTGATCGTGGATATTGGGCCAGACGCGTTGAAAGGTGAATGTAATCTTGCCCTGCTTGTCGCTGAAGAATGCTCAGATGATCTTCTGTGTCCAACAAATATTTCATTGCTCTTCTTGCGCTTCGAGGAAAGACTCATCTCCTTGACGGATGGTTCGCCCATAAGTAAGTACTTCCTCAAAAGCAGGTTCATTCTTGAAAGAGCCTGTAATCTGTTGCAACCAATTTGTTGGTTGAGGAGTCGAAACCTGCTTCTGCAACTCAGCGATCGCGGCTTCTACTGCCGCAAGTCGTTCCTCTAAAGAAGTGTTAGGTGCTATGTGAGTTCCCCTATTACCTATAGCTAATTAGCACTATGAGAGAAATTACCTTGGCTACATACTGTTTTAGGGCGTGGAGGCTTTTTTGCTGGTGGTAGATCTTTTGGTGGTTTTCTTCGCAGTGGTCTTTTTGGTGCCAGTTGTTTTAGCAGCGGTCTTTTTGGTGGTGCCGCTGGTTTTGGTGGCTTTGGTGGTTTCAGTCGCAGTGCTGGTCTTGCGCGATCGCCCTCCTTTCTTCGTACCAGCCTTCGCGTTGAGGGCTTCGACCGCAGTGGTCATGGCGATCGCTTCAACGGTTTCGCCTTCGGGTAGAGAGGCATTCACCTTGCCATGCTTGATGTAAGGGCCGTAGGGGCCATCGTAAATATTCACGGGTTCGCCGTCTTCAGGATGGGCACCGAGTTCGCGGAGTGGTTTAGCTGCCGCACGTTTGCCTCGTCCGGTTTTGGGTTCTGCCAGCATTTCGAGGGCGCGATCGAGGGTAATCGTCAGGACATCATCACCTGCTTTGATCGAGCGATATTCTTTCACGCCTTTGCCCTGATCCAGCACCACGTAAGGCCCAAACCGACCGAGGCTAGCCTGAATTTTGCCCCCAAGTTCGGGATGCGTGCCCAAAAGCCGGGGTAACTTGAGCAGTCCAACCGCCTGCTCCAGCGTCAACGTGTCAGGCGTAACGCCTTTGGGAAGCGATGCCCGTTTAGGTTTAGGGTTGGCATCGGACTCATCGCCAAGCTGCACGTAAGGCCCATAGGCACCAATTTTGAGGTAAATGGGTTCGCCCGTTTCGGGATGTAGCCCAACCTTATCGGGGCCTTCGGTTTTTTGGCGTAGCAGCACTTCGACTTGGGCGGGATCGAGATCCGCCGGGGTCAAGTCCTTGGGGATGGAGGCTTTGACACTCCCATCACCGTTCTCGGCTTCAATGTATGCACCAAACCGACCAATCCGCACTTTCGCTGCTAGATTTTCTAGATCGACCGTCCGTGCCTGAGTGGGATCAATTTCACTCTCGCGGTCTTTCACCTGGGTTTCTAGTCCGGTATCGCCCAGATAAAACTCTTTCAAGTATGGGAGCCATTCGACTGCGCCTGTGGAAATTTCGTCTAGGGCGTGCTCCATGCGAGCGGTAAAACTCGTGTCTACCAGATCCGGGAAGTATTTTTCGAGCAGGGCAGTGACGGCAAACGCGGTGAAGGTCGGCACCAGCGCATTCCCAACCATGTTGGCGTAGCCCCGATCGATAATCGTGCCAATAATGCTGGCGTAGGTACTGGGGCGACCGATGCCTTCACTTTCCAGCGTTTTGACGAGAGACGCTTCGGTAAAGCGGGCAGGGGGTTGGGTTTCGTGCCCGATCGCCTCTAAATCCACACATGTGGGCGTGGTGCCAACTTGCAGTGGAGGCAGGATAATCTCCTGATCTTCGATCGCCGCATTGGGATCATCTGACCCTTCTACATAGGCACGGAAGAAGCCTGCAAAGTCGATGCGCTTCCCGCTGGCACGAAACCCTGCATCCTCAACCTGGATTTGCACCGTAACGTGAGTTTGCCGCACTTCTGCCATCTGCGTCGCTACAGTACGCTTCCAGATGAGGTCGTACAGACGAAATTCACGGTCTTTCAACCCGGTTTGCTGCGGGGTGCGGAAGTTACTGCCAGAAGGACGAATCGCTTCGTGAGCCTCTTGAGCGCCTTTGCTTTTGGTGGAGTAGCGGCGCGGTTCAGGACTCAAATATTCGGCACCATACATGGACTGTACGCAATCACGAGCGGCTGTAATTGCTTGTTGCGAAAGGCTGACAGAGTCCGTTCTCATGTAGGTGATGTAGCCTTGCTCATAAAGGCTTTGGGCGGTCCGCATGGTGTCACGGGCAGAAAGTCCCAGTTTGCGGTTTGCCTCTTGTTGCAGGGTAGAGGTGGTAAAGGGTGGCGAGGGCTTGCGGGTAACAGGGCGCTCTTCTAGATTAGTGACGGCCCACGGGCGATCGCGAATCCGATCCTGTAATGTCCGTGCCTCTGCCTCATTAAGCAGCACTACATTCCGTCCTGCAATGACCTGTCCGGTCGCCTCATCAAAGTCACTACCGTTGGCAACACGAACACCTGCCAGAGTGACTAACCGTGCTTCAAACGCTTGCTGACTCCTGACTCCTGACTCCTGACTCTCACCTTCCAACGTTGCCTTCAGATCCCAGTAGCTGCCTTGTCGAAAGGCGCGTCTCTGGCGTTCGCGTCTGACCAGCAAGCGAACGGATACAGATTGCACCCGTCCCGCCGATAGCCCAAAGGCAATTTTTTTCCACAGGAGTGGAGAGAGGGTATAGCCGACGAGGCGATCGAGAATTCGACGGGTTTCCTGGGCGCGTACCAACCGTTCATCCACATCCCGGCAATTGCGAATCGCTTCACGGATGGCATCTTCGGTAATTTCGTGGAAGACCATGCGCTTGATGGGCACATTCGGCTTGAGCAGTTGCAGCAAGTGCCAGCTAATGCTTTCTCCTTCCCGGTCTTCGTCCGTTGCCAGAATGAGTTCGTCTGCGGCCTTCAGCGCTTCTTTGAGTTCTTTAACAATTTTCTTTTTGTCTTGCGGTACGACATAGAGTGGCTCAAAGTTTGCCTCCACGTTGACACCGAGCGGTGCCCACTTCTCGCCCTTCACGCTTGCGGGAATTTCACTCGCAGATTGGGGCAAATCACGCACGTGACCCATTGATGCCTCTACCCGATACCCGGCGGGAAGGTAATTGCGAATGGTACGTGCTTTGGTGGGTGACTCGACGATGACAAGCTTTGACATGGGTCGTTAACGTTGAAAAGGATATCGCGGCAATCAGATTCTCTAATCTCTCTTATAACCAATATTGCGGTGACTACCAGGGGTTGGTGAGAGATTCCTGAGATGTCACTACTGAAGTTAAGAAGGAGGGTTGTTAATCTATGGTCGGTTGGATCAACTGCCTGGAAGGACGTTCAGGTATTTGCCACCCAAAAAGCAAGACCATTACATTGAGCGATCGCGATTACAATCGACTTTAAACCCAATGCTGCGGAATACAGCGTTACAGTAGATTGCGATGTAGAATCCACTGTAGAAGATTTCTGACTCTCTCGCCTTCTGGCTATCAAAGAAAGAGATGCCCAGAAAGCGATCGCGTCTTCCCTTCACGTAACCCTAACGTATCTTATTCATAGAGCAACTCCTCATGGATTTCGCCACGCTTGCTGCTCAGCTTAACGCTGGGACGATTCTGCCAGAAGGCATTGTAATTACCACCCTCATGCTCGTCATTGTGGGTGACTTGATCGTGGGACGGACGGCCTCCTCGCGCTGGACACCCTACGTCTCAATCGCGGGGCTGCTAGCGGCCGTAGTCGCGCTGTACTACCAGTGGGATACGGCAAATCCGATTTCCTTTTTGGGCAGCTTTAACGATGATGCGTTGAGCGTCCTTTTACGGGGCATCGTGGCGTTGTCAGCCGTGGTGACGATCCTCATGTCGATTAGCTATATCAATCGCTCCGGCACATCCCTGGCAGAGTTCTTATCAATTTTGCTCACGGCCACGATCGGGGGGATGTTCCTGTCTGGTGCCGATGAGTTGGTCATGATTTTTGTCTCGCTGGAAACGTTGAGTATCTCGTCGTACCTTCTGACGGGCTATACAAAGCGCGATCCTCGCTCTAATGAGGCATCGCTGAAGTATTTGCTGATTGGGGCATCCAGTTCTGCCATTTTTCTGTATGGTCTGTCGCTGCTGTATGGCTTATCGGGTGGGGAAACAACGCTGAGCGCGATCGCGGGGAGTATTGCGGATACTGGTTCTACCCAGTCGCTAGGGTTGGTGATCGCGTTGGTCTTTGCGATCGCGGGGATCGCGTTCAAAATCGCGGCAGTCCCCTTTCATCAGTGGACTCCAGATGTCTACGAAGGCGCTCCGACCCCAGTGGTTGCTTTCCTCTCCGTTGGTTCTAAAGCGGCTGGCTTTGCGCTAGCCATTCGCTTGTTGGTCACGGCGTTTCCGTTACTCACCGAAGAATGGCATTTGGTCATGACGGCACTGGCAGTACTCAGCCTGGTGCTGGGGAATGTGGTGGCTTTGGCCCAAACCAGCATGAAGCGTCTACTGGCGTATTCCTCCATTGGGCAAGCAGGCTTTGTCATGATCGGTTTGGTCATCGGTAGTGATGCAGGCTATGCCAGCTTGATCTTTTACTTAATTTCGTACCTGTTTATGAACCTGGGTGCCTTTGCAGGGGTGATTCTGTTTTCCTTGCGGACGGGGACGGATCAAATTAGCGAATATTCGGGGCTGTACCAGAAAGATCCACTTCTGACCCTCTGCCTGAGCCTATGTCTGCTGTCCTTGGGCGGTATTCCACCACTGGTTGGTTTCTTTGGCAAAATTTACCTTTTCTGGGCTGGTTGGCAGGCCGGCGCTTATGGGCTAGTGCTGTTGGGATTAATTACCAGCGTGATCTCGATTTACTACTACATCCGGGTAGTCAAGATGATGGTGGTGAAGGAGCCGCAGGAAATGTCTGAATCGGTGAAGAACTATCCTGCGATTAGCTGGAGTCTGCCAGGCATGCGATCGCTGCAAGTTGGGCTAGTTGCAACCGCGATCGTGACCTCACTGGCTGGCATTCTCTCGAACCCGCTGTTTGCGCTGGCGAATAGTGCTGTTACCCAAACGCCTATCTTGCAGCAATTGTCCCTGACCGCGAGTAAGGATGCTGTTGCCCCTAAAGCGGCGTTAACGCCTACGATCGCCCCTGACCGTCAAAGCTAGGGAAACATGGCTTCAAGCACTCATGCTGTACCTGAAGAGCCATTGCCAAGAATCTTTTGGGTTGGGATTGGTTGCAAACAGGGCACAGCCAAAGGCCTGATTGAGCAGGCGATTCGGGCAGTCTTTCGAGCTTATACACTGCACGAAGGCGCGATCGCTGGAGTGGCGACGATCGACACAAAAGCGAATGAGGCAGGCTTGCTTGCGTTTTGCCGCGATCGCCACCTGCCTCTGTGTTTCTATCCGGTTGAGAGGCTACGATCAGTGACGGTGCCGAATGCCTCTAGCGCGATCGAGGCGGCAGTTGGCACTCCTAGCGTTGCGGAAGCGGCGGCACTTTTAGCTTGTGGAGAAGGGGAAGCGGGGGAAGTGGATCAGGGGATCACCGCAGAGACGCAGAGACGCAGAGAGAGCAATCTGGTAATGCTTTCTACACGCGATACTCTGCGCCCTAAACCTGTTCTTTGCGTTCCCAAGCAATGCTATCGTTCTATGGATCAGAAGGGGGCTATGACGATCGCAGTTGCACGATCGGCCCAACACTCCTAATCCCAAGATCAATCAACACAAGCAATCTACCTGTCTTTTGCCTTTCATTATTTGAGCGGTCAGCTGTCAGCGGTCAGCGTAGAAGTTTTGAGTTAATCAAGTGGTCAGCCATCAGCCATCAGCACATAGCTCTCTTCTCTATCTAACAATAACAACGCCCCTGCCCCCGCCTCCCCTGCTTCCCCCACTCCCTCTACTTCTGCCTTCTGCCTTCTTCAGTGTGCCAACTCGTCATACGTTTTCAACAGCTTTTTCACCAGCTTGAGATGCTCGCGGACGATCGCCGCTGATCCAGCCCCGGCGGTTGCGTCAATCACCAGATCACCGATCGTCTCTAGTGCACGTTCGTTAATGGCATCAATCAGAAGCTCTGGCATGGTCAGGTTGTCTTCTGCCAGGTGTTTGAGTGCCGTAGCAGGATGGTTTTGCTCAACGATGACCTTCAGTGTCTGTAGCTCGTACTCTGGCAACTGCACCATGAAGTCAGTCCACTCTTGGGGCAGACCGGATGGCGATTCAGTGGTGATCGACTTCGGTAAAAGTGTGGCGGTTCTGGGCTGGGCTGAACGCGATTGCAGAGATTCGCTGTCTGCCTTGACGATTAGCGCTGGTTGCTTGAGTGGCATAGATGACTTCGGCAATACAGGCTGTTTGGACGATATAGGTTGCTTGGACGTCTCTTTTGGTGAGATCGCCCCAGCTTGAGGACGAGTCTCAGCCGCCTTACCGTGACTATGACCATTGGTTGTGGTGCTACCAGCAGGTTGGTTTCCGTTCAGGTCACGCGGAGACTCGCCAGTCACTTCTGCTAAAGCGGTCGTGAGCGTGGCTAACTGTTGCTCGATCGCCTCTTTCTGGTTGCGGCGATCGAGGATTTGAGCTTCCAGTACATGCAGTTCTTCTTGCTGCGCTTCAATCTGCGTTTGTAATTGCTTGAGGGCTTCCTGAAGTGGGTTGGAGCCAGTTTCTAATTCTCGCTTTTTTGCTTCCGCATAGGTCAAAAACTGCTCTAATTCTACCCGACAGGTTTCTAGCTCCTGGACTTCTTGCTTGAGTGTTTTGGCCGTTGCTTCCAGTTGACGCTTCTCTTCCCTGACATTTGCGATGTCCCGCGACAATTTTTCTCTAGCCTGTCGGTGATCGGTAATTTGTCCCTTGATCTGGCTCAACTCAGCCTGGAGTGCCGCAAGGTTGGCTTCAATCTTATGTTTGGTTGCAGTTGCCTCTGTAAGCATTTGCTGGCTGATTGCTTCGTCTGACTCGCTGTGGATGGCTTGGTATAATGGCTGCCTAGAAGTAGGAATTTCCGTGGGTAGTTCGTACGGTCTCGCGGCGATCGACGGTTCTGCATTGGCTGGGGCCGATAAATTCCAACTCAGCGCTTTGCGTGCGGCAGGTAGCGCTCTTGGTAAGGGTAGATTACCCAAATGCGGTTGACTGGGCGGCAACGCAAGGGTCTGTAGATTTGCTTCTAACTGCTCTTTCTCGGCCTCAAGCTGTTTGTAGGCGTGGTAGGCTTCTGCACGACGTTGTTGTAACGCGTAGATATGGCGTTTGAGGTCGGCGATGCGTGTATACGCCTGCTGGTGGAATTGTCGATCAACCACTACGGCGGCTGCCACTGTCGCCACTGTAGTCGTTACACCCGACGCAAACGCTTTGTCAAGATCACGGCCTGTTAAAAAACTAATGCCAAAACTGATGCCAAAGGCAACCGATCCAAGAAAGAGCCGTTGTTTCACCATAGTCAGGTCACAAAAGATAACAGGCTAGAGAGCACAGGCTACAGACGCTCCATTGGTACGGACAGTTGTGCATCAGCAAATCAGCGTAGGATGGACGTTGATGGGCTGCCTTACCCACAAATGGTTTGTACCGCTCGGTCTACAAGCAACCAGTTGCAAGCAAACCGGAAAATCAGTTAAATGTCATTGCGTTCCAACGGCTCAAAGCAGCAGCAGTAGATGACCTCGGACTCGATACCAGCGGCTTTTAGCTGTCTGCTACATTTAAGTTGCTAGACTGTATATTTTAAGCCTCTGGAATATACGACATACAAACCTATGACCTAGAGATTATTAATGCAAATAACTCAACCAATAGGAGGAATGGATTCCAGAAATTTCGTCAACGGGCTTAAAAACTTGTTCCCAAAAGCAGCCGCCAGTATTCCACAAAACAAAACTGGTGCAGCTAGGAGAATGATATGTAACAAATCCAACTCTATAGCTGATATCGAGATGTAGGACAAAGGGATAAGTGTAAGCAATAGTCCAAATGCAATGCCCAGTAGAATTTGCTTAATTACATCAGTTAAGGCGCGGTGTTTAGGGCTGCTGTCCTCAGATGTCATATCAAAAATCTCCTCCTGAAATTTTGAACCTTAAAATACTTGACGCTCTTTTAACTAAACCGTTTCATTCCAGCTAAACCAAAACCCACCCAAATCTTGAAACAGAATCTATGCCTTTTATTGACTCGTGCTAGAAATTATAACGATTGAATAGAGCCATTGATCTGTAACCTTTAGTGAACTTGACTCAGCAATACCCAATGCTTCTAAATGTCCTATCAAGACCCCCAATATCTTCTTTACTAATAACTCAAGCAGCCTAACTAACATTCGTGACGCAATGCACAGTCTAAAATTCCGCAACAATAAGCCTCATTTGCTCAATGGTAGGTTAACTCAACACGTTTGGCGCAGTAATGAATGATCGGGCTGTTTGGAAACGGGTTGGACAGGCAGGGCTATACGGGCTAGGCGGCATTTTGGGCACGATCACACTCCTAGCGATCGCGGCGGTAACACCCCGACAATGGCATACACCAACACAGCAGACGGGCTGCAAATATAGAGTCTACGTTGCAGGCGACGTGATGCACACCAACTTTTTTGTGCCCGTTCACAATGATGCCTTCGACTGGGGCCAGCACCTCAATCTAGCCACGCTGGGTAAAAGCAAGCCTGCTGACTACCGCTATCTTCAGTTTGGCTGGGGCGATCGCACCTTTTACGTCGAAACACCATCCTGGGATAAGATCAGCATCTCTAGCGCACTGCGATCGCTCCTGCGGCCAAATCCCGCTGCCCTCTTCGTCAAAGGACATACCGCTGTTCCCCACTACCCCAACGAAACCCTTAAATGCATCAGTCTGGATCAGGCTCAGTACTTGAAGTTAATGCACTTCCTCGAAGCGTCTTTCCAGACCAACAGCCAGGGGCAGGAACTAATTAGCCGTGGGCATGATGGCGACAGTAGCTTCTACATTGCCACCGGACGCTACTCTGCACTCAAAACCTGCAACTCCTGGACGGCTGAAGGACTGCGATCGGCTGACGTTAACACTCCCCTCTGGGGCGGACTCGCCCCCGCTGTAATGCATCAACTGAAGGATAGCTGTAAGTGTGGAGAGTAGTTGGCGTTTTAGTGCAGGGAAAAAGGCAGAAGGCAGAGGGCAGAAAGCGGGGAGCGGGGAGTAGGGAGTGGCTAAAGAACAACTCAAAATTTTTCCTCACTCTCCCTCTCGCCTCTCCTCTTCCAGTGGCTCACAGAAGCGTTTATTCTACTCAATACAGAACAAAGTTATCTAGAGATGCAGTTTTCAAAAGTTTTGATTGCGAACCGTGGCGAAATCGCTCTTCGGATTCTCCGCACATGCGAGGAGATGGGGATTGCGACGGTTGCGGTTCATTCGACGGTCGATCGCCATTCGTTGCATGTGCAGCTTGCCGATGAAGCGGTTTGTATCGGTGAGCCGCCCAGCAGCAAAAGTTACCTGAACATCCCCAACATCATTGCGGCAGCATTGACCCGTAACGCAACCGCCATTCATCCCGGTTACGGCTTTCTGGCGGAAAATGCACGCTTTGCCGAAATTTGCGCCGATCATCAAATTGCCTTTATTGGCCCTTCGCCTGATTCCATTCGCTCAATGGGCGACAAATCAACCGCCAAGAAAACGATGCAGCGCGTGGGTGTACCAACCGTACCGGGCAGCGCAGGCTTGTTGACAGATGAAGCAGAAGCACGGGCGATTGCCCATAAAATTGGCTACCCCATCATCATCAAAGCAACCGCAGGCGGAGGTGGACGAGGCATGCGGTTGGTGAAAGAGGAGAGCGATCTGAGCAAGCTGTTTGCCGCCGCGCAGGGGGAGGCCGAAGCCGCCTTTGGCAATCCCGGTGTCTACCTCGAGAAGTTTGTGCAAAAGCCGCGCCACATCGAGTTTCAAATTCTCGCAGATACGCACGGCAATGTGATTCATCTCGGTGAGCGTGAATGCTCTATCCAGCGTCGCCACCAAAAGCTGCTGGAAGAAGCTCCCAGTCCTGCCCTCACTCCCACACTGCGCGAAAAGATGGGTACCGCTGCTGTCATGGTTGCCAAAGCCATCAACTACGTCGGGGCGGGTACCGTCGAATTTTTGCTCGATCAGTCTGGCGAATTTTACTTCATGGAGATGAATACCCGGATTCAGGTCGAGCATCCCGTGACAGAAATGATTACCGGGCTAGATTTAATCGCGGAACAACTCCGGATTGCCCAAGGCGAACCACTCAGCCTCACTCAAGAGCAATTGCAGTTGCGGGGACATGCGATCGAATGCCGTATTAATGCAGAAGATCCCGATCACAATTTTCGTCCCCACCCCGGACGCATCAGCGGCTACCTACCGCCTAGCGGCCCCGGTGTGCGGATGGACTCCCACGTCTACACCGACTACGAAATTCCGCCTTACTACGACTCACTCATCGGCAAGCTGATTGTTTGGGGGCACGATCGCCCAGCCGCCATCCGTCGCATGCGTCGTGCCCTGCGTGAGTGTGCCGTCACGGGTCTACCTACCACGATCGCCTTTCACCAGAAAATTCTAGACAACCCAGACTTCCAGAGAGGAGATGTTTACACCAACTTTGTGGAGCAAATGATGCAGAAGGAGCAAGAGGGGAAGGGGTGAGGTGCAGGCAGAGCAAGGGAGGCAGGGGGAGCAGAGGGGTAGGGAGTTTGGAGTGGGTAAAATTCAAAAGCTTTTAGCCTTCATCCCTTAGCCTTTCTCCCTAAAACCCTTTTCCCTCCATCATCATCGTCAATAATCCCTGCTGCCCTAAAAGAATTTCGCGCAGGAAACTCATGATGCCAACCCAGAGAATGGGGGTAATATCAACGCCACCGATCGGAGACACAATTTTGCGCGACGGGGCTAGAAACGGCTCAGTCGGTGCAGCAATCACATTGAAGGGAAAGCGCGTGAGATCGACCTGCGGGTACCAGGTCAGCACAATGCGAAAGATAAAGAGAAAGGTCATAACGCCCAGTAAAGGACCCAACGTCCAGGAGGCGATCGTCGTAAAATCCATAGCTCGATCGGTAGTTTGAAGCGATGTAAACAGCTTTCTCATCAATTTTAGCGCCATTCCTGTCCCTCTCCGTCAGCAAGACGGGTTGTCTGATCAAGAAACCTTTTGCCAACTGCTTTTCAAGTGGGTAACAGACCGCTAAGATTATGATGAAGATAACGTTATACAACGAGGAACATTAATCTATGACTCCTGCTTTAGTAAATTTTTTCATCAGCCTTCTGGCAGGTGCCATTGTGGTCGGAGGGATCTTCGGCGGACTCCTTTTTATTAGTCAAAAAGATCAGATTCAACGATAACAGGGCTGACGCAAACCTCGGAGGTTTGAACCAGGAGCCAAACATCTAAGAAATGTCGTTGCTTAAGCCTCCGAGGTTTTGGTCGCATCGATCGCCCTGATTTACGAATTGCCCCAAATGAGTGGTTAAAAGCCCTGGGTCGCCTTGGGTAGTCACTTTGTCTGCTTTTAGAGGTGTTTCCAGGGTTTTGCCTTTGACCTACAGGCATGGTATAAGCAAAAACCATTCACTGATCGTGTCATCCTCTCAGTCTTACAGCCGTTTCCCTTTGCGTGTGTCACACCGTTCAACTGAGGCTCACTCCCAAAGCGCCCACGCCAAAACTCAATACCCTACACACTCATACTCGTCTTTACAAACCTGTGGTTTACCATGATGGCAACTGCTGTAACCACGTTGAGACTTGAGTAAAGGTCAATGTATAGAGATCAGTTTTACAGAAGCAACGTGAGTCTTCGTTCAAGATAGAAAGGCACTATACCGATTACGATGCTCTGGGGGTATCCTGAATGGAGTTCTCTTTCTCAATCAAGTGGTTGGAGATTTTGGGCATCAGTCGTTAACATAGGATGTAACTAGGAGAGGGATGCGATGGTAAACGCCTCACTGAATTGGGCGAGTTTTGTGGGCATAGCGCTGGCAGCGTCTGGTGCTGGCCTGTATGCGTTGCGATCGCTGCGTCCTCGGCTTGCTCGTGATCACGACATTTTCTTTGCGGCCATTGCGCTGCTCTGCGGCGGCATCCTTTTTTTTCAGGGTTGGCGGCTTGACCCTATTCTGCAATTTAACCAGTTTCTGCTCGCAGGCACAGCCATTTTCTTTGCGTATGAAAGCATCCGTTTGCGGGGCGCTGCAACAGAGCAAGCAAAGCGGAACACGCCGATCGTTGATGATGAACGTCCCGTGAGTCGGGTGTACCGAGCCGATCTGGAAGAGTTAAATCCTTACGAAGAACGCCCAGCCGCTCGACGCATTCGGGGAACTCGTGATGTTCGCTCTGAGCGAGATGAGTACGATGAAGAATCGCGTCGTCGCCCGACCAGCCGCGCAGGTGAAGCCCGGTTAGGCACAGGCACCAGCGATCGCGCCCGTAAGCGCCGTCCTCGCACCTCTGATGACTCCATTGATTCGATCGGCGGTAGCCGTGAAGATTCTGATCTTTGGGATGATAGACCCGCTCGTAGCCGTAGCTCTTCACCTTCGCGCTCAGGTAATCAGTCACCCTCCTCTCGCCCAAGACGCTCTCGTCCCTCCTCAGACGATAACTTCACCTCGCGCGATCGTCGCTCTGAATCACGCAATGGCGCGTCGTCCTCAGAGTATGTTGATTACCGTCCAGTTGATACAGATGAAGAAGACAATTGGGGTAGCTATTAGAGGCTTTCTTGCAGCATGAAGCCAAATTGGATGTGTGAAGGGAACGGCTAGTTTGGAAGTGCTTCTAGACATTGCCGTCATCGTGAATAGGGATTTACCTGAAAATAAAGTTTGGTTCAAGGGCGGTTTTTGCCTCGTGTTGTTTGCCGCTCTGCTGGTTGGTTGTAGCCAAGCAGAGCCTCCAGCCACTGTCTCAGCCGAGTTTGACAGTCGGTACAGTGATGAGCAGCCTGCTCTCAGTGGGGATGGTCATTTTCTAGCGCTGGTGTCAAACCGCGATGGCAACCGTGGTATTTTGCTTTACGATCGCAAGCAGCGGCAGATGGTCAGTTTGCCTCGGCTAAATCGGCAGCATGCGATCGCAGAGTCCCCCAGCCTGAGCTATACAGGGCGCTACATTGTTTATGTGACGAGCGATGGTGTTCGTCCTGAAATTGAACTGTACGATCGAGTGCTTCAACAGCCGCAGGTCTTGACTGCTGGCTACCGGGGTTGGTTTCGCAACCCCAGCGTTAGCCCAGATGGACGATACATTGCCTTTGAAACAGGCGAACGGGGGCAATGGGATATTGAGGTACTGGATCGTGGGCCAAATGTAGAATCAGATGTGCCCGATGAACTGCGATCGCGGCTTTCATCCTCGCCTTAAAAGTGTTTGAGGCAGAACGAAAGGAAGTTGAGAATGGGGAGTTGGGAGCCGGGAGTCAGGAGTCAGGAGTGGCTCGATCAATAGCCTTTTGTCTTCTGCCTTTTACCTTCTGCCTCTTTATGAGCTTTAAACAACGAACGACGTGATGCTCTCTGCCCCTTCTGCTCCCTCTTCCCTATTTCCCTCCCAGCCTCACGCTTCTGTGAATCGCCTGCTCCTGTTGCTGCTTTGTTCGAGCATTTTGCAGGGCTGTAGTCCGCAAGCGGTCAACTTCCCCTTTGACCCAGGTGGTCGCAGCCTTAACAGCAACTTTTCTGACCTGCAACCACGTATTTCTGGTCGCTATGTTGTCTTTGTGTCCGATCGCAGCGGTAGTCAGGATCTTTACCTTTACGACATGGTGATGCATAGCTTGGTAGATTTGCCAGGGTTAAACGCGATCGACATGATTGTGTCTAGCCCTGGGATCTTGAAGGATGGCCGTCTGATTGTCTTTGCTGGCTCTCGTGAGGGACGATCGAGCATTTACCTGTACGATCGCACAACCCGACAACTTCGCAATCTCACTGAGAATCTGAGAGCGGAGGTACGCAATCCAACGATTACGGCAGATGGCAACACGATCGCGTTTGAATCCAGCGCCAACGGGCAGTGGGATGTGGTGCTGTACGATCAGGACGGTCAACCGTTGGATGCGTTGACCAACCCTCGTTAGCAGCGGTTGATGGCGTTAACCGCCAACAGGTTCAGGTGTGTCGGCGAGAGTTTCAAGTGCTCCCTCAGAAGCTTCTAGCGCTTGCACCGAGTCGATCAGAGATCGTACGGTAGATGCACCTTCCGATGGCTCAAAGGTGAGAGGAAACTTGCCTCTGAGCATCATTCGCAGCCCCAGTGGCCCCAGGCTTGCCAAACCCTTTAAATCGCGGAAGGAATTGCCCATCACTTTTAGGCCAAACAGCCGCTCATCAATCCACCCACCTTGCCTCACAAGCTCGATCAACGTTGTGCGATGACGAACCGATCGACCAGGATGAGCGCCCTTACGGTCTAAAATTTCGCCTTTGATTTTGCTAATCTGATCCAGCGGAGCGACTTCCATTGGACAGACAGCATTGCAGTAATAGCAGCGCGTACAGCCCCATACGCCATCAGTACTATGGTTGTATTTTTCCAGTCGTGCTTCAGTGTCATCATCCCGCGAATCAGCCACCATGCGATAGGCTTTTGCTAATGCATGCGGCCCCACAAAGTTCGGGTTGACCTCATAGGCGTTGCACTCTGAATAACAAGCGCCACAGAGAATGCAATTGCCCGTCTGGTTAAGCTTTGCCCGTTCTTCAGGGGTTTGCAGAAACTCGCGCTCAGGGATTTGGCGTGCGGCTGTGCTGACGTAGGGGTCGATCGCTTTCAGATTGTGCCAAAAGCTGCTCATATCTACCACCAAATCTTTAATGACTGGCATATTGCCCATCGGTGCTAGTGTGATGGTGGGAATCGCTTCAGCAACAGAATTGTCTTTGCCAGCAGGGGTTGTTGGCCGTAGTCGCGCAAGCTCGCTACCAACATTTTCTTTACAAGCCAAGGCGGAACGTCCGTTGATGCGAATGGAACAACTGCCACAGATGGTATTGCGGCAATTTTTACGAAAGGCAAGCGTCCCGTCCTGCTCCCATTTAATGCGGTTTAAGCAGTCCAAAATCGTGCTGCCGGGGTCAACGTCGAGCGTGAAGGTTTCGACGTTTGGGATAGAGGTTTGGTCTTGTCTGATGACGTTAAAAAGGACGTGCATGCGGGGAGTTCTTCAGTCAAAACGGTGCTTGCGTTATTATCCCCAGTTTAAGCGCGATCGCTCATGCAGCGCCAACTGGATTATTTCCATTGCTTTGTCTACAGCCATTGCCGCCATGTTCCCAGCTACACCTGCACCCTACATCTCCATAACCTGACGACATACTTAAAAAGGCTCTCCCGCTTCTTTAGGATTATGAATTAAATAAGCTGTTATTTTCGTAGGGTGTGTATAGCCTTCGGCATTCAGGAAAAGTGCGGCGTAACGCACCAAAGCTGCTCAGATGATGCGTTACGGCTTCGCCTAACAAACCCTACTTTATTAAATTCTCATTCCTTAGTAGACCTCATAGCGAAATGCTGCTTTCTCAGCAACCAGAGTCAGGTGCTTTGAACTGGCGCGAGTGGGAGCATAAACGCCTTTTTCCCACTCACTGACGGTTTGTTGACGCACGCCTAACTCCTTTGCCATGTCCGCTTGCGTCAATCCCATATGCAACCGTAATGCTCGAATCAACTCGCTATTCCACTGCAACGTGTCATCTATGCACTGTACGCGGTAGACCTGGGGCGGTTTAGTAAAGATGACCTGCTCACCGCTCAGGTCGATCGTGGCAACAAGATAGCCCGCTCTCATCCAGGCTGTGGCTTGCAGTGCTCCTGCGCTGCGATTGCTCCACCATCCGCGCTTGCTACGGGCAGAAGGAGGCAGCTTCTCACCCAGCAAGGCTTCGATTTCGGCAAAGGTTAATGTGACTTGCAATCGATCGCTTCGACTCAAGTGTGCCAACAATGGTTGATATTTACTCTCGCCCTGACTAGACATTCTACACGCCAGCGTGTTAAAATTCAAAGCTGATCAAAAAGCGATCGCCTCATTATAGATGTCTTCAAAACAAAGTTTTTGCCTTCTGCCCTCTGCCTTCCTACTTCTGCCTGACCACACTAGAGGTAGGGCAACGATCCTGCTCTAGAGTGTTTTAGGAAAGAGGTTTCCAGGTGGGTACGGGAGCCGCTACCACGCCTTTAGCTTCCAGGAAGGCCGCGACTCGCAAGGCCAGCGCTTCTTTATAGGGGGCTGCAATAATCTGTACTCCGATCGGCAATGTTCCAGGCTGCTGCACAGGTACGGCGACGATCGGCACGCCAATGAAGGAAAGCGGCTGCGTGTAAACCCCTAAGTTGGGGCGGAGTGGCACTTCTTCGCCATCTAGCACCAGCGTGGCTTGACCAAGGAGCGGTGCAGGGCAGGGGGTTGCAGGCGCAAGAATAATATCAACCTGCGTGAACAGTTCACGGACACGATCGCGGTACCAACTGCGAAACCGTTGCGCTTGGAGATACCAGGTGACGGGAATGAGGGCACCTGCCAGAAAGCGATCGCGAGTAGCAAGGTCAAAATCTTGAGGACGGGTGCGAAGGTCGTCCAGATGCAGGTTACTTCCTTCCGATCCTGTGATAATAAATGCGGCAGCACGGGCGCGATGGGCTTCAGAAATGGTGACTGACTGGGTGGTACCTAAAGCAGTGGCAACCGACTCTACGGCTGCCAGCACATTGGGTTCAGCGCCTTTAGTAAAGTAGCCATCGGCGACAGCTATGCGCAACCCATCAATCCCTTTCGCTAGTTCGGGTAGGGTTAGCGCCACAGGGCGATCGGTACAGGCTGGATCATCCCGATCTGGGCCTTGGAGCAGATCAAAGGTAAGGGCAAGATCACGGGTCGATCGGGCAAAAGGGCCAAGGTGATCCAGGCTGTGAACAAAGGGATAGGTTCTGGCGCGGGATAAGCGTCCAAAGGTTGGCTTTAGCCCAAAAATACCGCACAGTGAGGCAGGCACGCGGATCGAACCATTGGTGTCGGAGCCAAGGCTAAGGGGCACCAGACCCGCAGCAACCGCAGCCACGGAACCACCAGAGGAACCACCTGTCATACGGTTTAAGTTGTGGGGATTGCGGGACGGGCCATAATGACTGTTTTCAGTCACAAAGCCATAGGCATATTCGTCCATATTCTGGGCACCGACCAAAACGGCACCAGCCTGCTTTAGGCGTGCCACCAACGTGGCATCTTGAATGGCAGGAGGACGATCGGCGTTAATTTTGGAGCCAGCTAGAGTCGTCAAGCCTGCCACATCATACAGATCCTTGACCCCAAATGGTACACCAGCCAATGGTCCAGGGTCTCTGCCATCCGCGATCGCTTGGTCAATGGCATCTGCATCCTTAAGGGCTTGTTCTGCAATGACACTGGTGAAGCAGTTCAGTGTGTCATTGTGATCAGCGATTCGTTTCAAAGCTACAGCTACGACCGATCGGGCAGAAATTTCCTGACTTCGCACACTAGCGGCGATGCTGCTAGCATCTGGGTAGTCCTGGCTCATGGTTTAAGGTGATGAATTCAATGTCGAAGGCAACGGCTAGGGTTCAAAGATGGATGCGATCTCAATGTCGTCTGGCAGGGGAAATTCATTGACGAGTTGCGCGATCGCCACAATGCGGACAAAATTATCAACCACCCCTGATCGATGCTCCGGCTGTAGCGGCAAGGCGACCAGTGCCGCAAGGTAATCCACTAAAACGGCTGTATCAACTGGATTTTCTGTCATACCATCTCCGTTGCCGTTGCTTTTTGTCCCGCTGGATCGGCAATATATGCTCGCCAACCGCCCCATGCCGTAATTTCTCGCTTCCCTTCACAGAGAATGGGTTCACCGATCACACCCAGCACCTCTTCGCCATCGGCTAAGCGCACTTTGCCGATCGAAAGTCCAGGTGGTTCCAGCAGCAGCAGAAACGCCATTTTGCTAGCAGGCACGGCCCAAACCTCAACCGCGATCGCAGTGCCACCTGCGCTGACCCGCATCATCGCTGGATGGCGATCGTTAATCGACCACAGGCGATACGTCGGCTCTGTGAACGCCTCCCGCACAAACTCTGCTTCCACAAGTTCCATGTTGGCGTTCAGTTCCAGCCCCCGCATCAGGGTACCGTTTACAGCAAGATAAACCGTTGTCTTCATTCCATTCGGGGCGATACGCTCATGATTCCGCAACCAATGTCACCCGATTGAACCACATTTGCTGTATCAATAACACCCGCACGAAGAAATTTGAGCGCGATTGCTTGGAAGGATTGAGGAGTAGGGGGGAGAAGGTAAAAGGCAAAAGTGAAAGCCAACAGTCGAAAGTACTCTAACCGCTATTGCTGACTGCTTCTCAGCCCTCGGTATGATTCAGGTAATGTACCAGTGCCTCTAACCCTAAACGATAGCTGTCTGCTCCAAACCCGCTGATTTGCCCAATCGCAACTGGCGCGATGTAAGAATGATGGCGAAACGTCTCGCGGCGATAAAGGTTGCTAAGATGCACCTCGACGGTGGGAATGGCGACAGCCGCAATCGCATCGCGAATGGCAACGCTGGTATGCGTGTAAGCACCTGCATTGATCAAAATCCCTTGATGCTGCCCCAGAGCCGCGTGGATCGCATCAACGAGAGCGCCTTCATGATTAGACTGAAGCGACGAAAGCTTTACTCGAAGGGATTCGGCAGACTGCTCAAGCTGCCGCGTAATACTATCAAGGGTCATAGAGCCATAAATACTTGGCTCCCGCTTGCCCAATAGATTCAAGTTTGGACCGTGGAGAACTAGAAGACTAAGCAAACCTCTAAAGCCTTCTCTCTTAGGTGTATGCATAGGTGAGCAAGCGCCAGAAGCTGTCACAAGGGAAGGTTGCGTACTCTTCGCATCAAAACCACCTCAAACGAAGCGCCTGGTTCAATCATGAACAAGACAGCTACAAAACAGGTTAGCGACGCTGAGAATCCTTGACCGGAATGGGAATCAGCTCACCTTCGGGCTGTCCTTCAGGCCCAAGAATCGCTTCAATCAGCTTGCGCGCCCATTCTTTTACTTTTTCAAGTACCTTCTCAAGGTAATCCATTGAACAGATTGCTCCTTCGCTATGGTCTGGTCGTCACCCACAGTCGTCACCACCGATCGCGGGGCCGATTCAACCTGATCACTTATCTAAAATTGTACCCAATTTATCAATTAGTTAACAGCCCGGAAAAAGACTGTAGAGATTCCATAAATTTGGGTCACCTTATCTAAGTCTTAATCAAACGTTGCAGATAAGCAAGTACCTCTAGTAATTATGTCAACTTTATTAATGATTTGTTTATTATTGCTCGTCGTAAAAGATCTAGCGCAATAGCAGCGCTGAGCCTACGAATCCAATCCCGTCCCCGTAAGGTGCCAAACTGATGCTCAAAGCTCTGCACGTCATCCGCTTCTGCCAGCCCGATATAGACCAACCCAACTGGCTTGTCTGCTGTACCACCGTCCGGGCCAGCGATGCCTGTAATGCTTAATCCCCAAGTGGTGCCAAGGCGTGATCGCACCCCAACTGCCATTTGTTTGGCGACAATATGACTAACCGCACCCTGTGCAGCCAGATCTTGCTCACTGACATCCAGCAGCCGTACCTTGATAACGTTGTCGTAAGAAATGACCCCACCCCAGAAATAGCTAGAGCTACCGGGGACGGACGTAATCGCTTCGCCCAAGCCTCCTCCTGTACATGACTCAGCAACCGCAAGCGTTGACCGATCGGCTTTGAGCAAGGCACCCACGACAGACGCAAGCGAATCGCTGTCTGCACCGTAGCAGTTGATGCCACCAATCTGGCGAAGCTGCTGCTCTACAGGTGCGATCAGTTGCTGAGCTTCTGCTTCGGAGTTTGCACGGGCAGAAATCCGGAGTTTCACTTCACCATGATTGGCATAGGGAGCAACCGTCGGGTTCTGAAGGTCGAAAAAGGTGTTGACCTTTTCTGCCAGTGCCGATTCTGAAATGCCCCAAAATTTTAGCGTGCGGCTGTGGATAGTTGTTTGCCCCCAGCCCTGGCTTTGCAGATACGGAACGGCTACCTCGCGCCACATGCGCTGCATTTCTGCGGGTACGCCTGGAAAGGTCAGAATGGTGAGTCCTGGTGTCGGTTGCCAGATGATACCTGGGGCGCTGCCAGAGTCGTTAGTCAGCACGACTGCGCCTTCCGGCAAGAGTGCCTGTTTGCGATTGTTAGCCGTCATGGTGCGCCCGCGCTGGGCAAACTTACGGGTAATGTCTGCAAGAATCTCGGGATGCTCCACGAGGGGCACACCGAAGCAAGCTGCTAGCGTCTCATGGGTCAGATCGTCAGGGGTAGGCCCTAAGCCACCTGTGAAGATGAGGAGTTGGGCTCGATCGCTGGCAATCTTCACAACGTCTTTAATACGCTCTGGATTGTCTCCCACCACTGTTTGGTAGTAGTGAGCCATCCCTAGCTGGGCCAATGCTTGCGCTAAGAATTGAGCATTGCTGTTGAGAATGTCGCCCAAGAGCAATTCGGTACCAACACAGATAATTTCAACACTGGGAGTCATGAAGGGTATCACCGAGTTTTTGGTAGTAGGGCAGTTGAAAGCGATCAGCGATCAGCATTCAGCTTTGCGATCGAGGCTGTACAGATTCGCATGATTGCATTTTATCGACCCAGTAAGTCATCTATGGGCACGCTAAATCCAGTCAGAATGGTCTGAGTGCTGACGTTTTCGCCTCTGGTAACGAGCGATCGGCTTTGTGGTGTTAATACTACAATCCAACCACTGTCGGGGAAGACCAGCCACACCTCCTGGCAGCCAGCTTCCAGATACTCACTTGCCTTGTTGAACACGTCCTCAGCACAGTCGGTTGGCGAAACAATCTCGGCAAGCAGCGGGAATACCTGGGGAAAGACGTTCGGTTCACCAAATTGGGCCAGCAGTTCGGGTGTCAAATACGCCAGATCAGGACGACGGATTTGCTGATTGGTACGACAAGGTGTCTCTGTGTAACACTCTCCGCCGAGATTGTGTGTATTTTTGTAGTCACTCCACAACCGCCCCAACGTTAACTGCACTCGGCTTGTCTTCAGCGTCATATCATTCTTTTCTACGAGTTGCCCATCCACCCATTCCATGTGATCGGGAGGATTGAGCAGGTAGTCTTCGATCAAGACGACGGGAGGCTGATTCAGAGCAACTGTAGAGATGACCATTGCTAATACTCTTCCTACTTGCGTTTCTCTATCATGCCTTATGCGGTTGCAGGGACGGGTGGGTATTGCTGTAGTACCTGTTTGAGGTAGTGACCTGTGTGAGAGTGAGTGTTTTCGGCCACTTCTTCGGGAGTACCGACAGCAATAATTTCGCCCCCTCTATCGCCCCCCTCTGGCCCCAAGTCAATCACCCAATCAGAGCAGCGGATGACATCCAGATTATGCTCGATCACTAAAACCGTGTTGCCTTTGTCTACCAGACGTTGCAGCACGTCTAAAAGCTTGTGAACGTCATAAAAGGAGAGACCTGTTGTGGGTTCGTCGATGAGGTAAAGGGTTTTGCCTGTCGCGCGGCGAGAGAGTTCCGTTGCCAGCTTGACCCGTTGGGCTTCACCACCGGAAAGAGTGGGTGCGGTTTGTCCCAAGCGAACGTAGCCTAGACCGACATCTACTAATGTTTGCAAGCGTGCTGCGGCTTGAGGAATATTTTTGCAAAACTCCAGCGCTTCATCAACGGTCATGCCTAGCACATCCGCGATCGATTTGCCTTTGAACTTCACCTGAAGCGTTTCGCGGTTATAGCGGGCACCTTTGCAGACTTCGCACTGCACATAGACATCGGGCAAAAAGTTCATTTCAATGACGTTGACGCCCTGACCACCGCAGGCTTCACAGCGTCCCCCTTTAACGTTAAAGGAGAATTGACCGGGCTTGTATCCTCTGGCTTTGGCTTCGATCGTTTCGGCAAAGACATCCCGAATGATGTCAAAGGTGCCCGTATAGGTCGCGGGATTGGAACGAGGGGTTCGCCCGATCGGAGATTGGTCAATGACGATCGCTTTGTCTAATGCACTCAAGCCTGCGATCGGCTCCATTTCCTTGGGCTGGGGTATCTTGCTGCCAAAGTGGTTTTGCAGCGCCGGATAGAGCAGTTCGTTAATGAGCGTGGATTTACCCGAACCTGAAACGCCTGTCACAGACACCAATTTGCCCAGCGGAATTTCGACATCAATTTGCTTCAGATTATTACGGTAAGCATTGCGGATTTTGAGGGCGCGACCATTACCCGATCGACGCTGAGCAGGTGTTGCGATCACTTCTCGACCTGACAAGTAAGCGCCTGTCAACGAATCGGGAGCATCCAGCATCGCTTGCAGGCTACCTTGAGACACAATACGCCCACCGTGCACTCCTGCACCAGGACCAATATCCACCACATAATCGGCAGCGCGAATCGTTTCTTCATCATGCTCCACCACAATCAGCGTATTGCCTAAATTGCGGAGCCGATGCAGGGTTTTGAGCAACCGGGCATTGTCACGCTGATGCAGCCCAATGCTCGGCTCATCCAGGACGTAGAGAACGCCCGTTAGTCCAGAGCCAATTTGGGTTGCCAAACGAATACGTTGCGCCTCGCCACCCGAAAGCGTCATAGCCGTCCGGTTCAAGGTGAGATAATCTAGCCCCACGTCCAAGAGAAATTGCAAGCGTGCTTTGATTTCACGCAGCACCAGATCGGCAATCTGTGCCTGTCGTTGGCTCAACTCAATGCTGTTCACCTGATTTAAACAGTCTCGAATTGAAACGCTCGTCAAATCAGCAATGCGAAACTGTCCCAACTTGACAGAGAGTGCTTCTGGCTTCAGCCGTTTGCCCTTGCAGTCTTCGCAGGGTTGATCGACCAGGTATTGCTCTAGTTTCTGCTTATAAACGTCTGAATTGGCTTCCTGATATTGTTTTTCTAGCAGCGGCAACGCGCCTTCATAGCGACGCTGGTAGCCTTTATTCTGCCGATAGCGAGAATCAGTTTCAATCCAGATCGCCTCTTGAGACCCGTGCAGCAAAATGTGGCGTTGTTCCTCTGTCAACTGGCTCCACTGCGTTTGAATATCGAACCCAAAGGCAGTGGCGACGCTACAAAGCAGCGACAGGTAATAGGTATTGTCTTTATCTGACCAGGGCGCGATCGCCGCATACACGGGCAAATCCGGATTGGGCACCACCAGTTCGGCGGAGAACTTGCGATGACTGCCCAACCCATGACAGGCAGGACAAGCACCGTAGGGTGAATTAAAGGAAAACAAGCGGGGGGACAGTTCTTCCATCACAGCGCCGTGTTCGGGGCAGGCGAAGTTTTCGGAAAAAATGAGGGGAGTAGGGTGTGGGGTGTGGGGTGTGGGGTCGGAGATACCGTAGTTGCCGCCTTTTTCGGCAGCACGGAGAGCTTGGCCTGTGGGAAGTTCGACTACGTTGCCTTCTGCCTTCTGCCCTCTGCCCTCTGCCTCGTCCGGCAAAACGTCAATAACTGCAATCCCACCGGAATGCTTGAGACAGGTGCCGAGAGAGTCGGTCAGACGTTCTTCAATGCCTGCTTTTTTGATCAAACGATCGACCACAATCTCGATCGTGTGCGCCTGGTTTTTGTCAAGCTCGATCGCATCGCTGAGTTCTCGCACTTCACCATTGATACGCACACGCACAAAGCCATCAGCGGCCAGACTGGATAACTGCTTTTTATGCGTCCCTTTCTTGCCTCGGACGACGGGCGCGAGAATCTGAAAGCGCGTGCGATCGGGCAGTTCCATCACTCGATCAACCATTTGATCGATGGACTGCGGCGAAATGGAGCGATCGCAGTGGGGACAATGGGGAATGCCTGCCCGTCCGTACAGCAGGCGCAGGTAGTCGTAAATTTCGGTGACGGTGCCGACTGTAGAGCGAGGATTATGGGAGGTCGATTTTTGGTCAATGGAGATGGCCGGACTCAAGCCTTCGATCGCGTCCACATCGGGTTTATCAACCTGGCCCAAAAACTGGCGAGCGTAGGCGCTGAGTGATTCTACGTAGCGGCGCTGCCCTTCGGCAAAAATCGTGTCAAAGGCTAGCGAAGACTTCCCCGAACCGGACACGCCTGTAAACACAATCAGGCGATCGCGGGGTAGCTCCAGATCAATATCTTTCAGGTTGTGCTGGCGTGCGCCTCGAATGCGAATCGTATTTTGGGCGATGGCATGACTGGCGGGATGGTCATGCGATTCAGCTATAGGATGCTTAGAACCGTTAGCTTGCTTAGAACCGTCGGCGCGATCGGGCATAGGGGCAGGGGAAAAATAATCTTTCCTATTCTATCGCTCTCAGCTCCGAGTCACCGATGCAAGGACGACCTCTACTGAGTGAACCCTATTTCGTCAACTCTTGCCAGCCCGTGTTGCAGCGCGAGAGGGTGCCAGTCGCTACATTCGACAGTACACCTGTAGGATCGCCACCTGACGGTGCTTGAGACTGACAGAGAATGGCGATCGCGGTAAAGACTGCCGTATTGACATTATCAATCTCGACGGCTCCGGTATAGGCGCGCAGCACCCCAGTATTTCGGGGATAGGCAACGTTACGGATAATCGCTGATGTACTGCCTGCGGTTGTGTCAATGCCATATGTGAAATTGTTGGTGTCGGTTTTAATGCCAATACCCAGCGAGACAAAATTCACAGCAAATTGACTGCGCTCCAGGTAATACGCCTGCTGCGCACGATTAGAGGCACCAATGTATTGCTTGGCTTCAGACTCTTTTGCTTTGCTTGCCTGGTTCAGAAAAGACGGGAGTGCGATCGATGACAGGATGCCAATAATAATGATCACAACCAGCAATTCAATCAACGTAAACCCTTGCTCCCGACGTTGCTGAGCGAAAGCTTGCAAAAATTTAGCCTCAAACGTAGTTTTCACTCGCTTGAACACTCCCCAAGTGGATGTTACATTCTTAGCGTTCCCTCATCTCGTCCCCATACAGCTCAGTAAAATTCCTGATTTGCAATGGAAAGGGAATTTTTTGCTTATGCGGAATCCATGTCCTGAATTGGATGTTAAAAATCCAGTTTTGCTGAGGTCAGTTGTCATTGAACTGATTGTCTGGCAAGCAGTAAGCAAGCGTATACAAGAGTCTTTTCCACTAGAGAGATCCCTATGAGGGTGGGAATACTGAAGGAAAGTTTGGCAATGTTAGACGCATGTGGCGACGGCTCAGGAACATTTTTGATAGTTTAAGGGCTTACGCTGATCTCAGTCCTGATCTGCGCACGCGCCAACAGGTTAATCGGTTTCTGCGCGATCGCCCTGCCCTAAGCAGTGATGAGTGGTTTGAGCAATTCTGGCAGGTGCAAGGAGTTACCCAGCCAGTTGCCGCTTTTGTCTACAGCCAGATGCAGGCGTATTCTGGGCTAGAGTTTTCTAGAGTGCGGCCAAATGACCGTCTAACTGAAGATCTCTACCTTCCACTCGTTTGCTGGTTTGATTGGCAAACATCCTTCACTGAAGATTTCTTAGTCTCATTTGGGCTGGATCTGAGCAATCATTTCGATCCGCAAAGTTTTTCTACAGTCGAAGAATTGGTCATCTTTCTCAACCATCAGCTTTTGTCCGTTAATCACTCGTAAACTAGTAATCTGTCAATTTCGCATAGACGCTCAAGAAGGGATTGACGTTATTTTGGGGGTCGTGAATGGGGCATGGAAAGCTTGAAAAGCTTGCGCGCTCAATGCCGTCCCAGAAAGTGCAACCGAGTTCTACAAGCGGTTGGCTAACGCTGCTGTGAGAGCGGAAGAGAGACTAAAAATGGTTTTAGCAAAAAAACGACACCAATCAGCGTGGGCCACTGAGCTGAACGATCTTGTGCGGGGAGCGTGTGGCGGCTTTTTGTTTGGTATTCCGCTGCTTTACACAATGGAGGTTTGGTGGGTTGGCTCGATGGCTGAAGCGCCCAGAATCGTGATGGCGATCGTCGGTACGTTTATCGGTGTTTTTTGGCTCAACCGCACCGAAGGTTTTCGTCGAACGAGGCGGTCTCGCCCCTACGAAGCCTTTACCGATACGGTAGAAGCAATGACGATCGGTTTAGTTTGCTCGGCTTCTGTGCTCTTGCTTTTGAGGGAATTGACGTTTGACGCACCTTTGCGCGAATCGTTAGGCAAAGTGATTTTTGAGTCGGTGCCGTTTGCGTTGGGAGTTGCGTTGGCTGGTCAATTTTTGGGAGATACTCGCGCCGCTGAGCCACAAACACTCGATAGTAGTTCGCCATCCAAAGCGGAGGCCGCAAGCCCACTCAATGCAACCCTGGCTGATATTGGTGCGACTCTCATTGGCGCGATCGTCATTGGCTTTAATATTTCGCCTACTGATGAGATTCCAATGCTAGCGGCGGCTGTTTCAGCGCCGTGGCTGCTAGGAATCATGGCAGCATCCCTGCTAATTTCGTATGGCATTGTCTTTGAGGCAGGTTTTTCAGATCAGCGCAAACGTCGGCAGCAGCAAGGTATTTTTCAACGTCCCCTGAGTGAAACGGTGATGTCTTACCTGGTGTCATTAGTCGCTGCTGTGATGATGCTGTGGTTCTTTCAGCGTCTTACTCTCAGCGACCCGTGGACGATGTGGTTAGAGCAAACATTATTGCTGGGTTTGCCAACCACCATAGGCGGCGCGGCAGGCAGGCTAGCAGTATGAATCAGCCAGCGCAAACTCCTCGCACTGACGAACCACCGCGATCGCGTGCTGAATGGATTACCTTTGGCATGGCGTCCTTTATCTTGGCGATCGTGGTGGGGCTAGTTGGCTATACCTGGCTGGATGAGCAACAACAACAACCGCCTGTCCTTTCTGTACGCAACACTGAAAAGATTCGTGCCGCTAATGGGCAATTCTATGTGCCGTTCGTTGTCACAAATAACGGTGGACAAACGGCTGAGTCGGTATATATCCTGGCAGAGCTACGAGTTGGTGGCACGATTGTTGAAACAGGCCATCTAGAAGTCGATTTCTTATCTAAAAGAGAGAAAGTGGAAGGAGCCTTTATTTTTAACCATGACCCAGAACAGGGCCAACTGACGCTACGTGTGACCAGCTATAAGCTACCTTGAACGTCTGCCAGCCGCTGCTTAAAGGCATCGGTAGGCGTAAAAGCAGTCAAGAAGGGGCTGTTGACGTTTCGATCGCTGTTCACTGCGTCTTTTACTTTTAATTCTTGACATGTCTGGGACGTAAACTGCTACTATATACTCTGGTAACGCGTTGGGGCGTCGCCAAGTGGTAAGGCAGCGGGTTTTGGTCTCGCCATCCCTAGGTTCGAATCCTAGCGCCCCAGTTTTCATCAGCAGATGTCTTCACCATCTCTATGGCGAGATGTTCGCACCATAAGGTTAAGTAGATGTTCTATGACATCTGGTAAGTGTTTGCAGAGACCTGTATGAACTCGCGAGGTTTGAATGATCGTACTACGAGGCGCAACAAGCCAGTGAAAGCGTTCTCTCATGGGTAGTTGACCGATCGCGCCAGCCGCTTTGCCACCTGCACACATCACTGGAATTACTGCCAGGTAGCTGCGGATGAGGTCGAGATCCAGCGTGGGGTCGATCGCCAACAACCGCGACTCATTCAACTCAATGCGGGCCTCAAGAAAGCCGTTGCTGGCGCAGGAGACAATCACGCCCACGTTGATAAACTCTTCACGCTCAACTTTGGGGACGACGCGAATAATGGCGTAGTCATACGTGAAGTGATCGGGCACGTAGGGCTTCCTCCAGAAACGCGCGGGGTGTTTCTAATCGTCTCACCAAATATTCAATGAACGCGTCCCGA
The DNA here is from genome assembly GCA_019358945.1 of Stenomitos rutilans HA7619-LM2. Classification (GTDB taxonomy): domain Bacteria; phylum Cyanobacteriota; class Cyanobacteriia; order Leptolyngbyales; family Leptolyngbyaceae; genus Stenomitos; species Stenomitos rutilans. Next base: position 50,538 of record JAHHIE010000025.1, on the reverse strand, counting down.
TAGTGTTTTGCATCTGGAAAGGGAGCACTGTCTACCACCCAGCTATCAGGAATCAGTTGCACGATCTGGTCGATGATAGTGGGGGTGAGTCGTGCGGTGAGCGCTTCATCTGCTACTTGTAGTTCGCTGGCGAAGCGCAGTAGCACATGATCTTTGATAGCTGGAAAGGGTGCTCGACTACGATCGCGGTAATTTTGCCAGGTGTGATGGAAGTACAGCGCGGCTCCGTGGTCGATCAGCCAAAGCCGTCGATGCCAGACCAGCATATTGGCGTTGCGCGGTGTGCGATCGATATTCGTAATATAGGCATCAAACCATACGATCGCCGACGCAAGCTTCGCCTCAACTTGTCCTGCGATCGGGTCAAAGGTCATGGAACCAGGCAGATAGTCCAGCGCAAGGTTCAGTCCAGCACTCGCCCGGATCAAGTCTTGAATTTCGGGGTCAGGCTCCGTGCGTGCAAGATCAGGGTCAAGTGTCACGAAGACAATTTCGGGGACTGGCATCCCGATCGCACGAGCGATTTCGCCTGCAACCAGCTCTGCCACGAGTGCTTTGGCTCCCTGCCCAGCCCCACGAAATTTGAGCACGTACATACCATCGTCATCGGCTTCGACAATGGCAGGTAGGGAACCTCCTTCACGTAGTGGAGTCACGTAGCGTGTTGCGATGACTGTTCGCAAGTTCATTCTGAGGCACTGTACTCCAAGTAAGAGTTCGTAGAGTTGAGCGTTAGCGTTGTCTGTAAAAGGCTAGCGCGTCTTGCGAGTTCTGTCGTTGTTTCGATCGCCGTTGTTGGTCATCGCTGCGTTTAGTCTGGCGATCGCTGAGTGAGGCTCAAGCACAACACTGGACATTAATAGAGCTGACGCATTTGCCCCAAACTCCTAACTCTGGGGGCTTTCATTGGCTCGGTTCCCCCCTTTCTTGTAGCTTGCTTCCCGAAGGGTATGCCCGGTAGGGCTATGAATTGGGGGCTAGGGGGCGAAGGATGACCGCTTTTGCGTAAGTCCTAATTAAGAAAGCGACTTTTGCAGAAATGACGCTTTTGTGTTCTAATGCGGTCTGACTTCAGTAACCTACAAACCCATTTGGCTTTTTGGAACTTGAAGAGTAGCATGGCATCTATGCAGATGGTTTGAGGCTTTCACGCAGCGTTGCTGCTTGTTTTGTGAGTATGACTAGAGATTCGGGCACACCAGACCGTCAGCCGTCAAGGCGATCGCACGAAGGTAGAAACGATGGGACGTTGCCTCCGCAAACAACGTCACACCCTGTTGCAGCGGCCTCTGTCTCACAGCCTCGCCCACAGACATCAGGCTTACCTAGACCGCAACCCTCGCGGCCTGTACCGCCACCACCCAGACCCTCGAAGCAGCCTAAACCGCGCGTTGTTAAGCAAATCGGCCCAGAGGGGCCAGCGCTTAGTCAGCCTTCTAGTAGGGTTAGGGTACCCCGTCGCTGGTTTCGCTGGCTTTATAGCTGGAAAGTTTGGTTGTTGGTGACTGGAGTTGGCTGTGTGGGCACAGGCGCGCTGGCATTGGCCCTACTGCTCCAGTTGCCTGGATTACCCAACTGTCCAGCCATTTTTTGGCCGCTGGCTTCAGCGTCTCTGCGCTTTGAGTGTGCGCGACTGGCAGCTAGCAAGCAGACTTCAAACGACTTGCTGGAAGCGATCGCGTTGGTCGATTCTCTGCCCAAGGATCATCCGCTACGGGACGAAGCCGATCGCCTGGTCGAACTCTGGTCACTGGAAGTCTTAAAGCTTGCCGAAGCCGATTTCAATGCTGGGAAATTGAATGAGGCGATCGCGGCAGCACGGCGGATCTCGCCAAAAGTGTCTGCTTATAAGCTGGTTGAAGAACGGGTGCAGCGCTGGCAAACAATCTGGTCCAAAGCGGAGACCCTTTACCGCAAAGCAGAACAAGCACTGCGAGACCTCGATTGGCGACAGGCATTTTCCTATGCGGTGCGCTTGCTCGACGTAGACAACGACTTCTGGCAAACCACGAAGTACAACGAACTGACCACTAAAATTACAGCCTCACGAGAGGATGGCAATACGCTCGGCAAGGCACAACGACTTGCTGACGATGGTGGGCTGACCAATTTACTAGAAGCGATCAAACTAGCGCAGTCCATTGGTGAGAAGAGTTATGTGCATCAAGCGGCGCAGAAAGCGATCGGAGAATTTGGGCAGAAGATGGTGGATCTGGCACAGACGTTGCTCGATCAACGGGACTTGCAGGGAGCGTTAAATGTACTAAGCAAAATTCCAGAGGTTGCTAACCTCGATGAGCAGGTGAAAGACCTGACCGTGCTGGCAAATGCCCAGTCTCAGGTTTGGCTGAACACGGTACCGGACATTGAAGAAGCGATTTCTCAGGCGCAGCGCATTCAGCCCAATCGTCCGCTCTACCGCAAAGCGCAGCAGCTCATCGTTCGCTGGCAGCTTGAAATTGAAGCGATCGCCCAATTAGAAAAAGCACGCATTCTGTCTCAACCTGGTACGGTTGCCGATCTATCAGCGGCGATCGCGGAAGCCTCGACTATTTCGCGCTCAAATCCGCGCTGGGGCGAAGTCCAAAAGCAAATTCAAACCTGGACAGCGCAGGTCCAAACCATTGAAGATCGTCCCATTTTGGATCAAGCAGAGCAAATTGCGACACAGGGCGATGTTGCCTCTTTGCAGGCAGCGGCGGCACAGGCTAATCAAATTGCACCAGGACGGGCATTGTATAAAGAAGCTCAGGGCAAAGCGCGTACCTGGACAGGGCAAGTGCAGCAGATTCAGGATCAGCCTTATCTCGATCGGGCTAGAGAGTTTGCCAACGCGGGCGATCTGTCCTCTGCGATTAGAATGGCGGAGCAAATTGGGTCGGGGCGATCGCTCTATGCCGATGCACAGGTAGATGTCAAACAGTGGCGCAAGCAGCTACGCAATCAGGAGCTTCAGGCGCAGGCAGAGCAAAACCTGCAAACGGCTCGTCAGTTGGCAAACTCAGGATCTCCCGAAGGCTTGGCAAATGCCATTCGGACAGCGGATCAGGTGCCAGCGGGGAGTGCGCTGCGATCGGATGCGGATAATGCTATCAATGAATGGAGTAGCCAGCTTTTACAGGTGGCTAAGAGCCAGTCAGTTTACGATGTTCCGGGAGCGATCGCGGTGGCCCAAAAAATTCCGTCGCGTGCTGGGGTCTATGCAGAGGCACAGCAAGAGATTCAGGCATGGAAGCGGGCGATCAGGCAGTAGCCAAATAGCTTTAAACATTACAAGGGAGGCGTTTCAACCTACTCCTCTTCTTGCTGCACTTCAGCGAGTTCTTTTATTTTTGCCTCATACTTTGAGAAAATACTTCGGTATGATTCCAAATAAAAGGGATTCTGCTTAAGTCCAGACACTAAGTGCCAGAGCAGCAAAGCATAACCAACAAAGACTAATGTGACATCTTCATACCAGAAGTAAAGCCCAACAAAAAGTAGTGACGGAATGATAACCGTCAGTTCTCGCACTGTATAGCGCGATGGCTTTGAGAGGTCTCGATCGCGATAGGCATTGCGAATATATTTTTCCCGCGCTGTAAAGCCAACAAACTCATCTATATCCATACAGTCTTAGGGAATTAGGTTTGTCTTTAGAATAGACAGCTTTTTGTCGTGGCTAACCTCATCGCTCGGCACAGAGCGCACCTAAATCACGCCGTTACCTAAACTGTAACAATTCCAGGTTTTCATTTTAGCGAGGCCATAATAGCAGCCATCCAATGTTCTTCACTGAGGGCTGCCGATGCTGTTCTGGAATGACGATCGTCTATGGGATGATGCCCGCACGTATCAAATCCTCTTCTTGGGACTCTTTCTGGTGGTGGGGTTGGGCACACGCGATTGGTCGCTGAAACCCGGCATGATTGCGGTGGCGATCGCAACGTGTGTGATAACGCAGTGGATGATGGTAGCGGTTGTAAGGCAGGAGGCAGGAGGCAGAAGGCAGAAGGCAGGAGGCAGAAGGCAAGAGACAGGGGGTAAGAGGCAGGAGGCAGAAAGTGACTCAACACTTCATCCCTCATCCCTCATTCTTCATCCCTCAGCCTTCAGCCTTCAGCCTTTAGCCTTTAGCCTTTCCCCTGCCTTTCTCTCCTCTCTCCCCAGTGCCCTTGTCACCTCGCTGGGGCTGAGCATTCTCGTTCGCGCCGATCATTACAGCACGATGGTTTTGGCGTGTGTGGCGGCGATCGCCAGCAAATTCCTGATTCGGGTCAACGGAAAGCATGTCTTCAACCCCGGCAACTTTGGCATTGTGGCAGCGCTGATCCTCACGCCGGATGCCTGGGTATCACCGGGGCAGTGGGGCGAAGAAGGCTGGTATGCGCTGATGTTTTTAAGCTGCGGTGGTTTGGTGGTCGGGCGAGTGGGACGGTGGGATACGACGATCGCCTTTCTGGGTAGTTACGCCGTATTAGAAGCGATTCGCAACATCTTGCTGGGCTGGACGTGGGATGTGTGGGCGCATCGCCTGATGAGTGGTTCGCTGCTGATGTTTTCCCTGTTTATGATTACTGACCCGCGCACCATTCCCAATGCTCGGATTGGACGAGTGCTGTGGGCAATGGCGATCGCCCTCCTCACCTTTTTCCTTCGCAACTACCTGTTTCTTTCAACCGCTGTTTTCTGGGCACTCTTCGCGCTGGCACCGTTGAGCATTTTGATTGATGCTGTGTTTCCGGGCGATCGGTTTGTTTGGCGGAGTCGAGCGGAAGAAGCAGAGGGGGCAGGGGAGGCAGGGGAGGCGGGAGAGCGAGAATTGACAGCACTGGTTACTTAAAGCTCGTAAACCTGGACAGCTCTCAGCTCTCAGCTCTCACTCATAACTCATAACTCAAAACTTATAACTCTCCTACCTGCTGCCCTCTGCCCTCTGCCTTCTGCCTCTGCTCCCTTGCCCCTGCCTTCTGCGTCCTTTTCGGCAACTCATAACTCACAACTCATAACTCTTCCCATGAAACCCCTACGCCTTCTCCTAACCTTATTGTTTACCTGCCTTATTTGCCTGCTGGTCGCTCCGAGTGCCTGGGCGTTCTGCGGCTTTTATGTGGCGAAGGCAGATGCCAAACTGTATAACCAGGCTTCGCAGGTGGCGATCGCACGCTCAGGCAACCGTACTGTGCTGACAATGGCAAATGACTTCCAGGGCGAGGTGAAAGATTTTGCGATCGTGGTGCCTGTGCCAGTAGTGCTGCGAAAAGATCAGATTAAGGTCGCTGACCCCAAAATCATTGAGCGGCTGGATGCTTTCAGTGCGCCGCGTTTGGTGGAATATTTTGACGAAGATCCCTGTGAACAGCGGCTGTACGATCGAGCGGTTCCAGCACCTTCCGCTGCGTCAGGAGTGGCTCAGGAGTCGAACAGGGCACGTAGAGATTCGCTGGGTGTCACTGTGGAAGCAAGGTATACAGTAGGCGAGTATGACATCCTGTTATTGAGCGCGAAGGAATCGGATGGGCTGCGAACCTGGCTGACTCAAAATGGCTACAAAATTCCCAGAGGCGCGAATCAACTGCTGAAACCCTACATTCGGCAAAAGCTGAAGTTTTTTGTGGCGAAGGTCAATCTGGCTGAGTACGACAAAGCGGGCTATCAATCCCTCCGTCCCCTGCAAATTGCCTACGAGTCGCCGCGCTTTATGTTGCCCATTCGGTTAGGCATGATCAACGCGAAAGCGGCACAGGATTTGCTCATCTACGTGCTTTCGCCACAGGGACAAACGGAAGTCACAAACTATCGCACCGTGAAAGTACCGTCGGATTCGGAAATCCCAGTGTTTGTCAAAAATGAGTTTAGCGACTTCTACAAGGCAATGTTTCAGACGGCATATGATCGCGAAGATCGCAAAGTAGCCTTTATGGAATACGCCTGGGATATGGCAAACTGTGACCCCTGTTCCGCAGAGCCTTTGTCACAGGAGGAACTGAAGCAGGCAGGCGTGTTCTGGCTCGACAGTCCAGACGATACGGTTCCCATGCCATCGGGTGGATTCCGTCCGCGTCGCTTCCCCTCCTCCAACGTATTCATCACCCGCCTGCACGTCCGCTACACCCGCGATAAGTTCCCTGAAGATCTGGTGTTCCAGGAAACGGGCAACCGCGAGACGTTCCAGGGTCGCTATGTGCTGCGTCACGAGTTTACAGGTAAACCAACGTGCCGGGAGGCGTATCAGTATCGCCGATCGCTCCCCCGTCGCTTTGAACAGCAAGCACAAAACCTGGCGCGCCTGACCGGATGGAACATTCAAGATATTCGTAAAAAGCAGCCGCAAATTGAAGGCGATGCGCGCCCCTTCTGGCAGCGGATTCTGTCCAGCCTGGTTGGACAATAGTGCCGATCGCCTCGTTTAACCGTCAAGAGGCAAGGAATTGTCTCTCGATAGGGATGACGTTGCTATAGGGTTGAAGGCAGAATAAGGGGACTGCAACTCAACGAATCGAATCGTTATGGATAGCTTGAACAACCTGCTTCAAAAAACCCTCTATTTTGGAGCAGGGTTGGCATCATACACGATTGAGAAAATCGAGCGTTTGGATGAAAGCCTCGCAGCGGTACAGGTCGAGGTACAGCAAACCGTGGAGGAACTGATTGCACGGGGCGAACAGGTGATGACACAAACGCAGTCATCAGATGCGGCGACAACTGCCTGGCAGGTTGCTCCTCTGCATCGCCGCTTAGTGATGTTGCTCAACGGCAATGAAACGCTGGCAAGACATCTGGTAGAACAGGCTCAAGAGCAGAATCCCGATCGCTCGCCCGTTTGGGTCTACGAAAAAGTGATTCATGACCTGGAGCGCGATCGGGGCTTATAGACAAGGATGCATTGCGTTGTAGTAGCAGGTTTCTTGTCAATGCCATTGCGATCGCCATCACGATCGCCTGAAACCGATAGACTCGATCAGCATCTCCAATTGTAATAACGGGTTGTAATAACGGGCAGTGATGTAGATGTATTTTCTTCACGCATCACTTGCTCTAGAGAATGATGACCTTTTATACTCCGATTAGCTGTTAGCAAAATCATTTGATTTGCTTGTGCGAACCGCCAAACTACTCGGTCATCCAACCTTGAACTCTCACCAATAACTGCTGTTCCGTCCACACCAACGCAGTGTTGGGCTGCTGTAAATGCGTAGAATGATACTGTTAGGATACACAAAGCAAGCTTGATCGTTGCACCCTGATTTCTAAACTTTTGTCCTATGTCAGAGTTATGTGTGTGCCGTACAGTTCATACACCGCCGCAAGATCGCATTACCGACCCTGCAATTTCTGATCACTGGATTACGCTTCACATTGCAAACCCTGGTAATACAGAACGCAATCTAGAGCGTCGATTAGATGGCGAGAAGCTAGTTTGCCGTCCGACTTATCCGGGCACGTTCACCTTTGTTCCAGCTTTTCGATCGCCCCAATGGTTCTGGGAGTCAGAGGTAGAGGTGTTAAATCTCTATTTACCGCACTCAATATTGAAAAAGATAGCGATCGAAAGCTGCGATCTCGTCCCTTCAACGATTGAATTGCGCGATCGCATCGGCTGGTGTGATCCGTTGCTAGAACAACTATTACTGACATTCAGCCTTGAAGTTAATCAGAACACACATAATTCTCTCTATCTAGACTCGCTCAAAAACTTGATTGCAGTCCATTTACTGCAACATCACTGCTCAGTGGAAATTGCAGAATCTTTTGTATCAGGAGGATTGCCAAACTCAAAACTGCAAACAGTTCTGGACTATATTCAAACTCATCTAGACAGTCATTTAGGACTAGAAGAACTGGCAAACCTCACGCAATTGAGTTCTCATCACTTTGGTAAATTGTTTAAGCAAAGTATAGGAGCCTCACCGCATCAATATGTTTCTCAGCGTCGGGTCGAACGCGCAAAGCAATTATTAGCCAATCAACAGCTTTCACTGGTGGAAATTGGGCGATCGGTGGGGTTTTATGATCAGAGCCATTTCACCAACAGCTTTCGTCGTCACACAGGATTAACACCTAGACAATATCGTCAACAGCACTAATTGCATCTGTCATTAAAACAATCATCTGATTTTGCAATTTTTCGGGAAAATCTCCAAGACTCAAGCATCGCAGTTTGTTTACACTACCTGTGTGTAAAACGGTTGAGTTGCTTGGGTAGAGGATCATTATGCGTTTTCAGCGACATCTTTTCTCAACGGATTCCCTGCGGCGATCGCTCCTCAAAATAGCCACATTTGCGCCAGTGGGATTTCTGCTAAGCTTCTTGCTGCCACCACGTTCGGAGGCTCGAATGATGGGTGTGACAAGCCATGTTCAATGTGCGTATACAACAGAGCGAGTTACTTTGTTGAGTAACGGAGTTGAACTCATTGGTCGGCTTTATCTCCCAACTCGACTGTCTCAACCTGCGCCGGCTGTGCCGTTGCTGGGTCCAGTTGCCTTTGTCAAAGAGCAATCTCCTGTGCAGTATGCGACCCGACTAGCAAAAGCAGGATTTGTATCATTGGCATTTGACCCCCGCTTTCATGGCGAGAGTGGTGGAGAACCGCGTCGATATGAAAGCCCAGCAGCAAAAGTTGCTGATTTGAAAGCCGCGATCGATTACCTGTTGACTCGTCCTGAAGTTGCTCAAGATCGTCTCTATCTTCTGGGAGTGTGTCAGGGGGCAAACTGGGCAATTCATGCCACAACTGAAGATCCACGCATTCGGGCACTGGCGATCGTGGCAGGACATTACCTAACAGCAGCAGGAATTGATGACTACACAGGCGGAGAAGACAAAACGCTCACTCGAATTGAACGCAGTCAACAAGCACGCGCTCAGTACGAGGAAAGGGGCGAAGTGGAGTACATGCCCATCGTCAGCTTAGATGATCCGGATGCCTTGCTGCCTCGTAGACCGATTTATGAATGGTATCGACGCTGGGAAGACCGAGGACCCTTTTGGGAGTTTCATGGCAATTGGGAAAACCGCATTACTGCGATGAGCGAAGCAGAATTGTGGACATACCGTGTAGATGAAACGGTCAAGACGTTGAATAAACCAACCTTGATGATTCACGCCGATCGCGCTGCTACTGGAGCTACTGAGCCAAAGCGCATCTTTGCACAGATTGCCACACCCGATAAACAGCTAGTTTGGCTAGGAAACAGCGTGCAATTCCAGTTTTACGAAGAGCCAGAAACCATTGATCAATGCGTGACTCAAATTGCTGAGTGGTTTAATCGTCACGCGTAAGCAACACATGAACGAACCGGATTTTTTGAAACAGGCAATTTTCAATTGAGAGGGCGTTGCAATGAAACTGGCAATATTTGGTGCAAACGGTTCAGCGGGAACTCAAATTACCCAAGAAGCTTTGAGTCGAGGACATGAGGTAACGGCGATCGTCCGCGATTTATCCCGATTTTCTATGACAAGCGATCGGTTAACGGTTGTGGTTGGCAATGTCTGTGATGCTGATAGCGTTGCTGCGATCGTTCAAGGACATGATGCGGTGATCAATGCGGCAGGACCGGGGGCGGCTATCGCCAACAATGCAACCTTAGCGCCAATGGTGATTGATGCCGCCAAAGCTCTGATCGAAGGGTTGACCCGCGCAGACGTGCGACGACTGATTGTAGTAGGTGGGGCAGGTAGTCTCGAAGTGGCTCCTGGTGTGCAATTGGTAGATACTCCTGACTTTCCAGCCCAGTATCGCCCTGCCTCTCTAGCTCACCGCGACTCCCTGAAAATCTACCAAGCTTCTCATCTTGATTGGACATTTTTCAGCCCTGCTGCCGAGTTTGAACCGGGTGAACGGATAGGCAAATTCCGCCTGGGAAGAAATCAACTGCTAGTCGATACTGAGGGCAGAAGCCGAACTTCAGTTGAGGATTATGCGATCGCGTTCGTAGATGAAGTTGAACAACCTCAGTTTGTGCAAAGTCAGATGACGATCGCCTATTGAGTCACACCTTCTCAGTTTGTCTAAATTATGTGAAGCGTGACGAGTTGATCATCATCGCCAAAATAAGCAATAGAGGGGACACTCCACCGATTACGCCTGCCCAAAGAGTTAGAGGCATAGCATTTATAGTGACGATTGGAGAAGGAAACGTGTGAAAAAATTCACACTCACATGTCTATAAATACTTTGTTTAGGCTAACAATTCCTTACAGTGCTTCCAGCCAAATTGGATCATCTTTATGAATGGTGCCGCCCTGTAAGACGGAAGCGCGGATGCCTGCAATCACGTTGTTATACTTCGCTGTTGTTTGCAAAATGCCCAGGTCGTTGGGCAACCCAGCTTGAGCCAGTGTGGTGACAACGCAACGAGGACAGGCGGTGTCGATGCTAAGGCGAACGTTATTGCCGATCGTCAATACACTACCCACCCAGGCATCTTCCACAAACGCTATTTCATCCGATGTTGGCTTGATCAACAAATTGGGACGAAAGCGACGCAAATCAAATTGTCCTTCGGGGCAAAGCGCCTGAAGCTTTGCCAGCGTTGCTGTTGTAAGCGCATGAATCGAGCAGGAATCGAAAAACGTACCCGATGGCAGCACCAGTTCGGTAATAGCTTCTTGGTGTGCCGTACCTTCAACACTGGGCCAATATTGATCCAGGCTGGCGGTTGCTGGGGCTGTGGTTAAAAGCTGCACTTCTCGATCAAGCAACCCAGAGAGAATCTGGCTGGTGTCGATCGCCTCACTCACTACCGACCCACCATCCGGCAAGGAAACCCGCACTGAAGGAAGCGTTTCTCCTACAGGTGCTGCGGTGTATGCTGCTTGAAAGTCCAGCAGTTTTGCCCACTTTTTAGGATTCTTAGCACTGGCAACCCTGCCACTCTGTACGTCTAAAGGTGCATATGCTCGATCGCCCAGCAACCCATGCTCTGTAACTTCTGAAGCCTCCAGTTCTTCCCCCAGCATCGACTTCACAGGATAACGCCAGAGCGTTTCGATTGAGCCAACGAGCGATCGCGCCATACCCATACCTTGCTGACAACTGGCTAACGCTAGCAAGACTGAAGCCAGACCGGAGTATCAGAATGTACATGACGACTACTTTTTCGGGTGTTTGGCATCTATGCGCTTATGATCAGTTACCATGCTTGAATTGCATTGGGTTCATACGTAAAAGGGTGAAAAATTGGGACAGTCCGCTTTACGGATGCCAGACTTACTCGACCGCAAGGCAGCTTTGGTCATTGCACACCCTGGACATGAACTGCGCGTGCATCACTGGTTAGAGTGTGCCAAGCCTATGACCTTTGTTTTAACGGATGGGTCTGGACGATCGACCGTATCGCGGCTCCCCTCCACGACGCAAATTCTTCAGCGTGCACAGGCAACGCCAGGATCGATCTACGGGCGGTTTAGCGATCGACAAATTTACACAGCGCTACTACAGCACAATACAGAGCTATTCGCTGCCGCCGTGGAAGAATTGGCAACAGCGTTTGTCGAACACGCGATCGAGTACGTCGTAGGAGATGCCCTCGAAGGCTACAATCCCGGTCACGATGTCTGTCGTTTGCTGATCAATGCCGCCGTGGCACGAGCAAACTACAGCCGCAAGCAGTCGATCGCCAATTTTTGCTTTTCTCTAGTCAACTTGCCCAGTGCTTACCCTCAGCAGCCCGTTTCTGGCGCACCACTCAAGGCTCTAACCGTCTCACTCCAGTTGGATGACTCAGCACTGGCGCGTAAACTAGCGGCTGCCCAGGCTTATGCCGAATTGGCGCAGGAGGTGAATGCAGCCATCCAGCAGATGGGTTTAAGAGCATTCCAGGTTGAACAGTTGCATCCAGTCAGCCAGACAGAAGCAATACTGCTGTATGGTGCAGAGCCACAATTTTACGAACGCTACGGGGAGCAGCAAGTGGCCTTAGGTTTCTATCAGCACGTCATTCGGTGCAGAGAACACCTCTATCCACTGGCAGAGGCTTTACACCAGTGTGCAATGGCATAGGCTGCAAGCTCTGTAACCCTTCACCGTTCCACCCGTGCATTTTACTGAAGCGGTTTTGCCTGTGCCTTGTCCTCAAAGGAGAAAAGTCGGTGTCGAAGCTACGAGTGTTACTCACCAACAATACGCTGGCAGCACGGGCAGGGTCGGAACTTTATGTGCGTGATCTGGCGACAGCGCTTTTAGCACGGGGTCATACGCCGATCGCCTACAGCACTGATTTAGGCGAGGTTGCCGAGGAACTCCGGCTAGCAACCATTCCCGCCGTGGCTGACCTGTCCGCGATCGCTGAGCCACCCGACATTATTCATGGTCAGCATCATCTGGATACAATGACGGCGCTGCTGCATTTTCCAGGCGTGCCCTGCATTTATTTTTGTCACGGCTGGCTACCGTGGGAAGAGGCTCCACCCCGCTTTCCTCGCATTCGTCAGTATGTGACTGTGGATTACACCTGCCGTGATCGGCTGCTGTATGAACACGCCATTCCCGCAGACCAGATTGAAGTGCTATTGAATTTTGTGGATTTAGACCGCTTTTCACCCCGCCCTTTGCCACTTCCTCCAACTCCGCAGCGCGCCCTAGTCTTCAGCAACGCTGCCAGTCATTCAGCCTACCTTAAGGAGGTTCAAGCAGCGTGCGATCGCGTGGGAATTACACTCGATATCATAGGGGCTGGGGCGGGAAGTGCCTGCGCTCAACCAGAGCAAATGTTAGGCAAGTACGACATTGTATTTGCCAAAGGACGATCGGCGCTAGAGGCAATGGCTGTTGGCGCGGCCGTGATCGTGCATGATGCAGTCGGCACAGGTGCAATGGTCACCACAGAGAATTTTGCTCAATTCAGACGGTTGAATTTTGGCATTCGTACCTTACAGAACCCCATTAGCGTTGACGGCCTGGTACGCGAACTGTCTCGCTACGACCCGCTGGATGCTGCGAAAGTCTCCCAACAAATACGGACAACCGGGGGACGCGAAGCCGTCGTGAGCCAGATTATTCAGCTCTACGAAAAGGTGCTCAGCCGGGAGGTAACCCTCAGTAAGCACGGGGCAGCGGCAGAAAGTCAGGCTATAGCGGCTTATTTGCACTGGCTCACGCCTCGTCTGAAGCAGATCTATCACTATGAAAACAAACTGGTTCAGCAGACGAACGCGTATGAAGCCCAACTGGCACAAATCCGTATCACGAATGAGCAGACAGAGCAAACGCTGGCGCTCACTCAACAGCACTGCCACAACATTGAAACCGCACTGGAGCATACACAGGAGCAGCTACGGCTAACACAGGGACAGCTACAACACACACACACTCAATTGCAGACTGAGCTTGAGAATCTACACGCCCATCTGGATTGGATGAAAACCAGCAAATTCTGGAAGCTGCGTCACCTCTATATGCAGTGCAGGCAGCGGATCATGCTACCGCTAGGACGAAGGCTTGGCGCTGTACCCGCTAAAATGAGGTGAGTTTCAAGCTGTGGAGTTCGCTATCACGGCGCGATCACTGCCAGCGATCGTGCCCGAACTGCATCTGCTCGCTACTCTAAATCGTCCTCGGTGAGACCAGCATCTTTCAAAAGGTTTCTCAGCGTGCCAATAGGCAAGTCTCGATTGCTGTGAACAGGAATCGAGAGAATGACGCTAACTCCTTTTTTAGCGTAAATATGGTGACTGCCAGTAACCCGTTTCAAGAGCCAGCCTTTACGTTCAACAACCTTACAGAGAGCTTTACCAGAAATAGACTTCACAGGGATAGCTCAATCAATTGCTTTTCAGGCTCAACCTCTTCCTGCTGACTAGCCACTTCAAGCCAACCTTGAATCGCGTCTTCCAGCATCTCTAATAACTGCTCATAGCTTTCTCCCCAGGTATGGCATCCTGGTAGGGCAGGTACAGAGCCGCACCACACACCATTTTCTTGCCAGATTACCGCCTTAATTTTCATGTCTACTCGCATCATGCCTTACTGAAGATCTTAGCGTGCCATGCAATAGCTTCTCAGTACGTGAAGGCGGCATCCCAAGCTTGGCGCTGTACCCGCTAAAATGAGGTGAGTCCAAGCCGTAGAGTCTCCTATGACCGTGCGATCGTCCGTTGAATTTTTGGATGCCTTTGATGTAGTGGTGGTAGGAGCCGGACACGCTGGCTGTGAAGCAGCACTGGCAACGGCACGGCTAGGCTGTCGCACGCTTTTGCTGACACTGACTCTGGATAAAATCGCGTGGCAACCATGCAATCCCGCAGTGGGTGGGCCTGCTAAATCGCAACTGGTGCATGAAGTGGATGCGTTGGGCGGCGAGATTGGCAAAATGGCCGATCGCACCTATCTGCAAAAACGGGTACTCAATGCGTCACGCGGGCCTGCGGTCTGGGCTTTACGGGCACAAACAGACAAGCGCGAATATGCGGCGGTGATGAAAACGATCGTGGAAAATCAGGCAAACCTGACGATCCGCGAAGGCATGGCGACCGATCTAATCCTGGGTGACAACGACGAAATCATCGGGGTGCAAACCTACTTTGGTGTGGCGTTTCAGTGCAAAGCGGTGGTGCTGACCACAGGTACGTTTCTAGGCGGCAAAATTTGGGTTGGCAATAAGTCAATGGCAGCGGGACGTGCGGGAGAATTTGCCGCTGTTGGCATGACCGAAACGTTGAACCGTCTGGGCTTTGAAACGGGACGGTTGAAAACAGGCACCCCTGCACGGGTTGATCGTCGCTCCGTCGATTTCACCAATCTAGAACCCCAACCCGGTGATGCTGATGTGCGCTGGTTCAGCTTTGATCCAGACGCATGGGTAAAACGAGAGCAAATGCCCTGCTATTTGACCCGCACCACAGCCGAGACTCATCGCATCATTCGTGAAAATCTTCACCTGTCTCCTGTTTACGGGGGGTGGGTGGATGCCAAAGGGCCGCGCTATTGCCCCAGCATTGAAGACAAAATTGTGCGCTTTGCCGATAAAGAAAGTCATCAGATTTTCATTGAACCAGAAGGGCGAGACACGCCAGAACTTTACATCCAGGGCTTTTCCACCGGGTTGCCCGAAGCCATTCAATTGCAAATGTTGCGATCGCTCCCCGGCCTCGAACACTGCGCCATGCTACGTCCTGCTTATGCGGTGGAATACGATTACCTGCCCGCCACCCAATGCTACCCCACGTTGATGACTAAAAAGGTTGAAGGGCTGTTCTGCGCGGGACAGATCAACGGCACCACAGGGTACGAAGAGGCCGCAGCTCAAGGCGTTGTGGCAGGCATTAACGCCGTACGATTGATTCACAACCAAGAAATGGTCATCTTTCCCCGTGAGCATAGCTACATTGGCACCTTGATTGATGACCTCTGCACCAAAGATTTGCGGGAGCCGTATCGAGTCCTTACGTCTCGTTCTGAGTATCGTCTGCTGCTGCGATCGGATAATGCTGATCAACGCCTTACTCCGCTAGGGCGAGACATTGGGCTAATTGACGATCGTCGCTGGCAGTTGTTTACACGCAAACAGGAACGGATTGCCGCCGAAAAAGAACGCCTGCACGAAACGCGCGTCAAAGAGCATGACGACTTGGGTAAACAAATTGCGGCTCATACCCAACAAGCCATTAAAGGTTCCGTGACGCTAGCCGATTTACTCCGAAAACCAGGCTTTCATTATGTCAACTTAGAACAGTTTGGTTTGGGGAATCCAGACTGCGATCGCGCTGAAAAAGAAGGGGCTGAAATTGATATTAAATACGCCGGTTATATTCAGCGGCAACAGCACCAAATTGACGCGATCGTGCGTCAAGAACATCGTTCACTGCCACCTGATTTAGACTACAGCGCGATCGAGACCCTCTCGAAGGAATCCCGCGAAAAACTGGCGAAAGTGCAACCATTGACGATCGGGCAAGCTGCCCGGATTGGGGGAGTCAATCCAGCCGATGTGAATGCATTGCTGGTATACCTCGAAATTCAAGCCCGTCAACAAACAAAAGCGATTTTATGACTGCGTTCACCATCAACTTCAACGCGATCGTGCAAATGACCGACGAGCATTTTGCACAACTTTGTCGAGCCAATCCTGATGTCAAATTTGAACGCACCACGCGAGGAGAATTAGTGATCGTGGCACCAACAGGCGGCGAAACAGGCAGCTACAACTCGGAATTAAATGCAGACTTTGTCATCTGGAATCGACACGCGAAACTTGGGATTGTCTTCGATTCTTCAACGTGTTTTAGGTTGCCACATCAAGCGCTTCGATCGCCCGATGTGGCCTGGATCAAACAAGACCGATGGGATGCACTGACTCCAGAACAAAAGCAAAAATTTCCACCGATCTCGCCCGATTTCGTCTTGGAACTGATGTCTCCTAGTGATGACCTTAGCGATGCACAGGCGAAGATGCGAGAGTATATGGAAAACGGCGTAACGCTTGGCTGGTTGCTGAACCGCAAACATCGCACTGTTGAAATCTATCGTCCCAATCAACCATTAGAAAGCCTGGAGGCTCCAGTAACTTTGTCAGATGAAGCTGTTTTGCCTCGATTGGTGCTCAATCTGCGATCGCTTTGGTGAAACTTACCCCTAACTCCCCCGATACGTGCTGTACGACCAGGGTGAAGCCAGCAACGGCACGTGATAGTGAGCATTGGGATCGGCAATACCAAATTGAATGGGAATCTCATGCAAAAAAGGTGGATTGGGCAAGTCCTGAAGGTGTTGGGCAAAGTACGCACCAGCACTAAAAATCAGTTCATACACCCCCACCTGCAATGCTCCATCCGCTAATAGCGGGCTATCAGTGCGTCCATCCGCATTCGTGAGTACCGTTTTCAACAGCGTTTTTTCGCCAGCTGGCGCGATCAACCAGAGCGCGATCGCCAAACCAGCCGCCGGACAACCCTGAGCCGTATCAAGAACATGTGTTGTCAGTTTGCCAGACATAGAAAGTAAGGGGTGAAGAGAGTTGAGATTGGGGGGGAAGGGATAGGGGGGAGGGATCAGGAGTCAGAATTCAGCCTTTGTATTTTTCGCCCGACTCCCGACTCCCGACTCTCTCCCTTTCTGCCCTCGCTTTTGTCACTTTAGATACGCGCTTGCTGGAAGGGTATGATTTCATGAGACAAATCTCCTTGATCAATCCTTTACTTACTCTTTTGGACTGATAGCGTGACTTTAAAGGCGTTTCGTGGTGCGTTTCTCGATTTTGTGGATGATCCATTCTATGCCTCAGAGGCAGATAGCGTCCGTTATCTGCCCGACGGTTTGCTGATTTTAGAAGATGGCAACGTTAAAACATTAGGAGCTTACGAAAGCCTCCGGGAACGCTGTGCGGGTCTTTCCATTACGGCTTATCCCGATCGACTTATTATGCCGGGGTTTATTGACACGCACATTCACTTTCCACAGACGGAGATGATTGCAGCGTATGGAGCGCAACTGCTGGAATGGTTGAGCAAGTATACGTTTCCAACGGAGGGTAAGTTTAAGGACAAAGCCTACGCTCAGGAAATTGCGTCATTTTTTTTGGATGAGTTGTTGAAGCATGGAACGACAACGGCGTTGGTGTTTACGACGGTTTATCCGCAATCGGTGGATGCGTTTTTTGAAGAAGCGAGCCGTCGCCATCTCCGCATGATTGCAGGCAAAGTGCTGATGGATCGTCGTGCGCCAGACTTTTTGACGGATACGCCTGAAACAGCTTATACAGCGAGCAAACAACTCATTGAGAAATGGCACAAGCACGATCGCCTCTTGTATGCCATCACGCCCCGGTTTGCGGTGACATCCAGCGATGAACAACTGAGACTGGCAGGAAAGCTACTGGCTGAGTTTCCAGATG
Organism: Stenomitos rutilans HA7619-LM2; assembly: GCA_019358945.1. Classification (GTDB taxonomy): domain Bacteria; phylum Cyanobacteriota; class Cyanobacteriia; order Leptolyngbyales; family Leptolyngbyaceae; genus Stenomitos; species Stenomitos rutilans. The sequence continues at coordinate 32,721 of JAHHIE010000025.1, read as the reverse complement.
TTTACATGCACACACACTTATCAGAAAACGTGAATGAAGTCAGGCTAGTCGCAGAGTTATTTCCTGAAAGTAAGGGCTATTTAGATGTCTACGATCGCGCAGGGCTAGTCGGTGATAAATCTGTGTTTGCTCATGGCGTGCAGTTGACCGATGCGGAGTTTCAGCGGTTGTCGGAGGCACACTCGGCGATCGCCTTTTGCCCCACCTCGAACCTGTTTTTGGGAAGCGGACTCTTTAACTTGAAAAAAGCAAAGTCTGTAGAAGCGCCCGTGAAAGTCGGCTTGGGTACGGATGTTGGCGGCGGGACGAGTTTTTCAATGTTACAAACTGCGAGTGAGGCTTATAAAGTGACGCAATTGCGGGGGGAAAATCTCTCCGCTTTCCAAGCATTATTTCTCGCTACGTTGGGAGGTGCCAGAGCGCTATCGTTAGAGAACACACTGGGCAATTTTGAGCCAGGGAAGGAAGCTGATTTTATTGTGATCGATCCCAAAGCGACCCCACTCATGGCACGGCGCAATCCCACCGCGATCGCACCCTCAGTGGCAGAACTGGCTGACCAAGCCTTTGCCACGATGATGATGGGAGACGATCGTGCGATTCACGCCACGTACATCATGGGTGAGCTGGCGTATGAGAATAAGGTATATAAGCAGATGGGTGGCGCTTAGCAGAGGAACGCAAGATGGTTGATGATCCAGTGGTTCTGAATGATTGGCATCCAGTGGCTCGATCGGAGGATGTGCCAGAAGGCTCCTTGCTGCCCGTTCGTCTATTAGAAGAAGAGTTGGTACTCTGGCGCACTGGCGGTCAAGTTTACGCCTGTCAGGATGTGTGCGCCCATCGCGGGACGCGGCTTTCCTGTGGTGCTGTAGATGGTGCCACCTTAGTCTGTCCCTATCACGGCTGGAAGTATAACAGCGAGGGGCAATGTGTCCACATCCCAGCGCATCCTGAGCAAACCATCCCCAAACGCGCTCAGGTGCAAACGTATCGTGTAGAAGAGCGCTACAACTTGATTTGGGTCGCGATCGGTGAACCCACACACGACATTCCACCCTTTCCCGAATGGGATGATCCGACCTATCGCAAGCTGCTGTGCGGGCCTTACGGGGCGTTTGAACTGTGTGGGCTAAGGGCGATCGAAAACTTTCTCGATGTGGCGCACTTTCCCTTTATCCATGAGGGTATTTTGGGCGACGCGGCCTATCCTGAAATTGAGGATTATGGGACGACGATCGAGCCAGACGGTGTACTTTCTAAAGGAGTGAGCGTCTATCAACCCAACCCCTATGGTACGGGTCAGGGTGGGGTGGTTGCCTATACCTACCGTGCGCTCCGTCCGTTCACCGCTTATTTAGCCAAAGAATCCGAAGGCACCCGCTTTTCCATTCTCTTCTGTGTCACACCCCATGCCGCTTTGAGCAGCACGCTCTGGATGTGGATGGCGCTGAATTATGATCACGAAACGCCTGCGGACGAACTGATTGCGTGGCAAGAAAAAATTCTGAACCAGGACATTCCCATCATTCAAGCACAACGTCCCGCTCTGCTGCCACTGGGTGGTCAGACGGATTTGCTGCTCAATAGCGATCGCACCTTAATTGCCTATCGTAAATGGCTACAGGAGATGGGCCTGCGCTTCGGAACAGTTAGTGGGTCGCGATCGCATCAGTAGAGCCAGTGACACTTTTACAGGTAGGACTGACGCCTCTTGACCAAAACCTCGGAGGTTTAAGCGACGACGCTTGGTGACGATGCCTGATGCTTGGTGAAAATCTCCGGAGGTTTGCGTAAATTCTAGAAGGGTTCAGCTCGTCAGGCGGCAGTTAAGTGCTGCATAATGCAATCCCAATCTTTTTTGCTGATGGCTATATAGCCGCGTAGAAAGGGAAACCCCCATCGTGTCTTATTAGAAATGAAGTCAAGCTCCTCAATCAATGGTTGAATAGAAGCTTCCTGCTCAATGCCTTCAAATTGAATTTTGCGCCGAAACGCACACGTACCAGCGATGTCTATCGTAAAAATCGGTTCATCCAGCACGGTGCCAAACCCTTTGAATTTCTGAAAGACATTGGCTTTATCTGTTTTGGTATGGTCAATTTTCGGCGCATAAAACACAATTTTGTCGCCCGGAACGATCTGCTCAAGGGGTTGCCGCTTGCCGTGACCAATCCCAAACATGCCTGATGTTGCGCCCTGGACAACGTGATTGCGAGATGCAACGCCAACCCAATAGTTTGTATCATTCATCATTTTTCCTCGATCGCCCCACATCATCGTTGTTCACAAGTCAGACCGTTCGCAAGACATACTGGAGATACAGACTCTATCAAGTGCTTGCCAAGCACAACCGCTGAGATCGATCAGCCGCTGTCTTGTACACTTCTTTATGCAGTACGTATCAATCCCCACCGCAAAGGTGGCGCGGTGAAAGTAATCTTAGCGATCGACGATCTGTACTCTTAATTTCTCTGCCCTTACACATTCCTTTATCGCTCTGTAGAGACTCTAACGATGCTTGAATCCTACCGTCAACATGTGGTCGATCGTGCGGCTCAAGGGGTACCGCCCTTGCCGTTGAGTGCAGCACAAATGTCTGAACTGGGCGAGCTACTGAAGCAGCCACCTGTCGGAGAAGCAGAATTCTTGCTCACGCTCTTGCGCGATCGGGTGCCGCCCGGTGTTGATCAAGCCGCCTATGTAAAGGCTGGCTTTTTAACCGCGATCGCCAAAGGCGAAACGACCAGTCCCCTGGTGTCGCCTCAAGCTGCGGTTGAACTCCTGGGTACCATGATGGGCGGCTACAACGTTCATTCATTGATCGAGTTGCTGCAAGTTTCCGATGCTGATATTCCAGCCACAGCCGCCAAAGCGTTGAGCAAAATTTTGCTGGTTTATGATGCCTACCATGACGTGCAGGAACTTGCGGCAAGTGGCAATCCCTATGCCCAGCAGGTACTTGAATCCTGGGCAAACGCCGACTGGTTCACGAGCCGCCTGGAGCTAGCCGCTGCGATTACGGTAACGGTGTTCAAAGTGCCCGGAGAAACCAACACGGACGATCTTTCGCCAGCGCCCCACGCGACCACACGACCGGATATTCCTCTTCACGCTCAGGTGATGTTAGAGACGCGCCAGCCAGGAAGTTTGGAGACAATCGCCACCCTCAAACAGAAAGGACATCCCGTTGCCTATGTGGGCGATGTCGTTGGGACAGGTTCTTCTCGGAAATCCGCCATCAACTCCGTGCTGTGGCACATTGGCGACGACATTCCCTTCGTGCCGAACAAGCGCACGGGTGGCTATATCCTGGGCGGCAAGATTGCGCCAATCTTCTTCAATACGGCGGAAGATTCGGGAGCGTTGCCGATCGAGTGCGATGTCACCAGACTTGAAACGGGCGATGTGATTACGATCTATCCCTACAAAGGCGAAATCACCAACGAAGCGGGCGAAGTGCTTTCCACCTTCACCCTCAAGCCCGACACCATCCTGGATGAAGTACGGGCAGGCGGACGCATACCACTCTTAATTGGTCGCACGCTAACGGATAAAATTCGCGCCGATATGGGTCTAGACTGTAGCCCGTTGTTCCGCCGTCCACATCAGCCAGTCGATACAGGCAAAGGCTTCACATTGGCCCAAAAAATGGTCGGCAAGGCGTGTGGACTTCCCGGTGTGCGTCCTGGCACCTCCTGCGAACCCTTAATGACGACCGTTGGATCGCAAGATACGACTGGGCCCATGACCCGCGATGAACTTAAAGAGCTTGCCTGCCTGGGTTTTAGCGCCGATCTCGTGATGCAAAGCTTCTGCCATACCGCTGCCTATCCTAAACCAGTCGATATTAAAACCCACAAAGATCTGCCTGACTTTATGCATGAGCGCGGCGGTGTGGCGCTGCATCCCGGCGACGGTATTATCCACTCGTGGCTGAATCGGATGCTGCTGCCCGACACCGTTGGCACAGGTGGCGATTCCCATACTCGCTTTCCGTTGGGAATCTCTTTTCCGGCAGGTTCCGGTCTGGTTGCCTTTGCCGCCGCCCTCGGTGCGATGCCGCTAGATATGCCCGAATCGGTGCTGGTACGCTTCAAAGGCAACTTGCAACCAGGTGTCACCCTACGCGATATTGTGAATGCCATTCCTTATACCGCCATGCAACGGGGACTACTGACGGTTTCTAAGGAGAACAAGCAAAACGTCTTTTCCGGTCGCATCATGGAGATGGAAGGGCTACCCGATCTGAAGCTGGAGCAAGCGTTTGAACTGACGGATGCAACGGCAGAACGCTCCTGTGCGGGTTCGACCATCAAGCTGAGTACGGATACGGTGGCAGAGTACCTGCGATCGAACGTCGCTTTGCTGAAAAATATGGTGGCACGAGGCTACGGCGATGCGCGCACCATTCTGCGTCGCGTTGCCAAAATGGAGCAATGGTTGGCTGACCCAAGCCTCATGTCTGCTGACCCCGATGCGGACTATGCCGAAATTATTGAGGTGGATTTGGATCAGGTGACGGAGCCGATCGTTGCTGCTCCTAACGATCCCGATAACGTGAAGCTGATGTCTGAATGTGCAGGCGATCCCGTCCACGAAGTCTTTATCGGCTCCTGCATGACCAACATTGGGCACTATCGCGCCGCCGCCAAAATTCTCGAAGGTGCAGGTCCCGTCAAAGTGCGCCTCTGGATTTGCCCGCCTACCCGCATGGACGAAAAACAACTGCGAGAAGAAGGCATGTATGGCATCTTCGCCGCTGCCGGAGCCAGAACCGAAATGCCGGGATGCTCACTCTGCATGGGCAACCAGGCACGAGTGGCAGACGGTACAACGGTCTTCTCAACCTCTACGCGCAACTTCAACAATCGCATGGGCAAGGGCGCTCAGGTGTATCTTGGCTCGGCAGAACTGGCAGCGGTTTGCGCGCTGTTGGGCAAAATTCCCACGGTTGAGGAATATATGGCGATCGTCACCCAAAAGATCGATCCTTTCGCGGCTGACCTTTATCGCTACCTCAACTTCGACCAGATCCCTGATTTTGAAGATGAAGGTCGCGTCATCCCCCTCAACGAAATGCCTCGGATTGAAGATATCCTGGGTATGCCGATCGTAACTGCGCGATAGTCCTTGCTCACCCTTCACAATGCGTAGCGATCGTTCTGTCCGGTAAAGGCAGAACGGTTAGCCCAGGACGAGTAAAAAAGGTTTCAGGCAATTCTCGACGATGCCCATCCTGAGTGTTTTGGAATAACACAGTAAACGCACCTGCTCCCAATCCTTGTTGCGGAAACATACGATAGCAAGGGAAGTCCGTCAGGTGTGATTGATACAAACTTAGATGAGGTACCTTTACCGCTTGAAATTGCGGAAATTGCCTTAAAAACCACGCAGCAACCTGCTCATTTTCTTCGAGAGAATACGCACATGTCATATAGGCCAGGTAGCCATTAGCGACAACAAGCTGGGCTGAGTTTGCCAAAATGCGCTTTTGCCGCTTTGCATTACTATTAATCGTTATGGGATGAAAGCAACCGGGCGCTTTTCCGCCTTTTGCTAGCAACGATTGCCCCGTACAAGGTGCATCTACAATGACAACTTGAGCCGTTTGAGGAATCTCTTTCGCTAAAATTTCTGAATCCAAGCGAAGCACGATCGCCGGATGAATTTGGCATCGTTTCAGATTAGAAATCAACGCACCTGTACGCTTACCAATGACCTCATTGCCTAGCAGTTGCTTTGGCTTTAAAGCAGTCCAGGCAAAAATACTTTTACCGCCCGGTGACGCGCAAACATCAATGACTAAATCTACAGGTTTTGTAAGCGTTAGTAAGGTAGAAGCGGCAAAAACAGAGGAAAAATCAAGGCAGTAGAAAGCCCCCTGACTGTGCAGCGGATGTTGACCTGGCTTTAGCTCGATCGCCAAACGTTCCACAAAAGCAGGCTGCCATATTAGAGGTGGTTCAGTTTCAAATGGGCTATCGCTTGGTTTTTCTTGGCACCAAAGAATACAAGGATTAAACGCTTTCGGGTGTAGTAATGCATCAATAAACTGTGCGCGATCGCCAGCGTCTTCAAAGAGTTTCTGGCTCAGTTTCAGTAAAAGATTAGAAGGTTGCTCCATAGCATCTTTGACAAACGTCGAAACGGCCACTACTTCTGTTAACGATAGCGCCTTACCGACAACTACGATAGCTGACCTTGCTCAATCCGAGCGGATGCTCAAGCGGTAGCAATTTGTCGGTTGAATTGGGCACTCTAACCCTATCAATATCAGGAATTTTCATGCGACCCCATCCATCCCAATCGCAAATCCGCCCTAAAATTAGCACCATGCCCCGTCAGAAGACGGAAGCAGCAGCTTATCTGGATATTTACAAGCTAGTGAACGAGAAGACGCGCCTCCAGCAAGAGTTAACCACCTTGGCAGAACGGCGCGATCGCATCCAATCCCGCTTGGACGTGCTTGATGTCGAAATTACCACCCTGGAACAAAGCGCTCATCAATTGCGCGATGCGACACCCATTGAGGGGGAGACAGTCAAACCCACAAAAGCTTCCGCTTCAGAGTTCAATACCTTTGATTTCTCGGAGTATTAATAGGTTCCATCAATAGCATGTGAGCTAGCGACGATCTACAACAAGCTGGCTCCTGATTGACTGACATAAAGCCTTGGATGCTTTAAAGGTTCACTATTTGTAGCAAAATGTGGAAAGCCTCTAAATCCCGCAAAAAAAGGCGAAAACAAGGGAAACTGCTCAAAATAGGGCCTTAAATGGCTCCTGCCAACGCCTACTCTTAACTGGAACGTGCGCCATCTGTGTCCGGTAGGGCAGGCTACTGGTAAGAGCTGGCTTTTAAGGGCAGAAGAGCCTGCGGGTGATTTAGTGATGTGCTGGAAAGAGATTGCACCTAGATTTCCACAGCTCAAGCATAACAGATCACCGAATCTTTAAAATTCGACAAAAATAAAATTACAAAACATTTTGGTAGGATTTATCTAAACTTTATTCCTGCCTGTGTAAGTGCTTCCGATAAACAAGAATAGATAAAGACGACGCTGTATTAATTTAGTCTGCTAGACCCTTCGTTCATATTAGGCTTACCATTGACCTGAGCGCTGTTAGAGAACCAAATGTCGCAAACGATCGCCTATTTAATCAATCAATACCCTAAGGTGAGCCACAGCTTTATTCGGCGAGAAATTGCTGCTCTTGAAGCGCATGGTCTGCAAATTAGACGCTTTGCCATTCGTGCTTGCCACGCTGAATTGGTTGATCCAGCAGATCAAGAAGAGGTTAATCGGACACAGCCCGTATTAGGCAATGGAGTTGTAGGGCTGCTGGTTGGTCTGTTTTGGGTGGCGATTAAGCGACCTGTTCGATTTCTTCAAACTTTAAGACTGGCTTTAAGGCTAAGCCAGGGTGCTGAACGGAGTGTATTGCACCACTTAGCCTACTTTGCTGAGGCTTGCGTCTTATTAAACTGGTTTGCGAAAGCTAAGGTTGCTCATGTGCACGCTCATTTTGGTACAAATTCAACGACGGTAGCTTTACTCTGCAATGCACTAGGTGGCCCACCCTACAGTTTCACTGTGCATGGTCCAGAAGAATTCGACAAAGTCAAAGCAATTTCGCTACCCGAAAAGGTCGCTCGAGCTGCATTTGTCGTTGCTGTCAGTCACTTTGGCAGAAGCCAACTCTATCGCTGGTGCCCGCTACTAGATTGGTCGAAAATTCATATTGTCCACTGTGGCGTAGATGCAGAGTTTCTTACCGCTGTGCCGACCCCAATTTCTGTAGACCCGCATCTAGTTTGTGTTGGTCGTCTTTGTCCTGAGAAAGGTCAACTGCTGCTACTGGATGCTGCTAGTCATCTAATGCAGCAAGGCTTACCTTTCAAGCTAACCTTAGTGGGAGATGGGCCAATGAGAAATGAACTAGAAGCTTCGATCAATCGGCTGAAGTTGCAGAACCATGTCGAAATTACAGGTTGGGCAGACGGCGATCGAGTACGCCGAATCATCTTAGCTGCTCGAGCCTTAGTGCTTCCTAGCTTCGCAGAAGGGTTACCAGTTGTCATCATGGAAGCTTTGGGACTGAGACGTCCTGTCATTAGTACTTATGTAGCTGGCATTCCAGAGCTTGTTGAGTCTGAAGTTTGCGGTTGGTTAGTGCCTCCTGGGTCAGTGGAAGACTTGGTCATTGCGATGCAGAAAGCTCTGCAAACACCTGTCGAGAAGCTAGAGCTGATGGGGCATATTGGTGCTCAGCGGGTTGTAAGTAACCATAACTCAATGCTGGAAGCTGGCAAGCTAGCAGCTTTGTTTCAGTTCTACGTTGAGCAATTACCGATGTCTCAGTCGGTTGAGGCTCCGTGTAAGCGCTTTAATCTTGAGCAACCGATTTAAGAAACAGTGATTTAATTGTCCCTTGAGTTATAGGTATTCATGTCATCCACCAGCACACCATCTGTCAAAAAATTAGCGATTCGAGGGGCAGTTTGGACGATCGTCGGCTATGGTAGCAGCCAGGTTTTGCGCTTCGGTAGTAATCTGATACTGACACGGCTACTCTTTCCTGAGTTGTTTGGACTGATGGCTATTGTCAACGTCTTCCTTACAGGGTTACACCTATTTTCTGATCTGGGCCTTAACGCCAGTATCATTCAGAGTAAACGGGGGGACGATCCTGTTTTTCTCAACACCGCCTGGACACTGTCAATTGTAAGAGGTGTAGTTTTATGGCTGTGTTGTCTTGGTATTGCCTATCCTGCGGCCCAGTTCTATCATGAGCCGAGGCTATTGTGGCTACTTCCTTTAGTTGGGCTTAGCACTTTAATTGGGGGCTTCTGTTCAACATCTCTCTCCACACTTAATCGCCATCTAGCATTAAGGCAAATTGCTCTATTTGAGCTAGGTGGACAAGTTGTTGGCCTTGTTGTGACGTTAGTTTGGGCATGGCTTAATCCATCTGTTATGGCGCTAGTTGTCGGTGGGCTAGTTTCATCAGTCTTTCAACTAGTGATAAGTCACCGACTCAATGAGAATCTGCGTAACAGCTTTGCCTGGGATAAAAGCTCGATCAAGGAACTGATCTCATTTGGTAAATGGATTTTTCTTTCTACTGCTATCTACTTTCTTTCTTCATCGACTGATCGCCTCATTCTTGGAAAGCTTTTTACATTTCAATTATTAGGGGTTTATGGTATTGCCCTTACACTCTCAGATATTCCTCGCCAAATTGTGTTTGCCGTTGCTACTAAGGTTATTTACCCCGCCTACTCAAAGTTTGTAGAGCTACCTCGATCGGAGTTTCGTGCCAAGATTGTTCATCATCGCCAACCGATGCTATTGGTATCAGCCGTTGTTACAGCTTTAACAGTGAGTTTAGGAGATTTGATTATTAGCTTTTTGTATGACGATCGTTATACAGCAGCGACCTGGATGTTTCCGCTTCTAGCTATAGGCATGTGGCCTTTGGTGCTGATTCAAACGATTGATCAAGGCTTATGGGCTTTGGGAAAGCCAAACTATTGGACGGCTGGTTCGTTTTTGAGCTTTCTATGCTACGCCATAGGCATTCCTTTGGGTTATCACTCACCCTTGCATGAAGTAGGGGCTGTTTTAGCGGTGGCACTTAGCAATGTGCCCATTTGGTTTGTCGTAATGTATGGTTTGTGGCGCGAGAAGTTATTAGCAATTCGACAAGATTTATTGATGACCGCCTTGTTTTTAGCGATTTTAGGCCTAGTGATTGCGATCCGTGTCAGCGCAGGCTATGGCTCACCGTTTGATGGGCTTTCTGTTCCTCATTAACGGTCTGTCTGACTACTGCTACTTAAATATTTTGATTTTGAACCCCTGGGTGTTACATGCAAGAGAACATGCTAAGCAATAAAGAAAATACGCCCATTACTTTAGGAAAGCCCAAAAGCGATCGTCTGTCTGTTGCCTATTTCACACCGGGTTGGCCACCTCAAACATTTCCCAATGGGATTGTTACCTATGTCGCAACAATGGTTGATGGAATGCGTGAGCTAGAGCATCAATCGTATGTTCTAACGCCTTATTTAGATCGCTCTCAGACTTTAGGTCTTAGTAGCCAAGACGTAATTCAGTTGTCGTCTCGTCGATCGAATGAATTTGTTGGTCGTTTGTTCGATACGCTGCAACAGCGAATCTTACCAGAATCAGCTTTTCGGGCTTCCTTTGTTCGTGGTTTATGCCGAGGCATTCATACTTTAACGACCAGGGCTAGCTTAGACTTACTCGAGATAGAGGAGAGTTTTGGTTTTGCAGGTGCTCTGCGTGATCGCCTTTCTATACCCATTGTTATACGTCTTCATGGGCCGTGGTTTTTGAATGGCAAGGTGATGGGGTTTCCAGAGGATGAAGTTTTTGCGCGTCGGGTTCAGTATGAAGGAAAAGCGATTGCTGAAGCGTTTGCAATTACAGCACCCTCACATGATGTTTTGGAGCAGACCCGTCGCTACTATAATCTTCCTTTGGAGAAGGCAGTTGTCATTCCCTGTCCGATTGCTTGTACTCCAAAAGAGCAGCGATGGCGATCGCAGGATTGTGATCCCAATGTTATTGCCTTTATTGGTCGGTTCGATCGCCATAAAGGAGGCGACCTTGTGATTGATGCCTTCGCCCAAGTTCTACGAGAATTTCCAAAGACTCGATTGATTTTTGCAGGTCCCGATCGAGGGTGCATTGATGATAATGGTCGTGCTTGGAAATTTGAGGAGTATGTGCAGGATCGACTGCCCGGCGCCTTAGAATTAGGGCAAATTGAATGGTTGGGTCAACAGCCTCCCTCTGCCTTGTATGAGCTGCGCCGGAAAGCTCAACTTACAGTGGTTGCATCGCGTTATGATAACTTCCCCTATACCGCACTTGAAGCGTTGAGTTTGGGTTGCCCGATCGTAGGGGCTTGTGCAGGAGGCATTCCAGAAATTATCACAAATGAAGTTTCTGGACTACTATTTCAAACCGGGGATGCAACAGATCTGGCTGCTCAAATAAACCGCTTGTTAAGCAACCCGGAGCTAGCAGCTAAACTCGGCCATCACGCTGGTGAAGAGTGTGCAATGCGTTTTGCTCCAAAAGTGGTTGCCAAGCAATCAAGTGACTTTTATCAAAAAACACTGGAACATTCGTCTCGAAGTAAGGTTGGCTTCCCAACGACATCAGCACGCACCTAGTGGCTTCAAGCTTTGATTCACAGTGCCCTCAATTTTTACTTTCTAAGGATCGTGGATTTAATAAAACCGAGTATTTGCGTAGGATGTGTTAGCACCGCGTAACGCATCGTCTCCGAGGTTGGTGATGCGTTACGGCTAGCGCCTAACACATCCTACAAAAGCCAATCTTATTTAATTCTCATTCCTAAGTAAATCTCAGAGGACTGGTCCGGCAGGGTGAAATCAGTTTGCAATAGGCTAATTTTTCGTTTGAGATGAGGTCTTTCATCATGTGATTCAATGTGCTGAAGAAGTTCTGGCAAATCGTTCTGGAAAAAGACAGTTGTTACCTACTATATCTTTACATACGAGCTTACTGGATAAAGCTTTCGCATACATGCTAGTAAATGCCTAATCTCTCGATTAAAAATTATAGAGATGTTCTAGTTTAAGAATCTATTATTTTTTACTCAAACTAAAGCTTTTACTTAAATCTAGGGGAATTAAGATGCAGTTTTCTTTGCGTACTGTGGTGCCATCAATTAGCGTAGAACCCACGATGATGTTTGGTTATCCTACATGTGCTTCTGACGTTTATACACCTAAAGTCGAGCAAATTTTTCTGCCAGATCAAGAGGATATGCCAGAACTTCCGGTTGAGATCAAAGTTGCTAAAAAATATACTTGGGAAATACAAGCTACTAACTGGAAGTGGAAGCTGTTTGAGCAGATGATTAAAATAGGTCGACATAAGCAATCTCTTGACTATGAAGGTCATTTTATTTTTGATGCTCGTGGTGAGACAGACAAAAATATTGCTCACCTACTTGAAAATATTTGCACTCCTGTTCTGCTAGCAAAAAAGCTCATCTCACAACACTTAAAGCGGCCCGTTGAAATTAATGTTATTTTGAAAGAGAATGCTTCAAAGCTTGCACAAGATCTTTTTAATACATTAGACATTCCGATTCTTTGTACTAATTTTGAAGTTTATGGAAATGTTGTTGAAGCCATTTATGACTATAGGTATCGGTTATACGGTATTGAAGCGGAACTGTTTAACTTGGAATTCAAGGGCTATAACCCATCAACCGAAGAACGCATTTTTATCGCCCGACGTGGTAGCCGTCATCTAATCAATAACAATGAAGTTGCCAAGTTTCTTGAAGAAAGAGGTTTTGTGACTTATTACTTTGAAGATCTCACAGCGAGTGAAAAATGGTCAATTGCTCGCAATGCAAAAGTTGTTGTTGCAGTTCATGGTGCTGGGACTGGAAACTTTATCTTCAATCGTTTGGGATTAGCGCCTCAAGCAAAAAACGGAAGCGGGTTACGCATTATTGAGTTATTTTCTCCAAGTTTCACAATTCATACCTACCGACAATTTAGCACCGTTTTGAATGGAAGCTGGTGTGGCGTCCGTGGTCAGATTACACCTGAAGTACTGCGCTACTTAGATTTTGATACGAGTCCTCGAGATACGCTAAAGTCTCCTATTCGAGATCCGTTCAAAATTGATCTATCTTCCTTGCAAATGGCGCTTGATTATTTGAAGGTTGATGAGGCAAAGCCGAACACGCAGCGATTAGTGCATGATGCTCACAGTAATCGGTGAGAACTGTAATCCAACATCCGAAACGTGTTTTTAAAGAGCCTAAGTTGGTTAGGGGATCTCGATCGAGACCAGTGCATTCTCTGGCAGGTAACTCCGGTACCGACCGCCTTCAGATAAAACCAGCATCAATTGAAGTGACCAGTCAGGCTGAATTTGCAAGTCTGCCCAGGGTACGGCCAGTTCCAAGCAGGTGTCTAAGCCGATGCGAGCGCGGGTCATGCGTGACTGCCAGCGTAAATCTTCGCCAGCCTCCTGAAACCAAAGCGTTTGGGTTAGCAGGTTGAGGCCCAAATGATGGTGGAACAGATAGTTTAAAGGAGCCTGGTTGGGCAAGTCTACTAGCGGAATTGAACTGTTGTGCATGGTCTGGTTAGGGTAGAACCAAAGCAAATTCAGTTCTGGCGGAAAATCACTTCCAGGTCGTGCCCCTGCTTGAAAGTCTAGGCGGAGGTAGAAGTTTAGGTGATCAACCCCAAACCAGAGTCGTTGTATAGCGCTGCTGCGGTGCATGGTGCCGCGTGCACCACCGATTTCAACGCGGCCTGCTTTATCCCAGTCCTGTTCGTCGCCACGTCCATCGATAAAGGGATGAATGAAGCTTTGAGGAGGACGATCGCCACCAGCAACGTGCGCTTCTACAGGACGGCGCACCTCTGGCGGAATGGGTTCGTTCAATGCCTGATAAATTGCCGCCAGATGCTCTCGAAAAAGCTGGTCGAAGATAGCGTCTTGGTTAGATGAATGTCCTTCACCAAACCACCAAAACCAGTCGGAGCCTTCTGCTGCATAGAGTGCTTCCCAGACCTCTGGATTTGCTTCTTCCGTTGCTTCGGGGTGATTTGCTAGAACTTGTCGGGCAGCGGTTAGTAAGTCCCAGGCGCGGTTTTTGGCCGGGTCGCCAATCCAGGTGGTGAAGTTGCCGTCTACCCAGGAGCCGCTGTGCAACTGGGCAGCAGGAATTGTTTCGGTGGGCGGAAATTGGTCGAGATATTCCGAGACTGTGACAAGCTGAATATCAGGCGAGTGGCTAAGGGTTTCGTAGAGCGATCGCAGAAAGGGAATGCCGTCATGCGGATAGTACTCCCAGCAGTTTTCGCCATCCAGGGCGATCGTGACCAGGTGAGGTTCTTCGAGCGCTGTGCTGCCACTAGATTGCTGTGCCTTGAGCGATCGCGCGATCGCTTCCAGGTGTCCTACCAAATCGCTAGCCGCTTGCTTGGGTTCCATTGCGCTGTAGGTGAAGCCAATCAAATCAGAAAGGCGGTGGTCGCGGAAGACGATCGCCAGATCACCAAACTCGGTTTCTAGCCGATAAGGACGATACAGGAACTGCGGTTCAGAAACATTACCCGATCCATCGCGATGGAAGAAGTGCTTGATGCTCCAGCCCAACACAGCTTCATCAGAACAAAGCCACTGGAAGCCTTCTTTTGCGATCGGTGCTAATATAGAGGGGCTGACTGATTGTTCTGAGGGCCATAAACCACGAGGTGGTTGTCCAAACCGCTCTTGATACAGTGTCCAGGCTTTCTGTAAGTGGCGAGGAATGTCGTCTGCCCACTGAAAGCGTTGATGTGGCAAGGTCATGCCTGGGACAGCGATTTGTCCTGCATCGGTATCTGCTAACAGCGGCAGAATGGGATGGGTGTAAGGCGATGTGATCACTTCTAGCTGTCCAGCATCTTGCATTTTGCGATGTTGAGGCACGATGCGGCTAAGAAGTTCGCGCTGCTTTGAGTAGATGCGTTGACGATCGCCCAGCGTAAAGTTTTTGCCCCGCTCCAACCACTGGGCAATGTCTGGATCATCCCAAAAAAGCGGATCAATCCACGCAAGGTTGTGCCATGCCAGCAGATCACTGAAGTCTTGTAGTGTCCAGTTATTTAAGCACCAATCGCATCCTTTGTCCTGCCGCTGGTAGTAAAGCTCGGCGTAGCGGGGATGAGGATCGATGAGCGTGTGATGGTTGCCATCAAAAAAATGCTCAACCACAAAGTTCTTCTGCTCTGGCTTCAGTTGCTCTGTGGGCAGCAACGCCGCTGTTAGATAGGGATCAAATGCTGTCCCCGCAACATAATCTTCGATTTGTAAGATTAGTGATGGGACTAGATTCACCGTTTGGTGCAGTGTGGGGTAGTCCTCTAAGAGCAGCACTAGATCGAGGTAGTCTTTTGTGCCGTGCAGTCGAACCCAGGGCAAACGATATTGCCCATCTAGTAACGTGCTGTGCTCAACCCGGCTTTTGTAAAGTGGCTGATGTTGATGCCAGATAAACGCAACGTAAAGGGGATGGGGCATAGAAAGGAAGGATAAAGGATGAAGTATGAGGGATGAAGGAATCGTGTCAACTCAGCCCTTAGCCCACCGCAGAGCGGAAGCAAGCTACATCCCTCAGCCTTTCTAAAGCACTTGTTCGACTTCGGCGATTTCGGGGATGAATTCGCGCAAGCGTCGCTCGATGCCCATTCTCAGAGTCATGGCAGAGCTTGGGCAAGAACCACAAGCACCTTGCAGCCGCAGCTTGACGATCGGGCCATCGATTTCAACGAGTTCGACGTTCCCACCATCTGCCATGAGGTAGGGGCGCATTTCGTCCAGCACGGTTTCAACGTTTGTTTGAGTTAGTTCTAATGTTTCGGTCATAATTCACCTGTAATGGTTTAGTTGAAGCTTTTTCGATCGTAGCGGAAAGAGGGGGCAGGGGAAGCAAGGGGAGACGGAACAGGGAGACTTCACTCAAACCGTTAAAAGAATCCAAAACTCTTACTCCTGCTCCTGCCGCTGTTGCTCTTAACTCTTCTTCAGACTGCCACTGGTGTCAACAGTTTGATATTGGAGAAGCCATACTCGGTGATCACAGTCTCTCCTGGTTGGTCTTCTTTAATGACGCGACGAGTGAGGATGTAGTAGTGACCAATTTTTTCGTAGGTGTCTTCAGATTGGCTGGAGCCTTTAAGTTCACCTGTTTTGGCGTCATGATAGACAGAATCGTAACGTTCTGCGAGGTAGCCTTCGCCAGTGTCGATCGTACTGAAAGTGTTGATGGTCACGACCACACCGTGAATGTGACGATGCACCAGGGAAACAACGTTATCACGTACTTTGTAGCCATCGCCCATCGCTTTGCCACTGACGGCAATGGCAACTGCTCCGGTTTCATCGGTTTCGCCCAGTTCAAAGATATTCTTACCGTGAGTCTCTTCAAATGGCTTGCGAACGCGGTGAACGGCGATTTCCCAAACTTGACCTTTGATTAAGTCCTGGGCTTTCTCATCGGAGATATCGGTAATGTCGTAGGTCAGATCGTGATTGATGCGGGCTTTGCCTGTGTAAAGCTGATCGCCTTTTTTGACGGTGATGTCGGTGCTGTAACCGGGGAAGCTAGAGTCCCAGGTATAACGGTTTTCATAGGCAGCCCGGAATAGCTCACGAGCGGACAGTGGCTCTGTCATGCAATTCTCCTTGCGTCATCGTCCAATCTCTAGTGTAGAGAGTTTTGGGTGAGATGTTGCGGGAACTGTGTGGGGTGAGCTGAAGATCCTGTGGCTATCGGGTGTAGGGTTTAGGGTGCGGATGCTGGAGAGACCTTATGCCCTTTGTTTATCAACGTACAGTTCGGTTTGGCGATACGGATGCAGCGGGAGTGGTCTATTTTGCGAATGTGCTGGTAATTTGCCATGAAGCTTATGAGGCATCGTTGGCAGCAGCAGGAGTCGATTTAAGAACTTTTTTTAGTGGCATTGAGGTAGCGTTCCCGATCGCTCATGCTGGTGTTGACTTTTTTCGTCCAATGGTTTGCGGCGATCGCTTGGAGATTCACTTAACTCCGAAATTAATGAATGAGGGAGAGTTTGAGAATGTCTATGCTGTGTTTTTGGAGGGTAAGCTGGAGCGATCGGTGAGTCATGCCCGAACGCGCCATGTTTGTATTGATCCAGCCACCCGTAAGCGACAATCACTCCCCACAAACATTAGTCAATGGTTGGCACAGTGGACGCATGAGCGTTAGCGATCGCTTCTACTTCGAGACGGTTGACTTTGCCTTGGGCGTTGCGTGGCAGTTGGGCAACGGCTACCCAGTATTTGGGATGTTTGAATTTGCTGAGTTTATCCTCTAAAGCCGCTTGGAGTGCTGCGATGGTGCTGCTGGCGTGGAGGGGAACATGGACGGCTGTGATGGCTTGTCCCCAATGGCGATCGCTCACCCCGATAACGCATATATCTTGGACTAAGCCAGTCGATCGAATGGCGGCTTCGACCTCTGCTGGAAACACATTCTCACCGCCTGTGATCATTTTGTCGCTGTATCGTCCAATGATGTGCAGGTAGCCGTTGGAGTCAAAAAAGCCTAAATCATCGGGTTGAAATTCTTTCTCTTCTCGCTGCGGATGGTAGTGTGCGAATATCTCGGCTTCGTCTAGAGATTGTGTCCGGGGGACTTCCCCCCGGCTCCCCGCTTTTTGGGGGCCTAACTCCCCCAAACCCCCCGAACATGAGATCTGACGCGGGAATAACATATGGGTTGGCGAAGGGGTGAGGGTTGCGATCAATCGATCACGATCGCCTGGAGAACCTGGATAGTACTTCCACGCGAGTGATTTTGCCTGGATAGTGATGTTACCAATTTGGTGAGGTGCCAGTATGTTGCCATCTGGATCGCGGATGGTGATCTGGGCGTGGGGTAAGACTTGTCCAGCGTTGGTGTGTCCTTTGAGGAAGTCGTCTGGTTTGAGCGTGGCAATCTGGGATGCGGTTTCGGTCATGCCGTAGGTGGGCGCAAGTCGAATGTGGTGGTGTCTTGCTTGTTCTAGTAGGTCTGACCAGGCTGGTGCTCCACCCAGAAAAACAGTGTGGAAACGAGATAACCAGGCGATGGAGGCGTTGAGAATCGGGAATCGAGAGTCGAACGTTGGGAAAAAGCGTTGAGTGGAAGAAGCCTCGTCAGTTCTCTGCGTTTTCGCGGTTTGCTCCTTCGCCCCCTCCTGATTGAGCAAGCGCTGAAGTTGAGTTGGCACTAGGGATAGAAAAAAATCTTCGGGATTAATGGAGCTACGATCGCCCCTCTCAACGGCTTTAAACGGCAACACAACTAATTGACCGCCTGTCGTGAACGATCGCAGAAATTGCATTAAGCCACTGACGTGGTAGAGCGGTAGCACACAAAAGGAGTTTACCCGTTTGACTTCAAAGTATTGGCAAAAGCCGCCAACAGATGCCATGAGGGTTTCCCAAGTGTGAATGGCAAAACGAATGTTGCCCGATGTACCTCCTGTGGGGATCAAAATGTGGGGTGTGGAGTGTAGGGTATAGGGTGTTCTAAGTTTTGAGTTGTGTGCCGCCTTCGGCATTCCAGAAACGCGCAGCATTTCTGTAGGAGATGTTTTAAGTAGCGCTTTCCGCCGCGTTGCTAGAGAGTTTTGAGTGACTTTCCCTGCTTCCCCCGCTTTCCCCGCTTCCCTCCGCCTCCTGCCCTCTGCCTTCGCTACCTCGCCCCGGATCAAATCGGGCTGAACCAACTCAAACACTTGGTCCCATTCGGCTGGTACCCAGTCAGGGTTGGCAAGAACAATGCAGCAGTTGGCGGCACAAGCAGCGATGAAGTGAGCGAGAAAGGTAAGGGGATCACGTTCTGCTAAGAGAATGGTGAGGGCCGTTGCGGGTTGAGGGTGCGATCGCAACTCTTCCAATACGCGTTCTGCCAGCACAAAAAACTCCTGGCTGTTGTACCCAATAAGCCAGTCATCTTCAGACCGCTGCTTCAGGTCAGTTAACGCTGTTTTCCGTTGCATACCCTTACACCCCATACCTTATACCCTGACTGATCCTAACCACTGAAAGGGGTCTGCCACAATGGCTGAAAATCACTGCTTTCAGTCTCTTCAAACCAATGATTCGTGCCGTAGCCCATCGCTCGATCGAGATTCCCCAACGCTGTTGCTAAGCGGAGACCAGCTTGCCGCCCGATTACAGTCTCAAAGGCAGAGGAGAAGACCGCATCAATAGGACGAGCCTGGCAAAACTGTCGCAACTGGAAGGGAGAACCGACGATCGCAGGCTTGATGACAATAATGCCTCGCCAGCCGTTTTCATAGCAAACTTGTAGCTGTTGGAGTGTGGCAACAGACTCATCCAGAGCGATCGGTGTACGGTAGCAGTGGCTTAAGTTCTGCATCGCTTGAAACTGGGAAACAGCCAAGGGTTGCTCAAAATATTCCAGGGTGACAGGCAAGCTTGGATCATCAACAATCGCATCGCACGTCTCTAGCCATCGAGCCGCATCATCAAGGCTGAGTCCACCGTTGGCATCCAGACGCAATTTAGTGGCAGCAGGAAGGCATCGAGCCAGCGTGTGCAATAGCTCAAGCTCAGTGGCGATCGTCTGCACCCCAATCTTCCACTTAAAGGTGCGGAAGCCCTTCTCCCAAAGCGGTTTCCAGGCGGTTAGGGCCGCTTCTCCTGTGGGGAGGAGAACGGAGTGGGGCGTAGGATAAAGCTCAGACGTTGAGTGTTGATGTGGATGTTTTACCTCCTCCCAAGCCGACTCAAAGGCAAACTGGCAGGATGGGAAGGCGTCAGGAATCGAAAAAATCAGATCGTTGGACAGCTCTGATGGCAGTTGATGGCAAAAGGCCACCGCTTGCTCAAGCGTTTCGGAGCCAAACCACGGTATGGGCGCAATCTCTCCCCAACCAATGGCTCCAGCTTCGTTGACCAACTGCACAATCATGCCTTCGCGCAGCGTCCAGCAACCGTAGCTGGTCTGCAACGCCTGCTTAAAGCGCCGTCGATACGGTTGAAATTGCCATTGGTAAAGCATTTACGTTGGCAAGGCTGCTCCAAACTCAAGCAGTTGTGGCAGCACGAAGCCTAAACCCAGAAAGATACCGCTCCAGAAGTGCAGTGCGACAGCAATAAATTTACAATTGCTAACGTTTTCGGGCGTGTTGTAGTGTTTGCCCACATGCTTGCAGAGTTTGAGGGCGATCGGCAGACTGGCAAAAACCAGCAGCGTCGTTACAGGAAAGCTGCCTAACCACACGCTCAGGGCAGTGAGCGCAAAAATACTGCCACAAAGCCACGGCAATAACTGCGCGGCGCGTTTTGTGCCCAGTCGGACGATCGGCGATAGCTTACCCACTGCAGCATCGTCAGCTTCTTGGTGGAAGTGAGAGCAAAATAGAATCAGGCTGGTGGAGACACCCACGATCGCAGAGGCGGCAAAGTTTGTGCCTGAAAACGCCTTGGTTTGGCTGTAGTAGGCAGCAGCAAAAGCTAAAGGCCCAAAAGCAAAGAAGCACAAAATTTCGCCCCAACCCTGGTAGCTGAGCCGGAAGGGGGGACCCTGGTAGATGTAGCCCAAAATGCAACACACAAGGATAATCCCGACCACGGTTAGATCATGCTGAATTATGGCGATCGCGCCGATACCAAATAGCCCCGTTGCAAGGCACAAATTCCCCAACCAAAAAATCAACGGCTTATTTTGGGTGAGATTTACCAGCGAGTGGGCTTTGTTTACATCCACACCAGTCTCTGAATCAAACACATCATTCGCAAGGTTTTCCCAGGCAAGGATGAGAATGGCAGCGAAGACAAAGATAGCGAAAATACCTGCCTGAAGGGTTTTGGTTTCGGCGATCGCAATTGCAGTGCCCACAACGATCGGCATAATTGCCACGCTGTACATCGGCGGTTTAATCGCTGCCAACCACAATTTTTTGCGAATCGCTGGTGCAGCTACTAAAGCATTTGCTGAAGAATTAACCGTTTCTCGGGTCATTGTTTTGCAAATATCAAAAATTGAATGCAGTCTCAGAAGCTCACTCATTCTACGATCCAGTGGTTCGGACAGCTCTGTTAGACCGTGCAGACTTCAAATTTCGCAATATTTGAGGGGGTGAGGAGGGGTGAGGTGTGAGAATCAAAGAGTCAGGCGTTAACGTGATTGACGCGACAGGTAAAGTAGAAGTCAATCACTTCAGGAGGCGTTGGAGGCAGGAGACAGAAACCGAAGTAGCGAACCATTAATTTGGCTCAAAACTAATTGTCAAAACTAGGATCTTTCCACCTTTTCCAAGCGCTGTTTTTGTTGATACCTTTTATCTTTTGCCCTCCATGACCGTTACCCCTCGCTGCACTGATCTGTTTCAAACTCGTAGAGAGCTGCACCATTTTCTTGGCAGGTATCAGCAGATTTCAGAGGAGAAAAATCAGCCGCAAATTGTTAGTCTTTCCATAGAAATCAATACGGTTGATCCGCTTGTCGCTTTGCAGGCTTTGACAAGTAGATATCAACTTCATTTCTATATGGAAAAACGATCGCTTGGGCGAGAGGTTCAGCCACATAAAGGGCTGGCGATCGCGGCAATCGGTGCTGCTGCCAAACTCGTGGTTGGTGGGGTAGAGCGCTTTACGGCTGCTCAGCGATTTATCCGTTCAACATTGGCTCATACGACCCTTTGTGGAAACGCTTACTCACCTTTGGCAGGTCCTCATTTCTTCTGTAGCTTCACGTTTTTTGATCAGAAAATTGACAGCAGCTCAGCCTTTCCAGCAGCAACGATCGTTCTACCAGAATGGCAAGTCTCTAGAAACGGGCAGCACTGTCTCGTGGTAGCGAATGTTGTGCTTCAGGCTGGTACCAAATTAGAAGAAACTGTTGATCGGCTCTGGCAAACGTGGCAAACGATCCGATCGATCCGGTATGAGTTCGTTACACCTGTGATTGACCACCGCGATCTGTTTACAAGACGTGATGTTGCTCATACCCAGCAGTTTAAGCAAGCGGTAAGGGCGGCTATTACCGCCATTCAACAAACAACATTTCACAAAGTTGTGCTGGCTCACGCCGTCGATGTCACTTCGCCACTACCGTTCGATGCGATCGCGGCGCTGCACCACCTCCGCAAGCTGTATCCTGGCTGCTACCTGTTTTTAACCAGTAATGATCGAGGGCAGCAGTTTATCGGTGCAAGCCCAGAACGGTTGGTTAGTGTCCGAGATGGTCAACTTAAAACGGGTGCATTAGCAGGCTCAGCACCCCGTGGCAAAACTACCAGCGAAGATGCTGTCTTGGCACAACGCTTACTAGCAAGTATAAAAGAGCAGCATGAGCATCGGGTCGTCAGTC
Organism: Stenomitos rutilans HA7619-LM2; assembly: GCA_019358945.1. GTDB lineage: Bacteria > Cyanobacteriota > Cyanobacteriia > Leptolyngbyales > Leptolyngbyaceae > Stenomitos > Stenomitos rutilans. Next base: position 10,785 of record JAHHIE010000025.1, on the reverse strand, counting down.
AGTTCATTTGCCAACAGCTTACTCAATTGGGCTTGAGTCCTCAACCATCCCCTGTGCGCCTCTTACAACTATCAAACATTCAACATCTGCAAACACCGATCCAGTCAACTGTGCCTGCCGACATTCACCTGCTTGATGTGGTTGCCACCCTCCATCCCACGCCTGCCGTTGCTGGTATGCCCCGCCCAATCGCCTGTGACTACATTCGCCAGTATGAGGCGTTTGAGCGATCGCTTTATGCTGCGCCGATCGGCTGGGTGGATCATCATGGCAATGGTGAGTTTGCAGTGGGCATTCGTTCAGCCATACTGAATGGAAACCACGCTCGACTGTTTGCGGGTGCTGGGATTGTCGAAGGGTCAGATCCCGATCGAGAACTGGCGGAGGTACAGCTTAAGCTTCAAGCGTTGTTGCAAGCACTCGTCTGACCATGCCGATTGATTTTACGAATACCAATCTGGTCTGGACTTCTATTCTGGTAGAAACGTTACATCGCTTGGGACTGGCGACTGCGATCGTCTGTCCAGGTTCGCGATCAGCTCCCCTTGCGATCGCGGTCGCCAATCATCCTTACGTTGAGGCGATACCCGTGCTGGATGAGCGATCGGCATCCTTCTTCGCGCTGGGTCTTGCCCGCCAGAGCCACCGTCCAATAGCGCTGATCTGTACGTCTGGAACAGCAGGCGCAAACTTCTATCCTGCTGTCATTGAGGCGAAAGAAAGCGGAGTATCCCTGCTTATCCTGACGGCCGATCGTCCACCTGAGTTGCGTGATTGCAATGCCGGACAGGCGATCGACCAGCACAAACTATACGGCACTTTTCCCAATTGGCAAACCGAACTGGCAATGCCAACCCTGGAGCTGCCGATGCTGGCCTATCTTCGTCAAACCCTCATCCACGCTTGGGAGAGAGCTTTGTATCCTGTCTCCGGAGTCGTCCACCTCAACCTCCCCTTTCGCGAACCCCTTGCTCCTACCCTAGAGCCTTCAGCCCAAGCCCTTGCCTCTACCTTCGACATAGAAGCTTTCTTCGCCTCGGTTACGCCTAATTGGGATGGAGAAGGTAAAAGGCAAAAGGGAGAAGGTAAAAGTCAGGAGTCAGAAATCAGGAGTCAGGAGTCAAAACACTCCAGCGAAGGGACATACCCCACTCCCCACTCCCCACCTCCCACTCCCTACTCCCTACTCCCTACTCCTCACTCCCCCTCCGGCATCATCATCGCTGGCACTGACCAACCTGAGGCTCCGGAGGTCTACTGTCGTATGATCGCCCACCTCTCTCAAGTTCTCGGCTATCCAGTTTTAGCGGAAGGGCTTTCGCCCCTGCGCAACTATGCTGACTGGAATCCTAACCTGATTACGACCTATGATCTGATCCTGCGAAATGCTGAGCTGGCGGACAAGCTGGCACCTGAAACAGTCATTCGCATTGGTGGAATGCCTACCAGTAAGCAGCTTCGCGTCTGGTTAGAGACAACTCAGCCGCGTCAGTGGATTATCGATCCAGACGGTCGAAACCTCGATCCATTACATGGCAACACGACGCATCTGCGACGATCGATCACCACTTTCCTCCAGTCGTTTTCCCAACAAGCTGCGATTGAAACTCCCTACCTTACGTTGTGGCGCACGATCGAGGCTCAAGTCAGGCAAACCGTAGACCAAACGCTGCGTGAGATAGACGGGCTGTTTGAAGGTAAAGCAGCCTGGTTACTCTCTCAAGTGCTGCCTGTGGGTACGCCACTGTTTATCAATAGCAGCATGCCTGTACGTGATGTGGAATGGTTTTGGGCACCTGGAAACTCTAGAGTGCTGCCATACTTCAATCGGGGCGCGAATGGTATTGATGGCACTCTGTCCACCGCTTTGGGGATTGCTCACCGCCAGCAAAGCAGTGTGATGCTCACAGGCGATCTGGCACTACTGCATGACACCAATGGGTTTCTCTTACGCCAGCATTTTGTTGGGCATTTGACGATCGTCCTCATTAACAATAACGGGGGTGGCATTTTCGAGATGCTGCCGATCGCCCAACATAATCCACCCTTTGAAGCGTTTTTTGCCACGCCCCAAGCGATCGACTTTGCCAAACTCTGCACTACATATGGGGTTGTATATGAGCGCATCACAACCTGGCAACAGTTAGAACAACGCTTAAACCCTTTGCCCACAAAAGGCATGAGGGTGCTAGAAATTCGCACCGATCGTAAAGCCGATGCCCAATGGCGAAAGCAGCATTTGGGTACGTTTGCTGCCAGAATCAAGATTTAGGAGTTAGCGGTCAGCCTTCTACTTTTACCTTTTGCCTTTTACTTCTCACATCCATGCAAATCGATTGGCAAGTTGCCAAAACCTACGAAGACATTCTCTATTACAAAGCCGATGGAATTGCCAAAATCATTATCAACCGCCCTCACAAGCGCAATGCCTTTCGTCCCAAGACTGTGTTTGAACTCTACGATGCCTTTGCGAATGCTCGTGAGGACACCCGTATTGGTGTCGTGCTGTTTACTGGAGCTGGCCCTCATACGGATGGGAAGTATGCCTTTTGCGCGGGGGGAGACCAAAGTGTGCGAGGTCACGCAGGTTATGTGGGCGATGACGGTGTGCCCCGGTTAAACGTACTAGATTTGCAGCGGCTGATTCGCTCGATGCCCAAGGTCATTATTGCGCTGGTGGCTGGCTACGCGATCGGAGGTGGTCATGTTCTGCACATTCTTTGCGATCTCACCATTGCGGCGGATAACGCTATTTTTGGGCAAACAGGCCCTAAAGTTGGCAGTTTCGACGGCGGATTTGGAGCTAGCTATCTCTCGCGGATTGTAGGACAAAAGAAGGCACGAGAAATCTGGTACCTGTGTCGCCAATACTCGGCAACGCAGGCGCTAGAGATGGGTTTGGTGAATTGTGTAGTGCCAGTAGAACAGTTGGAAGCGGAGGGCATTCAATGGGCGCAGGAGATTCTGGCGAAAAGCCCGATCGCCATTCGCTGCCTCAAGGCGGCTTTTAATGCAGATTGTGATGGTCAAGCAGGATTGCAAGAACTAGCTGGAAACGCCACCTTGCTTTATTACATGAGTGAAGAAGGTGCTGAAGGCAAGCAGGCCTTTCTAGAAAAACGTCCGCCTGATTTCCGTCAGTATCCGTGGTTGCCGTAAGCGACGCTCGATCGCGCTTAATTTGGCTTGCCGCCTTTTACCTCGCGCACATAACTGGTGGTTGAGGCTAAACACTCGGCTACCAGCCCAGCGCCATCAATATCAGCCTTGGACCACTGCCATGTACTTTTGCGGTCTGTAATTTCGGTAAACGTCCCATCGATTTGTAAGCGTTCTCGCGTGGCATCGATGTAAGCGCCATTCTCACGAAACGAAAGAGTGCTGACGATGATTTGCTGGTTGCCAGATGCTTTTGCAGGCGCATTGACAACCTTGATGCAGAAGCGCCCACTGCCACTGCTAATTTCGCGGTAAGACGAGTTAAATTGCGAGGTTGTGGCATAGTAGGTACCCGGTCTAGGAAGCCGCTGGTAAAAATTATCCTTAAAGCTGAAGGTAGCCGATGATGCCACAGAAGGTTGACCACCCCATTTTTCTGGGGCACTGAGGTAGCGCTCTACTTCTCGATACATCGCAATGCCAGCTAATCCGATCGCTAGAACAAGTCCACTGGCGGCACCTGCTTGAACAAGCTTGTTAATGCGTTGCCAAACACCTGCCAAAGCCTCTCGCCTTGAACCTTTTGACCGAGTCTGGTTCTTGTAAGACGGCTTGCTACTCTCGCGGACGACAATTTTGGGTAAGACCATTGCTTCTGGTGCTATGGCTGCGTTAGGGCTTAGGCGGGGCGATTGAGACAGCTTCCCGTAACCCAAGGTGACCTCAGGAAGACGATCGCATAGATGTTGCCACAGTTGCGCCACGGTTGCACCCGGTTTACGTCCCTTTAGGTAAAGCCCTTCCAGCAACACGTAGGTAAACGCGCCAAGCTGAAACGCCCCTAGATCCTGCGATGTCTCACCCAAGGCAGCGGAAAAAATGCTTGTCACTCCACTGGGATCGGTGCCAAAGCCCTGCCCAAACTTCTGTTCTTCGGTACGGCAGGCATCTAAGAACAAAACGGTGTGGGTGGTACCACTGCGGCTCAGGCAGTCTGCTAGTGCATCTACTGTAATGGCTGTTGTTTCTACCGCGTCTAGCGCCGCATCGCTGGGCAGAAGGTAATCAGCATTTGCATACTGCAACCCGTATCCACTGAAGAAAAACCAGAGTGTATCGCCCTGCTTGAGAAAGGGAACTGCAAACCGAAGTTCAAGAAACTGTTTTAGATTTGCAACGGTTGGCTGCGTGGAGATTGAAACGCCCTCAAGCTCAATTTCGGGAGAGCGATCGGTCAAATAGTACACTTGATCAAAATCAGCCTCCCGCACCAAAAAATCTCGCATTGCCTGGGCATCTTGTTCAGCATACTGAAGGGATTGCAAGCTCTGATACTGACTGATCCCAACTACGATCGCCCATTTCTTTGCCATCTCAATCTAAACTCACAGCGTGCTACACAAACAGGACTGATTCATCGCCATGCCAACACAAACGCATCGATCAATGCCATAAAAGCATCTGTGCGTGTAGCCACCCTTGCCTCTGTTTTCAAGGATCGTGTCAAAGATCCGGATACTTTGCTTGACGTCCTGATTGCTTCAACGCTTTGTACTGAAGGGCATTAGGAGCATCGGGTGCTGAACACTCAAGTGACATCCTGATGACCTTATCCGTTCCCTTATAAACGGCAGTGATTCGACTCGCACGCCACTGGGTATTGCGACTGGTACGTACGATCACGCTTGCCAAAAAGCGTGTAGCGGTTGTCGCGGATTTGAGCATAGGCACGATCGCCCGTCCATTTCACCCCCGGTAAAGCACGATAAGCAGCCACAAACACATCCCCCAACGGCAGCAGACGCCCAATTTCTTCAGCCGCAGTACTGCCCTGCCAGCGTTGTTCTGGTGCAGCGGCATTGATCAAAATCATGCCTTGTTCGCAGTCTTGCGAGGTAATGCCCAATTGACTCAACGTCTGATCAGCCTGCATAGGGATGTACTGAAACCGCTCGCCGTGATCGAGTCGCTCCAGCAACTGCACTAATGTGGAGCAGAGATTACAGTTGCCATCGTAAATAACGTAGTAAGTCATGAGGAAGGAGTAGGAGAGAATGAAGGCAGAGGGGACAGTGAAGAAGCAGGGGAGGCAGGGGAAGCAGCGGGGGAGGCAGAAGCGAAGATAAAAGACAAGGACTGTCCGCCATTTAAACTCCATCCCACCGCAAGCGGAAGCAAGCGACATCTTTCATCCTCATCCCTCACGCTCCCTTGACCTTTCTTAATAGTAACAGTGCTTTCAGCTACAGTCCTGATGGCGACTGCGATCGAGAATGAAGGACCTATCCTAACCCATCAACACTTTATTGGTATTCTCAAGCATGAAACCACGCATCATTGTTTGCGGCTTGGGTGCAACTGGCTACAAAATTCTCTGTCTGCTCCGGCAGCAGGGAGCGCATGTGGTGGGCATTCACAACCGTCCGCTGGCTGTGGAGAAAGAGGATGTCATTATTGGTGATGCGCAGATGGCATCAACCCTCATTCAGGCAGGGATTCGGGATGCGCAAACGTTAGTGTTAACAGACAGTGACGATGGGTTGAATCTGGCTGTCTTGATGCAGGCACGGGTGCTCAATCCGCGTATTCGCATTATCAATCGGCTCTTTAACACGAGTTTGGGCGATCGCCTCGATACCACTTTACCTGACCACATCAGCATGAGTGTGGCATCTCTGGCGGCCCCCATTTTTGTCTTTGCAGCGTTAGGCAACGCGGCGATCGGGCAACTACATTTGTTCAAGCAAACCTGGCCGATTCACGAAGAACACGTTGAAGATGACCATCCGTGGCTGGGGCGCAAACTCAGCGACCTGTGGGAAGACCGCGATCGCATGTTGATTTACTACTTGCCGATCGATAACAAGGTGGATCTGGTTTCAGCCATTACGCGAGACTACCGTTTACAGGTGGGCGATCGGCTCATTATTGGCACCAAACCAAATGTGCGTACTACACGACGTTCTCTCACGCAAAAAATCGCTAAATTGGCGCTGGGGCTGAAATATTTGCGAGAGCACAGCCGAGCTTTACTGTTCGGTGCTTTGATGCTGCTGATCATGATTCTGCTCAGCACCACGATCTACACCTCGTCTGTATTGCACACCAACTGGATCGATTCGCTTTACTTTTCCGTTGGCATTATTACAGGGGCTGGCGGCAACGACATCGGCTTAGAGCACGCACCAGATGATCTCAAGGTATTTACGGTGCTCACAATGCTAGTGGGAGCCGCCATTATTGGCATTTCCTACGCACTTCTCAATGATTTTGTATTGGGCACCCGGTTCGATCGCTTTTGGGATGCCGCTCGGATTCCTCACAGAGGCCATTTTATTGTATGTGGCCTGGGTGGGGTCGGTGTACAAATTGTCAGTCATCTGCATAGCTGTGGACACGAGGTCGTCGTGATTGAGCAAGACCCTAACTGTCGCTTTCTCAGTACAGTACGGGCGATGAAAATTCCGGTGATCCAAGGCGATGCTAGTCTACCAGCCGCCCTCAAAGCCGCAAACTTTGAGCAAGCGCAGGCACTTCTGGCTGTAACCAGCAATGATACGGTCAATCTGGAAATTGCTCTCAATGCTAAAAGCCTTAATCCTAAGGTTTCGGTAATCGTCCGCTATCAAGACCCAGAATTTGCCTGGATGGCGCAACTCGTGTTTGAGTTTGACGCCGTGTTTAGCCCTGCGGAATTGGTCGCACCTGCCTTTGCTGCCGCTGCCTTGGGTGGACGCATTTTGGGCAATGGTATGACGGCTGATAGCCTGTGGGTAGCACTGGCAACGTTAATCACCCCTGGGCATCCCTTTTGCGGCAAGCGAGTGCAAGAAGCCGCTATCACCGCTGACTTTGCGCCCTTATATCTTGAAACCCGCAGCCAAACGATTCACGGTTGGGATTTGCTGAAAGTTTGCCTGAGCGCTGGCGATGTGCTTTATCTCACCATGCCAGCGACTCGTTTAGAGCAACTCTGGCGAATGCCTTCTACTATGACGCGATCAGCGTGACGGTTGGTTTTAGCGGTCAGCTAGACGAGTCAACCTAGCTAAAGCGTGATATGGCAGTTGTCAGTCGTTCATCAGGTTTATAAGCATTGGTTTTAGCGGTCAGCGATCAGCCATCAGCGGTCAGCTATAGCAGTCCTAGAGCATTTGTGAAAAGCATGTTGTGTTTGACTCAAGCAGCCGTCAGCCGTCAGCCTGGAATAAAGCTGAAAGCTGACCGCTAAAAGCTAAAAGCTAAACTAACGCCCTGCAACCATGCTTTGTGCCATGCGAAGATGGCCTGCTACGATCGGCAGTACCTGACTTGCAAACGCTTTCACGTCTGTATCTTGGCCCTGCTTCAGTTCGTTTTGATAAGCCGCTTGCGTTTTGGCGTGTGCTTTGATTTGCCCATTCATGTAAGCCTGGTCAAACTGAGTTCCAGATAACTTCGTCAATTGGGTTAACAAAGCCTGGTTTTCTGCGCCAAGAGTCTTGGGCAGCGCAACCCCCTTTTCAGCCGCTAGAGGCTTTAGCTTGCTGCTTGATTGCGTGTGCTGCTGAATCATCTCCTGAGCATACTGCCTGACTTGTGAATTTTGCGATCGCTTCAATGCCAATTGACTCGTCTGAATTTCGGTCATATCACTTTGAGCCGCCTTCATCATAAATTGGCGGTCGACCGCATTTAAAGACGCACGTCGGTTACCACTTTGCATCGGTGTAGAACCATTCTGCATCGAGCCGTCTTGCATGGAGCCATTCTGCATGGAGCCATCTTGCATGGAACCGTTCGGCATAGAGCCATTTTGTGATGGGCTAGACTGCATAGAACCGTTCTGCATGGTTTGAGCCGAAGCTGGCAGTAGGGAAGAGGCGATCGCTAGGCTAAACGCACAGGCACTGGTTGAAATGAATTTGCGAGAACGAATTAATTTCATCATGAGAGGCAAAGTTTGTTAGAAACGACAATCGACGGGTGCCTGCCAAGATACTGTGCAAACATCCTAATGAGAAAGGTAACGATTATTACATCGTCAAACGTCCATCTAAAGAGCGGTTCTGTATACTTTGGCGATCGGCATCAGCAAGGAAAGGGGGTTCCTGGTTGGCTGCCAAAGCTATGACGATTGATTTAATTCGTGAAAGCTAACCCAGAGTAGCTTTCAGCGCTCAGCTTTTAGCGCCGAATGACAAGCTGATACCGATTTAAAGAATGACGGCTACAGATCAATCGGTGGGTAGGGGCAAGGCATTGCCTTGCCCCTACAGGATGTGTCGCATTTTCAATTCAAATTGGTATGACAGCTGACCGCCTAGAATACAGTGTTTCTCCTTAGAGACTGCACCCTATCTTGGATTAGCTTTCAACGCTCAGCTTTTAGTGACAAATGACAGGCTGAAAGCTAACCGCTGACCGCTGAAAGCTGACCGCTGAAAGTTGACCGCCATCCCTTAAAACTGCTCTATACCTTCAAATTTCTTCGCTATCTCTGCGTTTGCCCCTTCCCCACAGGTGCGCGGTGTGGGAAAGATCTTGCCAGGATTGGCAAGTTCGTTGGGGTTAAACGTTTGGCGAACCCATTGCATCGTTTCCAGGTCGGTTTCAGTAAACATCTCTGGCATGTAGCAACGCTTGTCGGCACCAATGCCATGTTCACCCGAAATACTGCCGCCCACCTGAACGCAAAGCTTCAAAATTGCGCCACCCAATGCCTCTACTTGCTCTAGCGCACCAGGAACCGCGTTGTCATACAGGATCAAAGGATGCAGGTTGCCGTCTCCAGCATGGAAGACATTCGCCACGTTATAGCCATGTTTCTCACCTAGAGCCGCAATTTCTTTCAGCACATACTCCAGCGTGGTACGGGGGATCACGCCATCCTGCACGTAGTAATCAGGGCTAATCTTGCCCATCGCAGCAAAGGCGGCTTTGCGGCCTTTCCAAAGGGTGAGGCGCTCGTCGGGATCGGTTGCAATCCGCACGTTGCGGGCACCATTTTGCAGACAGATGGCTTCTATCCGTTGACTATTGGCTTCGGCTTCAATTTCTAGCCCATCCACTTCAACCAGTAAAATGGCTGCGGCATCACGGGGATAGCAGTTGGTGCAAACCACATCCTCGACTGCGTTAATGCTAAAGTTGTCCATCATTTCCATGCCACCCGGAATGATGCCAGCACTAATAATATCTGAAACGGTCGCGCCTGCTGCTTCGACGCTGGTAAAGTCTGCCAACAATACGCGCACTGATTCAGGCGCCTTGAGAATTTTGAGGGTAATTTCAGTGGCGATGCCCAGCGTTCCTTCTGACCCCACAAAGAGGCCTGTGAGGTCGTATCCCGGCATTTCAGGAACGGTGCCACCCACATCGACGATCGCCCCATCTGGCAAGACCAACTTCAACCCCAGCACATGATTCGTTGTCACCCCGTACTTCAAGCAATGAACACCGCCAGAGTTCTCTGCGACATTACCGCCCACAGAACAAATAATTTGGCTGGAGGGATCAGGCGCGTAGTAGAAACCAGCCCCACTCACGGCTTGCGTTACCCAATTGTTAATCACTCCAGGCTGCACAACCACCCGTTGATTTGCCAAATCAATGTCCAGAATACGCTTCATCAATGCGGTAACGATGAGCACGCAGTCATCTGTAGGCAAGGCACCACCAGAAAGACCTGTACCAGACCCACGCGCCACGAAGGGAACGTCATATGTAGCGCAAACCTTGACGACGGCTGCCACATCTTCTGTGGTACGGGGTAAAACAACGACAGAAGGACGATGCCGATAGCTAGTCAGGCCATCGCATTCATACACCAACAGTTCCTCACGCTTCCGTACAACTCCGTTTTTACCCAAAATGGCTTCAAACTCGCGGACGATCGGTTGCCAGTCGCGGGTGATCTCTTTCGGCGGTTCCTGAGTGAGCATAGGGGGGAGGGGGGAGTAGAGTTTTGAGTTTTGAGTTTTGAATTAAAGCTGACGGCTGACGGCCAAAGGATCGTGGATTTAATAAAACCGAATATTTGCGTAGGATGTGTTAGCACCGCGTAATGCATCGTCTTCGAGGCCGGTGATGCGTTACGGCTAGCGCCTAACACATCCTACAAAAGCTGATCTTATTTAATTCTCATTCCAAAGCTTTGGATTAGCTCTAACTACTGTAACGATTCCGGTAATTCACCAAAGCGATCGCGGTAGCGCTGCAAAAGATTCTCCAATGCCTCTGCTCGTTGGCGATCGTCTTCGGCTCGTTGGCGATCGTCTTCGACTCGCTGTTGTTCTGGCTCCAGCCGTTGCCCAATTCCACAAAGGTCAGAAAGGGCTTGCCATCGGGACGGATAATGTGTAGCGGGTTTTTGGAGGGTACAAAGCGAATGCCCAAGCGTAAGCTAGCCCAGCCGTCCATCACCGTTAGGACATCAAGGTAGCCATCCGATCGCAGCCAGCCTTCTAACTGGTTGGTATCAGAATCATAGGTTAGGACTTACGCAAAAGCGATCATCTTTCGCCCCCTAGCCCCCAAGTTTGGGCAGGGTGGTTTCATACAAGCAAAAGAAAATGAGGATGGACTGAGATGTAATTCAAACGGATTCAGTCCATGACCCTCATAGCCCAATTAAAACAAATTCCC
>JAHHIE010000024.1 GCA_019358945.1 Stenomitos rutilans HA7619-LM2 | reverse complement strand
CATTTGGCATCGTCCATCAGATGCGTTAAGTTCAGGTTCAGCATGGTAGTAAATGGAGTGCTTCCGATTGGAAGCATCTTAGTCTATGCTTCCTCGTTTTACCTCCCCGCAACACCTATTGAGCCAGCTTTTTTAAGGATTTTGCCAAATCGAGATCCAGAGATGCAAATGAATTCATACAATATGAATGCATTATTATTTTCGATCCAGAGTGCGGGAGTATCTAATTTATATGTTGAGTGCACAGACCATGAAGGAAAGTTAGGAGTATTTTTATTTTTTCAAAAAGCTTGCAAGTAAGATCAAATCAACGTCTATAGAAAGCAAAACCTACTGCTTATGCACTGAGTCGATCACTAAAATTGAAATGTTACTTAAACTGAACTATGCTAAAACGAATAAAATAATAATGTGAAGTCAGTCTTTCAAGAGTTTAGTCGCAGGTATCATCTTGCCCATCTGATCGTCTAACACTGACAAGAAACGCGTCGTTTATTTGAGCTTCACATCGAACACCAAAAGTTGCACTAAAGCTACCGATAATGTCAGTTATAGAAACTATGTTTGAGGTTGAATTTGAGCCATTGTTATTAGCACCGATAGGATTCTCTCCAGATTGTGTCACGAGTGTAGGAAGTTCAAAGCCGTAGAAACTAAACCCATCTGGAACCTGACGATAACTTGTGTTGTTAAGAGCCACTGTGCCACTAACAGGACCACGAATAACATTTTCAAAAATAATTGTGCGAGTTGAAAGCGTTGCTCCTGATGCAAGGCTTCTCCAGGTAGCTGTAACCGAAGCTTGAACAATATAAAATACACCATCACATAGTCCACCTTGTATAGATGGTGTCGGTGGACAATACCCTAAGGCAGTACAACCGCTACCGCAACCATTGCAAACGGGAATGAACATGCCATTACAAAGAACATTACATGTTGCGTCTGGACCACAAATTGCACCACAAGCTATTCCCTGTGACACTGCGCACAAGGTGGCACAAATATAGTACATATATAACACTGTGGCTGTCCAGGAGTAGGAGAATCCTGACTCAGTTGAAGTGATTTATTATTACTAGAAGCATACTTAGCAACCGTTAAGGGCTTTACTTCATGCACTTTGTCATCAATGATTTCAAGACCGTAGATTACTCTGCTTGGGGCAGTGATTACAGCATGTGTCCATGTTTCGCCCGTTGATTCAATACCATATAAAACTGAAGCACTTGCTCTGTTTGTAGCTACGTAATTTTGAACGTAAACTGAACGTAGTAGCTGTGAGTTTTGTACAACAACAATCGACTGTGGGGTACGTTGGGCGGAAAAGCCTTCGGAAAGAAGATACTCTTTAAGCTGATGGACTCTTTTGTCTTGAACTAATTTAGATGCTAACGTTAAATGTGTGTAGTAGCATCAGCTGACAAAACCGTAAATTTATGAAATGGTGAATCTGCTGCTACTGCTTTAGAAAAGAAAGATTTTCTCCCTGTAGATATAATTGCCGCTAATGACATACTAGCTATTAAATATTTTACGAATCGCCTACGTTTCGGATCTGTAGACTGCTCTTCCGCTAGGTCACTTTTTCCTACTGTCCAAACAATTTGCCATGCTTTCCTTAGACCAAGCAGCTGTAGCAATTGCCAGGACATTTGCCACCCTATCCATCTGTAAACCTGTTCGTCCTTAATTTCAAGAAGTACTGGTATAAGCGAAGTACTATGCCTACTCGTCTGAACATTCCAAGCACGCACTTGGGGAGAATGGAGACTTTGAGCAGTCACTTTTCCCTCTGAAATACTCTCAATTTTTCGCGCTATCTTCGAGCAGGTGTAACAATTTCCGTCAAACCCTAGTACCCACTTGATCTTACTCATTATATGTCCTGAAATAAATTAGTTGCAGTTGAAATCAAACAATCATTTCTATCACTTTAAATAAAGATAGAAGCCAGCAATAATTACTAAATGAGCATTTCTAACCAGCAAGAAATCTAAAGCAGTGCTTAGTTAGACGTGGCAATACTTATGTAATAAAGAAAACTTCCTTGAGTCTCACAATGAACAGTTTGGAGAAACAAATCGAGGGCTAGAACCCACAGCTCTCGCTCGATTTTTTGAAAAACACCAGGTAGACATCTTGTGGAAAATCTTTTATTGATAAGTGCCTCAAAAGTTTTCCGTGCCACTAAAGGCAACACCATTAAAACATTTTGATACAGCACCTTATGAGATTATGGGCTTAATAGACTCATTTCTCAAGAGTCGAACCAGAACGCTGCAATAAGACCACCAAGAAGACAACCGATAGCAATGGCGCTAGACGCTTGGATAGCACTACCTAAAGATTCTCCTCTTTTTGTCTTCTGAAAAAGTTGAATTGTGAAAGTTCCTACAGCAAGAACTGTAGTGCCAAGCAACCTTACCTCTCTAGATGGCATACTTCCTCCCTACTTAGCTTAAGAAACATTGTCGTAGTAGAAAAATTCAGAGAAGACCAGAAAAGAAAGTAAATGCACATACCTATATTTCTATTATGAATGATTCAAATTCTTGATAGAGGAATTGTAAAGCTTTTCTCTGAAAATAGGAAGCAGTAAAAAAACTTAAATTTTCAACAATCAAATAGATTAAAAAACACTCAGTAGTCATATAGATTATCCAATTTATTCAATGCTCTGAGGAGCTATCCATGCTAAAAATGTGTTGAAAAACACAAGGTGCTGTAGTTTCACAACTTCGTCTCTTGCCTGTTTTTGGTGATTCAGGTCGAGCCAGGAGCATAGTGAGGTCAGCACTGTGGATTTATGAGCATCTACTTCCCAACCAAACCGACCTGAATTTACGAGGCTGGAGTCTTGATAGGCGGCTCAACAAATCATCCTCAACCTACTCCGTGGCTCACTGCCCACTGTGTAATGGTTTAACCTATCATGTCCACAATCAGTATGAGAGGAAAGGTTCTCTCTGGGTGTACGAAATTTTGCGCGGGATGTTTGTACTACGGCAAAAATGCCATCGATATATCAGGGTTTCCAGCCCACGGTTGAGGCTTCAAATCCATTAATTTCTGAGATGCCGCGCTTTTTTTTGTACACCCGGTTCTCTCTCCCCCTTCCCCGCTGTCCCCTGGGATCTGATAAAATTTTGAGTTCGCACAGAACTCGACCCTTGCAAGGAGACTCCCACTATGGCGCGGATGTATTACGACGCGGATGCCAATTTAGATTTGCTGGCTGGAAAGACGATCGCGATCGTCGGCTACGGTTCCCAAGGTCATGCCCACGCGCTGAACCTGAAAGATAGCGGTATGAACGTCATCGTCGGGCTGTATCCAGGTAGCAAGTCAGCGATTAAGGCAAAGGAGTCTGGGCTGACCGTATATCCGGTCGATGAAGCTGCCAAACGGGCTGATTTCATCATGATCTTGCTGCCGGATGAAGTGCAAAAAACGGTTTACACCAATGAAATTGAGCCTCATCTCACTGAAGGGAAGGTGCTGGCCTTTGCGCATGGATTTAACATTCACTTCGCTCAGGTGGTTCCTCCCAGCAACATTGATGTCGTGATGGTGGCTCCAAAGGGGCCAGGTCATCTTGTGCGACGCACCTACGAGCAAGGCGAAGGGGTTCCCTGCCTGTTTGCGGTCTTTCAGGATGCTTCGGGTCAGGCACGCGATCGGGCAATGGCCTATGCAAAAGGCGTAGGCGGCACCCGTGCAGGCATCCTCGAAACCACCTTCCGCGAAGAAACCGAAACCGACCTCTTTGGCGAACAAGTCGTGCTCTGTGGTGGTTTGACGGCTTTGATTAAATCCGGCTTTGAAACGCTGGTTGAGGCTGGCTATCAGCCAGAAGTCGCCTACTTTGAATGTCTGCACGAAGTCAAGCTCATTGTGGACTTGATTGTCGAAGGTGGGCTGGCAAAGATGCGCGATAGTATCTCCAACACGGCGGAGTATGGTGACTTTACGCGTGGCCCTCGCATCGTCAATGATGAAACCCGCGCCGAGATGCGGAAAGTTCTGCACGAAATCCAAACGGGTCAGTTTGCCCGCGAGTTTGTGCTGGAGAACCAGTCTGGTAAACCGGGCTTTACAGCTATGCGTCGTCGGGAAGCCGAGCATCCCATTGAGGCTGTGGGTAAAGATTTACGCGCCATGTTTAGCTGGCTGAAAAAAGCTTAGAGCGCGTCATCAATTAAGCTCAGAAGCCTTGGGTATTAGCATGGCCGCGCCCGTCCTTGTGGACCAGACTAGGAGCTAAAACCCTTGCTACACACTATGTGTAGAGTGATTGATGACAGCCCTTAGTGACCCAAAAGCAGTACGTGAACAGCCGCTTGCGTCTAACGACATCAAGTTGCTGTTTTATTTTCCTGAGCACGACAAATTTGTAGTGAAGAATGGGGGTAATCTCATTCTTCGTTCGGTGAAACCTGCTAAAGTTTAGCGGAAGTTGGTCGGAAACCACTTGAAACCAGCCTTCTGAACTGTCTGAGATTGCGTTTGAGCTGATGATGCGATCGCATCGCGTCCTGTCTGGCGGTCTTAGCGATCAAGGCACCAGCCATTCATCTGTCATTCATCTGTAGAGCGTTTCATGACCGAATGGATTACCCAAACAATGACATCCCTGGGCTACCTGGGGATTGGGCTACTGATGTTCCTGGAGAATTTGTTTCCGCCAATTCCGTCGGAACTCATTATGCCCCTGGCTGGGTTTACAATTGCGCAGGGTAAAATGAGCTTCATACCAGCCGTATTAGCTGGCATTGTTGGCACGATGGTCGGAGCCTTGCCCTGGTATTACGCTGGGAAACTTGTAGGCGAACGACGGCTCCGACGCTTAGCCGATCGTTATGGTAAATGGCTGACGCTCTCCAGCAAAGATATCGACAAAGCCAATCGCTGGTTTAACCGTCATGGTGCTAAAACGGTGCTGCTTTGTCGCCTGGTTCCCGGTGTGAGAACGCTGATTTCACTCCCTGCAGGCATTAATCAGATGCCGATCGGACTCTTTCTGCTGTACTCCACCATTGGAACAGCGCTTTGGGTATCGTTACTCACAGCGCTTGGCTACTTCTTAGGCAGCAACTACAGTCTGGTCGAACTTTATCTAGCGCCCGTTTCAAAAGTGGTATTGCTGGGACTCGTAGTGGCCGTTATCGGTTGGGCTATCTGGCGGAAGCAGCGCAAGGCGACTTACTAGTTGAGCTAGCTCTAGAAGCTAGCCTACAGCCGCTTTTGGAGCGGACCCGTTTGATTAAACCTCCAGAAGCGACTGAGAGAATAGTGGCAGACAGGAACTACAGTAGCGCCACCTTGTCATAAAGTCCCATAAAGTAACTCGTTATAGAGAACAATGACGTTTTAGCGCTCACGCTCAAATCGTACATCGGGAGATTGAAGATTATGGATGAACACTTAAAGCAACTTCTAACATCCTTCGGTTACTGGGGTGGGCATCTAGCGATCTGGGCAGTGGTGTTTGCAGAATCGGGGTTATTGATCGGGTTCTTTTTACCAGGCGACAGTTTGCTGTTTACAGCAGGCATCCTGGCATCCCAGAACTTGCTCAATATCCAGCTTCTCGTGGTCGGCGCTTTTATCTGTGCCGTTGTGGGGGATAATGTTGGCTATATCACGGGCCACAAATTTGGTCGTCGCTTGTTCCGTCGGGAAGACTCCTGGCTCTTTCACAAAAAACACCTGAATACAGCCCAAAAGTTCTATGACAAGCATGGTAAGAAAACTATTGTGCTGGCACGTTTTATGCCGATCGTCCGCACCTTTGCCCCGATCGTTGCAGGCATTGGCGCGATGCATTACCGCACGTTCATTGCTTACAACCTGATTGGCGGCTTTGTCTGGACGTTTGGCATTACGCTGTTAGGCTACTTTCTGGGCAAAACGATTCCCGATGTCGATAAGTATCTGTTGCCAATCCTTGGGGTCATTATCGTTGTCTCGGTTGCCCCATCGATCTTGCACCTTTATCAAGAAAGCAAAGCAAACAAACCTTGAACGCACGCGATCGCTACTGGCAGCTTCTTGATTACATCCGACCGCATGGCCGCACGATCATTCAAGCACTGTTCTGTACGCTCATTTTCACAGCCATCTGGCCTGTTCTAGCGTGGATTGCTGGCAAAATGACGGTGTTGATTGCGCAGAGCAACGTGTTGGCGATCGCGCAGTTAGCTGGCATCAGTACCATTGTCTTTTTAGGACAAAAAATTGCGCTCTACGGACAAGATTCGCTGATGGCAAAAGCCGCGCTAGCTATCACTCTTGATCTGCGCAAACAGGTGTACGCCCATCTGCAACGGCTGAGCCTGAGCTACTTTGAAACGGCTCAAAGTGGGGATCTGGCCTATCGGCTCACGGAGGATATCGATCGCATTGGTGAAGTCGTCAACAAAGTCTTTCATCAATTTGTGCCAAGCGTCCTGCAACTGGTGGTTGTCTTGGGCTACATGGTGTATCTGAACTGGCAGCTAACACTGGCAACGCTGATTATTGCGCCCCTGATGGCACTGCTCATTACCTGGTTTGGTGAGCAACTCCGCCAGCTCTCCTATCGCAGCCAGAGTCGCGTGTCTGACCTGTCCGCCTTGCTGGTAGAGGTTTTTGGCGGAATGCGTTTGGTGCAAGCCTTTGCAGCGGAAGACTATATGGTTGATCGCTTTGGGCGTGAGGCCGAGCGCAACCGACGGGCACGCTTTCGAGCAGAACAGCTCAAGGCGATTCAAATGCCTGTCGTTGGGTTTCTCGAATCGTTGAGCCTGCTTTTTCTGCTGCTCTTAGGTGGCTGGCAGGTATCGCAAAAGAATCTGACCGGGGGAGAATTTGTTAGCTATTTGACGGCGGTGGTAATGCTGATCGACCCGATCTCACTGATCACCAGCAACTACAACGAATTTAAGCAAGGAGAAGCCTCCCTCGATCGCATCTTTGAGCTACTGGACATTCAGCCCACCGTCGTTGAGCAAGCAGGCGCATGCATACTACCTCCCGTTACAGGCAAAGTGGAATACCGTAACGTGAGCTTTGCCTACAAGCCCGACCAACCCGTCCTGAAAGACTTGAGCTTACTGGCACTTCCTGGGGAAGCGATCGCGTTGGTCGGTTCTTCTGGAGCAGGCAAAACCACTCTGGCAAATCTCCTGCCCCGCTTTTATGACCCTCAAGCTGGGCAGATTTTGATTGATGGCGTGGATGTTAAAGATGTCACCCTGAGCAGTTTGCGCCGTCAGATTGGCATTGTGCCGCAAGAAACCATTCTTTTTTCAGGCACGATCGCGCAAAATATTGCCTTTGGGCAGGCCGATCTTGATCTGGATGCGGTGCAAAACGCAGCCAAAATTGCCAATGCTCACCAGTTCATTGCCGAATTTTCGCAGGGTTATCAAACCTGGTTGGGTGAGCGGGGCGTTAACCTTTCGGGTGGGCAGCGCCAACGGTTGGCGATCGCGCGTGCCGTGCTGCTCAACCCGCGCATTCTCATTTTGGATGAAGCCACCTCTGCGCTCGACTCTGAATCGGAAGCGCTGGTGCAAGAAGCACTCGAACGCTTGATGCAGAATCGGACTGTCTTTGTCATTGCTCATCGACTCGCAACCGTTCGCCGTGCCGATCGCATCCTGGTACTAGAGCAAGGTCAGGTCGTCGAATCAGGCACCCACGCCGAGCTGTTAGACAAAGGCGGGCGGTACGCTCGTTTCTATACACAGCAGTTTCAGGATTAAGGCAGAGGGTAAAAGGTAAAAGGCATACGAAAGGAGTCGGGAGTCGGCTGATAGCTAACCGCTGACTGCTGATAGTTCTTCCACTCAAAACTTAAAACTCTTTCCCTTATCCCTCATCCTTCCCCTCCAACTGTTCCAGCAAGTGTGAGCAACCCATCGGTGGATCGAACATGTGAAGTTCAAACTGGCGGGAGAGTTCTTCGCAGACTTTGATGCCGCGTACACTATTGCCGTGTGTATCGAGCGGCGGCGAAAAAACAGCAATGCCCACCTGTCGAGGGACGATCGCAATAATACCACCTGACACGCCACTCTTGGCGGGAATGCCCACAGTATAAGCCCACTGGCCTGCGAAGTTGTACATGCCACAGGTATACATCACGCTGAGGATGTCACGAATGTAGCGAGTGGGAACCGCCCGATCGCCCGTCAGTGGATTCACACCCCGGTTGGCTAAAGTTGCTGCCATCACGGCTAAATCACGGCAGTTCACCATCATGGCGCATTGCTGAAAGTACAGATCCAGCGATTCGTCCATGCGATCGTCAATCATCCCAAAATGGCGCATCAGGGAGGCCATCGCTCGATTACGATGCCCCGTCGTTCGCTCAGAGAGAAACACCGACATATCGATATACACATCGTGCCCGACGTAGCGACAAAACATATCCAGCAGTCGATTCAGGCGATCGGTCGGGCCATTGCCCTTGATCAAGCTGGTTGTGGCGATCGCGCCCGCATTGATCATTGGGTTATCAGGACGTTTAGAGTGTTCATCCAGCCGAATGATCGAGTTAAAGGGATCACCTGTTGGCTCTACTCCCACTTTTGACAACACCGCTTCGCGTCCGTGCTCCTCCAGCGCCAAGCCGTACACAAAGACTTTTGAGATCGACTGAATGGTAAAAAGCTGCTCTGCATCCCCAACCGCAAACGTTCGACCATCAGCGGTTACGACACAAATACTGAACCAATCTGGGTTCATCTTCGCCAGTTCAGGAATGTAGCTAGCAACCTTGCCATCATCTAGCCCCTTATATTTGTGATACAAATCATCCAGAACGGCTTGAAATGGCTGTGATGAAGCACCCATAGGGAGAAGGGATGAGGAATGAGCTAAAGGTTAAGTGGCTGCTTGGGTGATTAGTCTATGCAGCACACATGACGTAACCCGTAGCAATGAACTCAGGTTAATAGAGAAACTCTAAGCCATTTAGCGGCTGCCATAGGGTGCGTTGCGATTCAAAAGTACTCAAGTTATCTAGAAAGATTGGGTTCGATCGCCTCAGGAAACTGCTCAAAGTTTCGCCGTACCCAATCCATGCCCACCTCGTTATTCAACTTGATGCGTTGAGGAGTGTGGGGATAAATCTTGCTTAAAATCGCCGAATCTTGCTCAACTACAACCTTGGCTAGATTGAGAAACTGCTTGCCCAACGAATTGAAGAGGGGGTGTTTGCTAATACCATACATCAGTACATAGGTGCGCGTCTGCGTCTCAGACTCTGGTACAAAAATGTGAATTTGGGCGACTTTGCCCAACACACTTTGTCCATAAAAAATCACGAGTGACGGAAAGTGATTTTCTAAATGCGCCGTCAGGACTTTAGGCAGCGTGAGCAGAATGGGATTGGTGAGTTTTTCACTCAAACTCGTAGCGGCAGTAGGCATGTTATAGAAGGCGTGCGATCGATAACCGTCATCGATAAATTGTTCAAACTGCACTTCCTCAATCCGAAACAACGGCCGATGGGTGCCGTTTTGGTGGTTGTAGTCATGCATATTGAGCAGCATAGATAGCAAATCGGTTGTCACGCTGGTATCAGCGGTGTGTCCAATAAACGTGTACTGCTCTGCAATCTCATTCAAAATTGTCGGAATCGGCATCTTTGGTTCGTAACCGCCGTAAGACCAGATGAAATCGTTTTGCACGATGAGTTCCAGAGGCGTTAACTGCGGCAGTGTTTTTTTGTTGGAACCGGGCAAAACGGTGCAACCATCCCGATCGAACGCAAGGGCATGAAAGGGACAAACCACTGCGCTCGTTTGGCGATCGGTTTTCTCGCACCACCCTTCAGACAGCATCGCTCCCATATGCGGACACGCGTTTGGTAACGAATTGATGTTGCCTGCCGAGTCTTTCCAAAGCACGTAATCAGTCCCGTACAAGGAGATTTTTCTCGGCTGATTGGCTGATAGCATAGACGTGTGCGCGAGTAACCAGGGTGCGCCCTGCAACATCTGGCTCATGATATCCTCCCAAAGTTAAATACTAACTAAACAGTTAGTTAGTATGGGCGATTAAGGCCTGCTTGTCAATTTGTTAGCCTTCAATTTGTTGGTAGCACCTATATTCATGCGCCGAGATTGCTGTCCACAAACCTTTGGGGACAAACTTTGGTTAAGATATGGTGTCTGTCGAATGTCGGAGTACTGTGGGTCGTTTAAGTAAAGCAACACCATCAACTCGATCGCTCAACAAACCGCGTCAGGCGCGTGACTCAGAGGCGACGAAAGCGCAGATTCTCAATGCGGCAGAGGAGGAGTTTGCGCGGCATGGGCTGAGTGGCGCACGCATGGACGCGATCGCGGCGGGGACAGGTGTCACCAAAGCGATGATTTACTATTACTTTGAGAATAAAGAGGGCTTGTATCAGGCCGTTTTACAGCGTCCAGCCCATGAATTGTTAGATGCTCTCAAGCAATTACCACTGGACGAATTGGCTCCCGAACAAGCGCTGGAAATGTTGGTAAAAGGCGCGATCGCCCATGAAGTTGCCCATCCCTATCAGCAAATGATTCTCTTTCAGGAAGCGAGTCAAAACCGGGGAAAATATTTTGCTCAGGCAGACTGGCAGGCCCCCTTTGCCTACCTCCTTAAAATTCTGGAACGAGGGATGGTAGATGGTACGTTCCGTGCGGTCGATCCCTGGCTGACCGCCATCAACATCGCTGGAGTGTGCAACTTTTACTTCACAACCTATGACAATGTGAAACATATTGCACCCGATTGGGATTTTCGCAATCCTGCGATGGTGGAGCGCCATACCCAGGAGGCGATCGCGTTCATTCTGGCAGCCGTAAAACAGCAGAAATGACGATCGTTCAGGTGAATCCAATTTAGAGGGGTGAGTTAGAATAAGAGTTAAGCCGATCTCAATTTGAATTTGAATTTACTCTCAACCCTTCACCACGATTGTCACGCTCAGCCTGTACCCTCCCAGCGCGTATTAGGAGTTGCTTGCTTGCATGGGTGAATCCAACGGCTATCTGGATTCTCACGGCACAACAGGTGCGTTGCATCTGAAAGCCGCCAAGCAGCCTGTAGACTTGACGATCGCCGAAGATGCGTCCTATCGCTCCGTTCTTCATGCCAACGCGGTTCCGCCCCAGCCAACCTCGTTGATGCCAAAAGAGTTGCGCGATCGCGTGCTTCAGTGGCTTCAAAAGCATGTTCCCAACAGCAGGCTAGAGCACATTCTGCGCGTCGAACAAATGGCCGTTGAGCTTGCCGTGTGTCATCATGTTGATCCGGCGCAGGCAGCACAGGCAGGGCTAATGCATGACCTCGCCAAGTTTTTTAAGCCTCAACGTTTGCTAGAGATGGCGCAAGCAGAGGATTTAGCGCTTGACCCCGTAGACATCGCCAATCCACATTTGCTTCACGCGGCTGTAGGGGCGATCGTGGCGAGAGATGAGTTTGGCATACACGATGAAGCCGTGCTGGATGCTATTCGTCACCATACGCTGGGATGCCCTGGCATGAGCGGTTTGAGTTGCGTCGTCTTTCTGGCCGATAGCCTGGAACCAGGCCGAGGCGATACACCCAAACTGATTGCATTGCGTCGAAACAGCCAGCAACATCTCCACCGCGCTGTCTGGCTCACCTGTGATGAATCGTTACGCCACTTGCTGGCTCGCGCTCAACAAATTCATCCCCGCATGGTGCTGACCCGCAACTGGGCACTAGCACTGACGGACAAAAAGTTGCCATTGCCTCGTGCCCACTAAGTTCCATTGACACCGCCTACGCTAAAATTTCCCTCCCACTAGAACGCTTAAAGCACCGATACGAAGCCCTTTCTTTTTAGTACCAGCTTTAACCACCTACCACCCCGGAGACTGAATGGCAAACTACGCTCAAGAATCTTTAGCATCTGTCTTAACCACCGCAAACGATACCACATTGGTCAATGAGCCTGATTTGAGTCTGCAACTGGCGATCGCCGCTGCTACGGCTGCTGACGAGCGCAAAGCCGCTGATATTACCCTCCTACGGGTTTCAGAGGTTTCAACGCTGGCAGATTATTTTGTCATCGTCACAGGCTTTTCCAAAGCACAGGTACGGGCGATCGCGGCAGCCATTAAAGACAACGTAGAAGAGGCATTGCAGCGTAGGCCCATTCGTACAGAGGGGCAGACTGAAGGGAGTTGGACGCTGCAAGATTACGGCGATGTCATCGTCCATATTCTGATGCCTCAGGAGCGTGAATTTTACAACCTGGAAGCGTTTTGGGGCCACGCTGAGCGGATCGACTTTGCCGCGATCAACCAGTGGGCAAAAGCCGCTCACTAAAAAGAAGCCTTTAGAGACGGGGGAAGCGCGATCGCATCGCTGCCTTGCGTCCAGATGAACCTTGAAGGGTAGCAGGAGAAACCGAGCCAGCGCGATTATTTTTAGCTCCTGACGCTTGCCTTCTGGCTTCTGACTTTTGCCTCCCCCGATAATTTCATCTGCACAAACACTAGCCCAAACGTTGTGCCTAATAGCAGTGTGGCTGCCGCCGCCGCATAGCCAAAATCAAACTGAGCGAACGCTTGCTCGTAGATGTAGTACACCAGCAGGTTTGTGGTATTAAGTGGGCCACCCCCCGTAATGACATACACCTGCTCAAAGCTGCGTAAGGTAAAGATGGCGGTTGTAACAGCGGCGAAAATCAAGGTTGACCGCAATCCCGGTAACGTGATGTACCAAAACTGCTGCCAGGAGTTTGCACCATCCAGTTCGGCGGCTTCGTAACGGCTTTTGGGAATGGTTTGCAGCCCTGCAAGAAATACAACAAGATTGAACCCAAGCTGCTTCCAAACGCTGAGCAAAATCAGCACAGGCATGGCCCAAACGGTACTGCTCAACCAGGGAATGGGAGCAATGCCAACGATATCGAGCCACTGGTTGAGCGGGCCTTCGGTTTGAAACAGCCAGCGCCAGCCCAACCCAACCGCCACCATAGATGTAATGGAGGGCAAAAAATAGGCCACTCGCAAAAGGTCGCGCAGGACGATCGCGCGATCGAGCAAGACCGCTAACCCTAATGGTAAAGCCAAACTGGGAAGCACGGTTGCAGCGGTAAAGTAGACGGTGTTACCCACAATTTGACCGAAATCGGGATTTAGCAATAAGCGTCCGTAGTTTCTCAAGCCAACCCAGTGAACGCCTGCTCTGGTAAAACTGCCAGTGGTAAAGCTGAGGTAGACAAGATAGGCGATCGGATACAGCACAAAAACTCCCAACAGCAACAGGGCAGGTGCTAGGAAAATCCAGGCAGCAAGGGTGTCGTTATCCAAGTCAAGTCGCGCGTTTAGGGGTGTTTTCTCGACAGTCATAGTATCTCGCCAGCAAACAGTGTGAATTTTAGCAGTTGGGCGATCGGCTGGCAGCACTGGTAAGATGCTGATCATCTGCTGGCAGGAGGTTCATGCACCCACTGGCTCAAATGCATCGTGTAACGCGATCCCTCGATCGCGCAAGTCTGCTGATCAGTTTGGCGATCGGCTGCTTCAGTTTGGCTGGCTTCACAACCGTTCTTCTGCCTCTCGCAACAGCAGAGCCGACCTCAACACCTACAGCTAAGCCTGAAATTCCGGTTGTATCGGTTCCCGTGACTAAGAAAATCTTAGGCCAGTGGTTAACGAAAGAACCACTTGATGGTGACATGGTGATGTTTGTCTTTGCGCCAGAAGGCAAGGCGTACATTCTTTCCGGCACAGCGGCATCGGGGAACGCGATCGCCAGTCAATTTCAGTACCGCCTTGATGACAAGCCTCAACCCATCCATCTAGATATCATTCTGGCAGACAAGGCCGTCGTCGAAACCTTGTTTGAGTTCACACCCGACGGCGAACTGCGCCTGCAAATGTTGGGCACTCGTCCCGGTAAGCCTCGTCCCGCCGCTCTTACCGACAATGCCACGCTCTTTCAAAAAGTGTCTGACGAAACCACATTACCTCCTGGCA
The DNA here is from genome assembly GCA_019358945.1 of Stenomitos rutilans HA7619-LM2. Taxonomy (GTDB): domain Bacteria; phylum Cyanobacteriota; class Cyanobacteriia; order Leptolyngbyales; family Leptolyngbyaceae; genus Stenomitos; species Stenomitos rutilans. The sequence goes on along the minus strand of JAHHIE010000024.1, from coordinate 79,463 downwards.
CTGAGCTGAAGCCGCCTACCGTCCAGACAAAATAAGATGATTTGATGACTTTTAACCCAACCGCAAACGGTTCATCTAGTTTAGTGTCACCCGACATTTCTGCAATGCCACCCCAAAGTGGCGCACCGTTGAAATTAGGTGTGATGGCATCGGGGAGTGGCAGCAATTTTGAAGCGATCGCTCAAGCCATTGCAGATCGAACCCTCAACGCACAGATAAACGTCTTGCTCTACAACAATCCTGGTGCAAAAGCAGCGGCTAGAGCCGATCGCTGGGGTATTCCTGCTGTGTTGCTAAATCACCGTGAGTTTGCCAGTCGAGAAGCACTGGATGAGGCGATCGTGGAAACACTGCAACAGCATGAAGTGGAATGGGTCATCATGGCAGGCTGGATGCGGATCGTCACGCCCGTTTTGATCAATGCCTTCCCCAGACGGATGCTCAACATTCATCCCAGTTTACTTCCTAGCTTTAAAGGCAATCGCGCCGTTGAACAAGCGCTGACAGCAGGCGTAAAAATCACAGGCTGCACGGTGCATCTTGTCGTGCCAGAAGTAGATAGTGGCGGCATCATCATGCAAGCTGCCGTACCTGTACTCCCCGATGACACGTTAGAAACTCTGCACGATCGCATCCATATCCAGGAACACCGAATCTTTCCGCAGGCGATCGCAGTGGCTGCCAGTCAAGGGTCTGATTAGCGATCAGCGATCAGCAGTTAGCGGTAGCTATTGGAGTCAAACTCAAAACTCAAAACTCAAAACTTTCCTCCTCCCCCTCCTCCCGCCGCCATTCGTCAACCACAAACGTTCGACTACGCTTACTCTCTGAACGTATCGCTATTGGTTAGCGATCGCGTCTTGAAATGCGATCGGCGTCAAAATTGTCGTCGTCCTCTTCAAACCAATCATCCGCACTTTCTGTCGGTGCAGGCTCTTCATACGCAGGCGCTGGTTCTGCATCCAGTGGGCGAAATGGTGGCACGATGACACGGTAATCTGCGTCTACTACGGGTTGTCCCGTCACGGGTTCAGCTTTACCCACGCCGGAGTCTTTCGGCTCGCGGTAGCTGTAGGAATACACCGACCCCTGACGAGAACTCGTTCTTGGTTCTTGCTTGGCCTCGTAGTTTGTACGAGCACTGGCAGCAGTCGATCGGGTGTCTCTGGGAGTATCTCTGGGTTCATCGTCTTCCCAGTCATCGCTAGGCTCCGCTTCCCAGTCATCGATCGGGTCATCGTTTGCAGGCGATCTCACACGGCTTGAGGCACGATCGGCTGGCTCTTCATAGCCGTCCCAATTGTTCCAGTCAGCATCGTCATCGGTTGACGTTGACGTTGAAGCGCGAGCATAGGCCGATCGCGGTTCTGCTGATGACGTAGAACGCGACTGAAACCCGCTTGGGCGAGAAGCTTGGCGAAAGCGCGATCGTGCTGCACGTACAGCAAAATAGTTTGAGAGGCCAAACAAGCTGGTAATGAGAAGATTGGTCACAACACCCGCCCCGATCGCGCCCAAAATCCACAGTGCCAACGGCCATGCAGGCGTTTGAATGCCCAAGAACGTTAGCTGTATGGGCGACCAGTTGAACTGCACCAGAAGGAATAATCCTCCAGCCAGTCCTAGCAGCAGTACCAGACGAATAAGGGCCATGAGTGGAGAAGACAGTTGATAGTTGTTGGTTGTTAGTGCTCCAGTTACAACCAATAGTCCCACGCTAACAGATCAGTCTGCTAGCTTTTTAAGCGCGATACCTATTGGCTACCCTACAACAGCCTCGATCGAACCACTAAAAACCAACAACTAACCACTAAAACCCTCTCAGTGTCCTTCCCATCGGTTTAGCGGCACACAGTCAATTTCTAGCTGATCCAGAGCACGAGCGACCACAAAATCAACGAGGTCTTCGATCGTCTGTGGGTTGTGATACCAGGCGGGAATGGCAGGCACAATGCGCGCCCCCGCTTCTGCAAGAGCCGTCAAATTGCGGAGATGGATAAGGCTGAAGGGCGTTTCACGCGGTACGACCACCAGTTTCCGCCCCTCTTTTAGCTGGACATCAGCCGCTCGTTCTAACAAATCAGAACTGAGTCCACTCGCCAGCTTTGCCACCGTACTCATGCTGCATGGCAAGATAAGCATCCCCAACGTGCGGAAAGAACCACTGGCGATCGTGGCTCCTATATCATTCCAGGAATGGCAGGTTAGTTTGCCAGCGCTTTCTACGCCTGCCTGCTGTCGCCAAAACTGCTCCTGCTGTAGGGATTCGGGTGGCATCCGTATATTTTGCTCTGCCTGCCACACCATATAAACCGCTTTGGAAGCAACGAGATCGATCGCATAATCCGCTGCCAGAAGAAACTTCAACGCACGAACGGCATAAATGAGGCCAGAGGCTCCAGTAATGCCCAGAATGAGCGGACGGGAAGGGGAAGGGGAAGACAAGGGGCGTAAAGGTGAAGGGGGAGCGGAGGGGGCAAGGGAGAGGGGGGAGCGGAGGGGCAAGGGGCGCATGGGAAAAGACGAGGACGTTCTGCCTTTTCAACAGTCGTCAGTGACCAGTGAAGCGGCGAGCAGTGCTGGGACAGGGCACGACTGAAACTTGATGACTGTCAACGCTTCCCCTGCTTCCCTTGCTTCCCTGCCTCCCCTGCTCCCCCTACTTCCCAAACGCCTGCCCTCTGACTCCTCACCAATCACTCGTCATCAAACTCTGATTCTATTTCAGGCACTGAAACTGATTCTGCACTTATTTCATCATCTGTGGCTTCGCTGCCGCCGCCAACGGCAATGAGGTCAATTTGCTGGCGGTAGTAATCAACACTCTTCACCTGGACTTCAATGCGATCGCCCAGACGATATTGCTTACGGTTTTTACGTCCTACCAGCGTTTGCTGGCGCGATCGATACTCGTACCAGTCGTCTTTGAGCGAGCTAACATGCACCAAGCCTTCGACGAGCAGTTCCTCAATTTCGACAAACAGCCCGTAGGATTGAACGCCTGTAATGAGACCGTGGAAGATTTCACCTGTGCGTTCTCGCATGAGTTCGGCTTTTTTCAAGCCTTCCAGATCTTGCTCAGCTTCCTGCGCGACTTTTTCGCGTTCGCTAAGATGCACCACTTGAGCTGCAAAGTAAGTTTCTAGCTCTTGATGAATTTCGGGTGGCAGCACATTCCAGCTAATGTTGCCGTGAGCAGAACTGTTGCGGAGGTTGACGGTTTCTTTAGAGCGAGTGGATTTGCGATCGCGCCCCTCCTCAAACAATGCATGCAGTGCCCGTTGTACCAGCAAATCGGGGTAGCGACGGACAGGCGATGTGAAGTGGGTATAGCCATGCTCCAGTGCCAGACCAAAGTGCGATCGAGGCGTGGTGCTGTAAAACGCTGGTTTCAACGTTTCTAGCAGTAGATAGGTCATGACCCGTTCGGCATCCGATTCAGCAAACTTTTGCGTAAAGTGCTGGTAATCTTCAGAGCGCACAACATCTTCTTGCTCCAGATGCAGCTCAATATCCATGTTGACGGAGAGTTTGATCAACTCCTGCACATCATCTGGGTCAGGCGTGGGATGCACGCGGTAGAGGCTTGGCACGCCCAATGCTTGCAGATGATCTGCTACAAGCTGGTTTGCCAGCAGCATCAGTTCGGCAATGATCGCGTAGGTCGGGACAGAAGGCGATACGACCATTGCTCCCAGTACGCCCTCATCGTCGTAATGAAACTTTGGCGTAAAGACCAGTTTGCCTGCATCCGGTGCGTCAGTATCTACTACACCGCTAGAGCTAAACTTTTCGGGAAGGTTCAGTTCAAAGGCTCCTCGCTGATGCCGCTGTTGCTTGAGCGCCTGACTGAGCGAGGAAACCTGATCGAGTAAATCAAACACTGGTGCAAGGGCTTGAATGTCTACCCCTGGAGGCTGCTCACTTGCAGTCGATCGCTCCAGAATGGCCTGTGCCTGCTGATAGCTAAGCTGGTAGTCAACCTTGATCACCGTTGGCTGAATCTCATACTCCAGAACACGCCCCTCTGCATCAAGCGTCACTAGGACAGACACGGCCAGCCGATCATGATCCGCCTGAAACGCACAGAGCGAGTGGGCGATCGCATCGGGCAGCATGGGAATCACCAGGTCGCCGAGATAGACAGAAGTACCGCGTTTGCGCGCCTCACGGTTAATGGGTGAATCTGGTTCCACGTAGTGCGCGACGTCTGCAATGTGTACCCCCAAGCGCCAGCGGTTCCCGTCTAGCTGCTCCAGAGTCAGCGCATCATCCAGACTATCCGTATTGGCCTGACTGCTGTCTGCTTTGATGGTGATGGTGGTCAGCTTGCGTAAATCGACCCGGTTTTTCAGGTCTGCTTTGCTGAGCTTGGTTGGAAGCGCCTTTGCAGCGGCTTCTACTTCATCGGCAAAGGTGCGAGAGAGGTAGTGTTTGCAGCACACAATGTCGATGTCAGCGGCATCAGTATCGGTGCCCAAGATCTGAGCCACTGTTCCCAGGGGCGGGTTTTGCCCTAACGGATACCGCAATAGCTTGACATGGGCTAGCTGATCGATCGCGTCTCCTAAATTCTCGCCATTCTGCTGCAAATGCACTTCAAACAGCAGGCGATCGTCCAGTGGCACCGCGCGAAAGCCTTCCTCTGCCTTCTTCACACGCGCCAGCACAGAGGGATTGGAGCGTTCTAAAATCAAGCGCACTTCCCCTTCGGGACTGCGACGACGACTGCCTTCTTTAGTCACCCGGACCAACACGCGATCGCCATTCCAGGCGTTGCTTAACTGGCTTTCGCGGATGTAGATGTCATCGGCACCTTCCACATCCTGAATCGCAAAGCAAAAGCCTTTGCTAGAGCAACGCAACTTGCCTTCGACAACACCATCTTCCACAATGCGTTTGTACCGTCCCCGATCTTTGGTCAGGATGCCAATTTTTTCCAGCGCATCGAGCGCAATCTGGAGCCGACGCAAATCTTCGTCGTTGCGACAATCCAGCTTTTTTTCTAAAACTTTGGGAGCAACGAGCTTGTCATCAGTGAAGTTTGACAGCAGGGCCGCGATCGAAAATTCCATGAAGCGATAGATCCTTGTGTACTTAATTCTGTGTCAGATGGTCTAACAGAACCTCAAATCCGGGGGTTTGAACAAAGCTGCCAGGGCGTATCCCATACGTATCTGTGGCTAGGCAGCACTTCATTCCATGCAGAAGTTACCTTAACTCGATGCTGCTAACCTCGCCTGCGGCTAACTTGCTTGAGCAACCATATCCAGTTGATTACTCACTGCAAATTGCAACGTTGGCGCACTACCGCGATCGATCTAGAGCTCAAACCGAAGTTTGCTTGAATCGAACAGAACAGCGGTAGACAGAGAACTCAGAATCATGTCTGAGTTACTCAAGAGCGGCAAAAAGCCAGAGAACAGGCGATCGCTTGACACTTTGAACGCACCGCTGAAGATCTGTAATCATTACGCAGTAAGCGCTGTCAACAACGATGGCAATCAACAGCCAGCACTGGATACATGATTGGAAAGTGTCCATACCAGGAACTGGAGCTGTCACCGATTGAGCGCCAATGACTCAATGCTTACAGACGGATTGCTCAAACGCTAGCGATTCCTTTCTCTATTAAAACTCTATTTAGCACTTTCGCACCAAAGGTCAAGACGGGTGGGGACGATCGACACCTTATCGTAGTTCTCAATGCACGAAACTAAAACAAAACATTCTGCACCAGCGCTTTAGTGGCTTGACCTCCTGAGAGGATGTCTTAAAAGGTATGAATGCCTACCCGAACCGCCCCCCTGCCCCCCAAATTTGAGGGGTTCTGAGGTGGAAGTCCCCCAGAATTGGGGGATTGAGGGGGCGAAGGCAGCGTCTCTGACACTTCTCAGACATCCTCTAACTCCTGACTGCCTAAGCGCGGTTGTACCGCAGTTGCATGAAAATTGCCATACTCTAGTTTTAGAAGCAAGCATGCTGCGCTTTGTACGCTCAGTCAGCTTGCCAGCGCCGATTAATCAAGCTAGTGAGAATGTGATCTTCCCAGTTTCCGTTAATAAGCAAATAATCTCTGGCGTACCCTTCAACAACAAAACCTAACCGTTTGAGTAGGTTGCCGCTGCGCTGGTTGCGAGGCATATAGTTGGCACTTACGCGGTGCATATTCAATTCATTAAAGACATACTGAATTGACAAGCCAACGGCTTCTGTCATGTAGCCTTTGCCCTGTTTACTTTCGGCAAGGCTATAGCCCAACGTACAGCCATGCAACGGCGATCGAAAGAATTGCGTAAAGTTGATAATACCAATAATGACTTCAGGCTTCTCTTGTTCAAAAACAAAGAGCCTTAATGACTGGTTATAGTTAAATTCGATCAGATTCCGTTCGACTTGTCCACGCCAGAACTCTTCAGCAAAAAAATCGTGCGATCGCGTCGGTTCAAACGGTGCTAAAAAAGCTCGGTTTGTGCGGTAGTAACGTGCAATTTCATGCACATCACGTTTGTTTGCCAGCCGTATTATGAGCCGCTGTGTCGCTAGCTGAGGTGGCACTAAAGGATGCTCTTTCATCTTAGTTAGCTGTTGATTCAGCCTGTTTTTTAGTTGGCTTGAATTTGCTTTAACAAGGTATAGAATGGTTGCCAATCATCATGCTGAGCGATCGCGTCCCATACAGTTTCGATTTCGGGTCGCAAGGGTGTTGTGATGGGATTATGAGTGCGGAGGCGGATGGCGATCGCATCCATTTCTGCGTCTGGCAGCTTTAACAAACCGATAAAATAGCTGTTTTTCCAGTTGTGCCAGAGAGTAGCAAACTCACCCAGTGAAACAGTCGCTTGACTGAAGATATTGCCAACATCTTCACGCCAATCTCTAGAGAATTGCTGCGCCAGCTCTGCAAAGAAACTGTGATACCCAATCTGCGTTTCTTTCAAAAGTGTCAATGTCTGTTTCAATAACTCATCAAATTCTGGCTGCTTCGAGTCATCAAACCCAAGTTTGTTCAACATGCGTTGACGATACGCCTGCTCATAATGCGTGTTGAACGGTGCCAATCCTGCTTCTAAATCAGAGGTAGAAATAACTCGCGCCAGGGGACGTTGTAGCATCTCTAAATTCCAGCGACAAATGGCGGGTTGTCTGCCGTAGCTGTAACGCCCAAAGTGATCAAAATAGGCAGCCGTAAAGCCTGGATCAAGGGTAGGAATGAAGGCAAATGGGCCATAATCAAAGCTTTCGCCCGTAATCGCCATGTTGTCTGTATTCAGCACCGCATGGCAGAAACCAGCCGACATCCATTGTGCGGTCAACTCGGCAACCCGCCGCACCAGTTCAGCATAAAGCAAGGCGTAGCGATCGCTCCCACCCCACAAGTGCGGGTAGTAAACCTCAATCACATGATCCAGCAAAATGGCGATGAGATCTTTGCGATCAAGGGCATGCAGTCGCTCAAAGGTGCCAAAGCGAATGTGCGATTGTTGCATGCGAACCATGACGGACGATCGAGTGGGGGATGGCTCGTCACCCCGCCAAAGTGATTCTCCCGTTTCGATCAGGCTTAAACAGCGTGATGTGTTAACTCCAGCTCGATGTAACGCTTCGGCTGCCAGCACTTCGCGCACGCCACCCTTCAGCGTCAAGCGACCATCGCCCCCTCTAGAATAGGGCGTTGTGCCCGATCCTTTGGTGCCCAAGTCATACAACAGGCCGTCCGCACCCCGCGCTTGACCGTAAAGAAACCCCCGACCATCGCCCAAGAAGGCGTTATACTCGCCAAATTGGTAGCCGTGATAACGCAACGCCAGGAACGGACGCACTCCCTGAAACGTGCCAAACGCCTCAATGAAATCAGCATCGCTCACCAACAGCGGCTCTACCCCTAGCGTTGGCAGTAGATCGTCATTGCGAAAGCGCAGTATGTGCGCTGGAAACTCGGCCGCAGCAACCAGATCGTAGTAATCATCACCCAGTCGTTCGAGAGAGGGTTCGTAGTCGAGTTGGAAGAGGGGATTGGCAGACATTTCAGCAAACATTGCAATCGTGCAAGAGGGCAGACGAGGCATCACAGCATTCTCTCACTAAGCCTGAAGACCGGGCAATAACCCACTTGACCAACATTTATCCCGTTCTGAGCAGCGGCGATGGGACGAAGACGAATGCGTAGGTTCAGAGTCCTCCATCGACTGCGATCGCGCTCAAGAAGCCTCAAGCCGCCAAGACTGATCGGGCGAGAGCACTAAGACGCACTGATGGAAATGAGTGAGCGTTGAGCGATGACCAACGCTCAAAAAGGTCGTGCCGATCGCTTGCAAATGTTGATACAACCGCTCTTCATTGTCAGCATCTAAAGCGCTGGTAGCTTCATCGAGAATGGCATAGTCTGGTTTTTGCAGCAGCAAGCGAGCAAATGTTAGACGCTGCTGTTCTCCCTGCGACAGCACATCAGCCCAGTCTCGTTCGGCATCAAAGCCGCCAAAGCGTTCAGCCAGATCCGCCAGATTCACCTGCGCCAAAATTTGCTTTAAATGCGGCTCATCGACTTCGATATGGGTATTGGGATAAAGAATCTGATCGCGCAGAGTACCCATTACCATGTAGGGGCGCTGCGGCAAAAAGAGAATTTTGTCTGCATTGGGTCGCACGATCGTACCGCTGCCAGAATGCCACAGCCCCGCGATCGCCCGCAGCAAGGAGCTCTTCCCACAGCCGCTGGCTCCCATGACTAAAAGCCCCTTACCTATCGGCACGTCGATCGACAAGTCTTCAACGAGCGTCCGCTGATAGCTGGGGGTTTGCAGCGTGAGATGCTCCAGTGCCAGACGATCGGCAGTAGTCGTTTGAATCGTTGGCTTGCAACCTACTTCCCCTACTTCCTCCGCTTCCCTTGCCTTCGGCTCTGTTTGCTCAAGAAAGGCCGCAAAGGTATACAGGCGGTTAATGCCAGCACCAAACGTCGTCAACGCCTGAAAACGGGCAACCACCACATTCAGTGAGAAAAAGACCCGAATGAACGCACCCTGCGCTTCGCTAACTTTACCAACCTCAAGCTCACCCGCAAAAATGGCGGGCGCTACAACCAGCGCAGGCAGAATGAAGGGAATAAACTCATAGGCATTGGTCAACACGTTCAGGTTTAGTTCCCAAAGCAGCACCCGCTTCACGTTTTCAAAGACTTCCAGAAACCGATCTTTGACCTGCGCCGCTTCCCGTACCTCACCGCGATAAAACGCGATCGCCTCTGCATTCTCCCGAATCCGCACCAGGCTAAACCGAAAGTCGGCTTCTTTTTTAAGCTGCTCAAAATTCAGCCGCACTAATGGTTTGCCAAACACGACGGTCGTGACCAGCGTTCCCACGATCGCATACAGCAGCAGGAAAAACACAAGGGGCTGGGAAAGCCCCCAAAGCACGCCACTAAAGGCAGCCACTGCCAGCACCGATTCCACCAGCACCAGCAAAAATGACAGCGACTCTTGGGTAAAACTCCGCACATCCTCCGCAATCCGCTGATCGGGATTGTCAATATCTATCTCCGAGGTGCTGAGGTTGTAATAGGCGCGATCGTCAAAGTAGTTGTCTACAAAGCGATTGGTGAGCCAGCGTCGCCATTGCAGACTGAGGCGATCGCGCAGATAACGATAACCCGCTAGCAGAGGCGCGTAGAGGATCAGCACCCCAATGAAGATGACGACCGTTTCCCAAAAGCGCGGCTCATCTCTGGCAGAAAGGGCTGAAATCAACACCCCTCGCTTGTTGTTCAGCACTACACTCAGTCCGGTATACGCCAGCAAAAACAGCACCACGCCCAGCAGCAACCCTCTCGCTTGCCATTTTTCCTCCCCGAACCAGTAGGCTTTGGCGATCGTCCAAAACTGCTGGAAAACTTGCAAATTCAATCGATCCATTCGTTTGTTCCTATGAATAGCGGTCAGCTTTCAGCGCTCAGCCATCAGCGCTCAGCTTTCGTCCCAACCCTCCCCTGCTCTCCCTGCTCTCCCTGCCCTCTCTGCTCCCCCTGCTCCCCCTGCCTCCCCTACGCCCCTTACTCATCCTAATGATGTTGGTCAAAGCGAACGATCGCAGCCAATTCTCCATACTTTGTCTCACGCGCCAGTCCTGACGGTAAGATGAGGTCTGTGCAAGAAACTTTGGGAGCAGACGGGTGCCCACACTCGGCGTTAATATCGACCACACCGCTACAGTACGGCAGGCAAGACGTACTGTAGAGCCTGATCCCGTTGCAGCAGCGGTTCTAGCAGAGCTGGCAGGTGCCGATGGCATCACGGTTCACTTGCGCGAAGATCGCCGTCATATTCAGGATCGAGATGTGCGCTTGCTGCGAGGAACCGTGCGAACGCACTTAAATTTGGAGATGGCTGCAACGGATGAAATGGTCGCGATTGCCCTCGACGTCAAGCCTGACTACGTAACTCTCGTACCCGAAAAGCGCGAAGAAGTCACAACCGAAGGGGGGCTAGATGTGGCAGGACAAATAGACCGGATGACGCAAATTGTCACCACGCTGCAAGACGCAGCCATTCCAGTGAGCCTCTTTATTGACGCTGATCCCCGGCAAATTGACGCGTCCGCAGCCCTGCACGCTCAGTTCATCGAACTGCACACGGGGCAATATGCGGAAGCTAAAACAGAAACCAGTCGCGCCAAAGAGCTAGCGATTCTAAAAGACGGATGCAAACGGGCGATCGCTGCTGGTTTGCGCGTCAACGCTGGACACGGACTCACTTACTGGAATGCGTACCCGATCGCCTGCCTCCCTGGAATGGAAGAACTCAACATTGGGCACACCATCATTAGTCGCGCCATTCTCGTCGGCATGGAACGCGCTGTTCGCGAGATGAAACAAGCGATTCGAGGAGAGTGAGAGATCGAGAGTTAAGAGTTTTGAGTTAAGAGTTTTGAGTTGGAGACGGTTAGCAATGATTTTGCTGTAGCTCTAACTCTTCACCTACTAAAATTCTGAATCTTAGCTCCTGACTTCCCTGCGGTAAACTCAAAACTCAAAACTCCCCTCTGACTCCTGACTTCCCTCCAGTAAACTCAAAACTCAAAACTTTCCCTAACCATGCAAACCTACTACTACGTCCTTGCCAGCCAGCATTTTTTGACCCAAGAAGAGCCGATCGACGAAGTGCTTAAAGAGCGCACGCGCCACTATCATGAGCAAGAAAAAGACATTGACTTCTGGCTCGTGAACGAACCTGCATTTTTGAATGCGCCAGAGCTAGCAGCGATTAAAACCAAGTGTCCTCAGCCCGCGAGTGCTATTATTTCAACCAATCCTCAGTTCATTACCTGGTTAAAATTGCGGCTAGAATTCGTGATCACAGGTGAGTTCCAGGCTCCTTCAGACACCATTCCGCAGCCGTTAGCCTCTCTAGCTGCCATTTCTTAAGCTCCAGTTAGCGTGAAGGGTGCTAAATTGGCTTCCCAGCAGTAAAATTGGCTTTCCAGCACGAAGAGAGGTACCTCATCAATTCAACTCTCTCCATAACGCTCATGTCTCAGATTGCTCGACAGGTTCCCTCTTGGCTCGGTTTGCTACTTCTTGCTGGTATAAGTTTAGCGATGAGCACCAGCGTCGTCGCCCAAATTCCGCCAGCACCGCCAACGTTAGATGCGCCTACACAAGCGGGCTATGCCAATTGTCAACCGCCGATCGCGGGTGAGTATCTGCTGCTTGTTGTCAGCAAAACCTCTGAAAGCCAAGAGCAGGTTCGTCGTACTCTGCCCCCTAATGCAACGGTAACCGTCTGTAACTACCTAAGTGATGTAGTCACACGAGTCGGTGGTTTCACATCGGCTGAGGCAGCAAATGCCTGGGCAAACTATATGCGAGACTCGCTTGGGCTGTCAGCCTTTGTCGCTCGCCCCTCTGAACCTGCGGCTCAAGCCTCGCCTGCGCCCGGTTCTACCACAACATCGCCTGCTCTAGCATCCACGAAACCCCTGCCCAGTGGTACAGCGGCTCGATCGTCCGCCCCTGGAGATGCGCGATCGTACAACCCGCAAGCGTTAGGCGGAGGGTACGCCGTTTTAGTGGATTACTTCAGCAAGCCAGCACTGGCAAAGCAGGTACAGCAGCTTGTGGGTAAAGAGATTGGGCTGGCTTCCTACCGCCAACGTCCCTACTTGCTGGCTGTACATACAACTGACCAAAGCCTTGCCAACACAACGTTACAAGCACTCACCGAGCGTGGTTTTTGGGCGATGGTAGTCGATAGTCGTCGAGTCACCTTGTTGCGTCAGTCGATCGCCACGCCACAATCAAACGTAAAGAAATAGCGTTTATCCCATTCAAGACAGTTACGCCACAGGTTGATAGGCATCTGCGGCACACAGTCGCTCAATGGCCTGGTCAGCCGTGATCAATCGTTTCAAGACAACCTGACCGATCGCCTGGGTCGCAACATCAACCTGAGTCGAATCCCCTGGTTTCACCTCAACCATCAAAACAGCCTCTTCAACCCGGTAGAGCCAGAGCTTTTCGCCTTGCTCCCACACGCAGAGCTTAATCTGACTGATCTCAGGCTTGCGTCTCCACGCGCTTTCGTTCCATAGCCCTCCCAGTTCCCAAACCCTGCCAATCGTCCAGCCATCTGACAGAAAAAAATACTTCACGGAAATATCCCGAATTGCTGCAATGGATTGCTGATCAGGCTACAAGCGCGCTCATCAGCCTCGAACAATTTAGCCAATCTTAACTGCACTTATGGCCGTAGCATACGTCATCCCGCACTAGACCAACCATAAAGTACCGTACTGCACGTGCGATCGCATACACTCAGTGTCGATCAAACTGGTAATCTGTCTAGGTAACTCGATCCATAGTTGGTTGCGGCCCCAAACACAGCAATCGCACGATGCTACGGCAACCTCAGAACCCGCATCCACTTAACCATCACCCTTTTCTTGCAGCATTATGGATATTCAGGCGCTCATCCGCGAAATTCCAGACTTTCCCAAACCGGGAATCCTCTTTAAAGACATCACGACCCTTCTACGCGATGCTCATGGCTTGCGTTATACCATCGATACGCTGGCAGAAAAATGTGCAGACCTGGCACCCGATTTTATTATTGGAATGGAATCACGCGGCTTTATCTTTGGGGCACCGCTGGCGTACAAGCTGGGAACAGGCTTTATTCCCGTTCGCAAACCCGGCAAGCTTCCCGCTGCGGTTCACTCCATCGAATATGAGTTGGAATACGGCATGGATCGTCTGGAAGTGCATCAAGATGCCCTTCATCCCCCAGATTGCCGCATTTTAATTGTGGATGACTTGATTGCAACAGGGGGTACTGCAAACGCAACCGCGAAGCTGGTACAACAGTCAGGCTGCCAATTGGTAGGGTTTGCCTTTGTGATTGAGCTAAAAGACTTAAAGGGACGCGATCGACTACCGGACGTTCCGATCGTCACGCTCATTGAGTATTAGCATGGACGTTAGCGAGAGGTTGACCATCGCTAGCAGACATCACCCCAGCCCGAATCACCTATAGCAAAGCGATGACTACAGCCGATCGGAGCAGACTAGCCTCAGGCGTTGACGCATTCACAGCGTTTTTAACCAGCGAAACGTTTGTCTTTATCGTTAAGCGGGTGCTGCAAGCACTGCTCACCTTACTTTTAGCATCTGCTCTGAGCTTTCTCATTATTCAGCTAGCGCCTGGAGACTTTTTAGATACGTATCGTCAAAATCCAAAGATCTCGCCAGAATTTCTGGAGCAAAAACGGGAACAGTTTCGCTTAGATAAATCCTGGGCAGAACAGTATTTCTTTTGGCTTTGGAGCATTGTCCGCTACGGCGATGCTGGCCCCAGCATGCTGTATAACCGATCGGCATCCTCGATTATTGCTGAACGGGTACCCGCAACCTTACTCCTCGCTATCGCCTCATTGCTCGTCACATGGACGATTGCCATCCCAATGGGGATTATTGGAGCGGTCAACCAAAACCGCTGGAGCGATCGCCTCCTACAAGTCATTAGCTATGCAGGGCAAGGCTTTCCTAGCTTTATCACCGCGCTACTGCTGTTGATTCTCGCGCAAAATACCTCGCCGCTCTTTCCAGTTGGCGATATGACCAGCATCAACCATGACGAACTCGTGCCGCTTGGGAAAATCATTGACATCGCGTGGCACATGATCCTACCCACGATCGCCCTCAGCATCACCAGTTTTGCGGGACTCCAGCGCATCACCCGTGGCGAGTTGCTTGACGTGCTGCGGCAAGACTACATTCAAACGGCTCGCGCCAAAGGGTTGCCAGAAAATAAGGTGATTTACGTTCACGCTCTGCGTAACGCCGTTAACCCACTCATCACGTTGCTTGGCTTTGAGTTTGCCAGTTTGCTCAGCGGTGCCTTCATTGCCGAATTTTTCTTTAACTGGCCTGGTTTAGGTCGCCTCATTCTACAAGCCGTGCAGGCACAAGACTTATACCTTGTTATGGCAAGCCTAATGATGGGTGCCGTGATGCTGATTGCTGGCAACTTGCTAGCAGATCTGCTCCTCAAAGTGGTTGATCCTCGGATTAAGCTGGAAGACATAAATTAGTCGAAGTGGTTGGTTTTTATTGGTTGGTTTTTAGATTTTTTAGTAGCTCTATAAAATTGTTGGTTTTTGGTAGTTACTTGTTAGCTCTTCTAGTAGATCTACAGAGCTATTTTATTCCAATTGGCAGCGGGGAAGAACGGATGAAACGGATGCTTTTTCCACGACTAGCAGACCACTGATCCGCTTCATCTGTTGTCAAATCCGTTGCCTGATAGACTCAATGCCTAAAATGAAATAGCCCTGAGTAGATCTACAGGTAGTGCGTTTCCAATCGCTTTACATTTATGTTTCCTAAGTGTTGTCTATCTAATTTATGCTCAAGCTAATCATCTTATTTCCTAACTAACAACTAACAACCAACAACTAACAACTCCCCTATTATGTTTTCTCAAGCTTATTACCTGATTCGATCGCGCTCCGACGGCAGTTACCTGGTTGCCCATCCCCATCAAAGAGAAGACACAAAGCAAGATAATGAAGACAAAACGAAGACAGAAGCGCGCAGAAATGCGAGTTTTTTGCTTCTATTTCGAGAACATTTTGATGCTCTAAGTTATTTGAATGCTCATGCTTCAGGAGTCGTCGATCGCTTCACCATTGAATCAATCTCCGGAACGCAAATTGATAGCCTGCTTAAGCGTTGGAGCTTTACAGGTATTGGAGTTGTTCAAGATCCGCTTATTCCAAACATTGAATTTCTATCACAGTAGAGTGGTTAGAATTACAGAAATAGAAGCCAATCAAGACAATGGTATCAAGTCTAGTTTAGATACCAATGTATAGAAGATATCACCAGCAACCTGACTCAGCAGAAATCGGTTTTGCATAGCGTACTCCTTTGTTCCTAGAATCAACAGCAGACAGAAAGACACAAGCGTTGCAGCGAGTCGAACTGTTGCACGAGCGACATCCTAACCTCTTTGCTCTTCCTTGAGAGAGATAAAATTAGCTTTATGTAGTACCGTAAATCCCTCAAGGTGTAGATGTGAGACAGTGTACAGATCTGGGTAGATGGAAGAGGCTCAGTTGTCCTAATCAACTGGCCTTGCAACACTAACTTCTATAGCTTGGAGGAACCTGCTATGAAAGATGTTTTAACGGTTTTACGTCCCCTTCGTTACCTTGTAACGATCTGCCTCTGTGCCGTCTTGCTGTTTTCTTACGTTACCCCTGCTTTTGCAGCACCCATGAGGAACGAACCCAACGCAGCGGCCAACAAAGCAGCAAAAGAGTTTGAGCAAGAATCACGCGATGCGATCGCAACCGATCACCCCCCCTCGCTTGGCGAAACACAGCAGAAGACCAAAGGTGGTGGTCTTAACGAGGTACAAGGTAAAGCTGGTCTCAACGAGATGAAGCGGCCTTCTAACTCAGGAGGTGCACCCTCTGTTGAGAAAGACATCAAAAACGTCCTTGAGAAGGTTCAGGATAAGATCGGCGGTTAGTTGATTCTGGTGTAAGACATCAATTATCTGACCAGCAAAGCGGTTGATACAGGAAGGCGGCGAGCAGGTTTCGCCGCTTTCTTAGTTTTAACGATACGGCTACTTAAAGGGTCGGGCTCAACATCGAGAACATGATGACAACGCTGCACCATCAAGCAAACCGTCTAGTCATCATCACGATCGGTTGCATTTGCATTCCTTACACCCAATCCCTTCAACCCGATGTCTGTCTTGATAAGACCGTGGCTGATTGGATGGGAAACTGCGGTAAGTTTAACTATAGCGACGCTTGCGCCGAGCCACGATCGCTTTCCGCTTCTTCTTCTCAATCGGCGTTTCAAAGTGTCGATGGGAGCGCAAATCAGCTAAAATCCCAGCTTTAGAAACTTGACGTTTGAATCGCCGCAAAGCAGAATCAATGCCTTCGTTTTCACCAAGAACTACCTGAGTCATTCCGTTTAATCTCTCCAGAACATAATTGTGTGAACGAACTGCTGCACCGACGAGCAAACACCTTGCTCCAAGACAAACCCATTTAAGCGTTGGTTGCCTTCCTGGTTACAGATCGAGTCAAGCCTTTGGAGGTGGTTTCCTTAGAACATCCATAGCGCATCTGACAATAGGCTACTCAATTCAGTTTACCGACAGATCAATTCAAAGGGTACGTTAGCACAAAAAGTTGCTCTCGTCTCCCTAGAGCTTACTGATGAGCAATCTGGTTGATAAAGGAGAGATCGATCGTACTAAAGTTCGTGCTTAACGCCAGATTAAGCGTCTCCATTGCTTCTACCAACCACTGCACACCATCGCGGCGACAAAACTCATAGTGGTTAAACAAAATAGAGAACCGCTTCTCTAGATAGGGCTTTACCTTACGGCAAATCAGCACAATTTTTAGCAACAATCCTGTTGTTAAAGTAGAGCCAATATTGGAGATGAGATCAACAAACACAAAGTGATTGGGTCGTTGTGGGCTTTCTACCACAAGAAAATTCAGTAGGTGGCTACAGGTTCTCACGATTAAAAAGTCATTCAGCTTTTGCTCGTTACTTTCTGGCAGAGTACTCTTGAGTTGACTATAAAGCTGATGATTGAACTGCCGCTTACCGTATTCCGGGTCTACTGAAGCTGTAATGTACTGGTAGAGATCATCCTTAAACGATTGAAAGGTTGGAGTTTGATTGGTATGCGTCAGAAACCGCTGTGCTGAGTCTCGATAGGTACCATCACTTTGAGATTTGCCAGCAAATTGCTTGAGCGCACGGCATAAATCTTGATCGCTCAGCAGCGTAGGGTTCTTGACTGGCTGAAGAATTCGACTACTCACCTGCGCAGACCCCTCACGATCGAGCTGCGATCGTCGTACCTGATAGGTCACATACTGCGACAGGTCCACTTCATACTGACGCTGAGCCTTTGCCTGAAGTTGTCGAATAGTTTGCTGATGCTCGTAAGTGCTGCCATCCGTTAAAAGGCAGTGTTCATAGAGATAGGGGTAGCGTCGAATGAGTGCACCAATCGGCTCATGAGCCGGGGGAGCATGCAAATCACTTGCCTGGTTCATCACTTGAGACAGGCGGCGCAACGTCACATATTGCTCGCTGTCTACAAAACCCTTGACTAGCTCACGCATTCGCCGCGCCGATCGAGCACGTGAATACTCGGTGACAGGTCGAGCAGGGGTAGTTTCAAAGAGTGAAATAAGCTCTGGAATCGCCGTTTGAAGCTGAGGGCGAGTCTGCCAGCGATTGATTAGAATATGGCAACAGCGGTTGAGTACAAATCGAAATTCTTGGTCAGCGGCTTTAGAGCTTGCAATCTTGTTAATCGCTGCCACGATGTCTGCGTCAGGATAACCCACACCATCAACAAAGAGGGCGCGAAAGCGCTCGATCAACTGGCTCGGCAGCTCGGATTGCACAAGCCGGAGCAAGTGATCGTATAGCTGCTGCTCCTCTTGATCGATTTGACGGTTAAAGTTGGGTGTCCAGGTACTCACGGCAGCTAGGATTCCTATGCCCAGGGATGAGGGTAAAATTGCACTGACTCAGGCACTAAAGGGACTGTTTAACGCACGAGGCTCCGTTTTTAGACGAAAGGAAAATACTATTGTTGCAGGCTTGCATGATACATTCAACATGCACATTTGGCTAGAGCCTTAGGCTTCATTGCTTCTCATGGTACCCGTAGGCTAGTATTAAGGACTGTGACTTGAATCACTAAACCCTATCATAGAATATAATCCTTGCTTTAGCTTCAAATCACGAAACGCAACACTTGAAAATACGCCTAAGCACTGCGGTAAGCCTGTAGCCGCGATCGCCAATAGCCACGCTAAACGAAGTCTAACTCACGAGTAGATCTGTGAATATACGTAGACTCAACCGTATAGCTGAACCAGGGCTAAAGAAAAAATTAGAGTTGAAGCAGCTATTGCTTCAACCCTTGCCATCTAAAACGAACCTGAACATTGACAACGCGAGAGCGATCATTAGTCGTCAACCTGGCTCAAGCGCCGTAGATTTAGCACATCACTCAGCTTTCTGATCTGGCTAAACGTGCGTTCAAGCTGCTCGTGATCACGAATGTCAATGCCTAGATCAATCACTGCGGTTTGAGCAGGAAACGTTTTGACCTGAGCATTGCGAATATTGATGTTGTTGTCGGTCAGGCGAGACAGGATGTCTTTTAAAACGCCGACGCGATCGATGACTTGAATTTGAATATCAACGGGATAGGTCTGAGGACGACCGAGGTCCTGGTCAGCCGTGTTCCAACTGACGGGCACCAGGCGATCGCCCGGAATCGGCTCAACATTCGGACACCCCTGGCGATGAATCGAAATCCCCCGACTGCTGCGGGTAACCACCCCAATAATGGCTTCACCTGGTACGGGGGTACAGCATCCGGCAATGTGATGGAGCAAGCCCTCAACGCCAATAATGGGAGCCTTACTAGATGGCTGCAACGGCAAAAGCTTAGGGCCGATCGGCAACAAGGGCAACTCTTGAGAGGCAACACTCAGACTATCCAAGCTATCAGAAAGCTTTGCCAGAGGTTGTTGTGCTTTAACTGCTTCCCGTAAACGGTTAAGCGTGAGATTGAGGGTTACTTCTCCGTAGCCAAGGGCTGCCAGCAGGTCTTCAACGCTGTGGTAGTTACATCGCTCGGCGGTTGCTTGCATGGGTTCGGACTTCAGCAACGCTTCAAAGCCATTTTTACCCAGTTCTCGCTCTAGCATTTCTCGACCGCGGGCCACATTTTCTTCCCGGTTCGATCGCTTATACCATTGGCGAATGCGGTTTCGGGCACCAGGCGTAACGACAAAATTCAGCCAATCAAGGCTGGGTCGGGAGTTCTTTTGAGTAATAATTTCGACGATATCACCATTTTTGAGCGGCGTATCAAGGGTTGCCATGCGTTCATTCACGCGAACCCCAGCACAGTGGTTGCCAATCTCGGTATGAATACGGTAGGCAAAATCAACGGGGGTTGCCCCACGACTGAGAGACACCACATCCCCTTGCGGCGTAAACACGTAGACATCCCCATCAAAGAGATCATCTTTGATGTTTTCCAGATATTCCTGGGCATCTTTCAGATCGCTCTGCCAGTCAAGCAGTTGCCGCAGCCAGGTAAACTTCTCGTCAGCCGTTGTGAGTTGCGTATTGCTGGAACTGCCTGCTTCTTTGTATTTCCAGTGAGCCGCAATCCCGTATTCAGCAATGTGGTGCATTTCCAGTGTGCGGATTTGGATTTCTAACGGCCTTCCCGTATTGCCAATGACAACGGTGTGAAGCGACTGATAGCGGTTTGGTTTGGGTAGCCCGATGTAGTCTTTGAAGCGACCAGGGATGGGGCGAAACATGTCATGTACAACGGCCAGTGCCCGGTAGCATTCGTCGTTAGAGCTAACAATGAGCCGAATCGCCGCAACATCATAGATTTCGTTGTAGTCCTTCTGCTGTCGCTTCATCTTCTGGTAGATGCCATACAGATGCTTAGGGCGACCGCTAATATCGGCGTAGGAAATTTTTATCTGGCTCAAGCGCCGTTTAAGGCTGTCCACAATTTGAGCCAATCCTGTTTCGCGATCGATCCGCTTTTCAGCCACCAGCTCTTGAATTTGCCGATAGGATTCAGGCTCCAGGTATTTGAAGGTCAGATCTTCTAATTCCCACTTAAAGCGACCGATCCCCAAGCGATTGGCAAGAGGAGCAAAGATTTCGCGGGTTTCTAGGGCAATTTGACGGCGTTTGGCATCGGGTAAGTGTTCCAGCGTTCGCATATTGTGCAGGCGATCGGCAAGCTTGACAACAATCACGCGAATATCCTGCGCCATTGCCAGAAACATGCGGCGAAAGTTTTCTGCTTGTCGTTCTGTTTTGCTAGAGAAATTGAACTTTGAGAGCTTCGTGACCCCTTCAACCAAAAGCTGGACTTCTTGCCCAAAGAGTGCGCCTAGCTCTTCAGCCGTAACATTAGTGTCTTCAACCACATCATGCAGAAAACCAGCGGCAATCATTGCGCTGCCGCCACCTAAGTCACGCAACAAACCTGCAACTGCAACAGGGTGCATGATGTAAGGTTCACCCGATGCTCGGTATTGCCCTTTATGCAGTTCATAGGCAAACTCAAACGCTCGACAAATTAGATCATCAGCGTCAGGTTTAGCCGTTTCGGAGGGAGCCGTTTCGGCGAAGGTTCGCCGCGCATTCAGGCATTCCTGCAACCAGGCAGGAAGCTCAAAATCTATGGAAGATGCGGGAGCCGTTAGGTGCATGCTGTCAAGCTTAGGAATCGGAAGGCTCGAAAGATTTGTTGTATTGGCTGATTCTACTGCACAGGGCGCTGTTTGATACGAGCCGTCGATGCGACGGATGATCTCAACGCTTTGGTAGTTGAAGTCATACCAGGCAAAGGACAAACAGAGCACCGCTGATGCCAATTGAAACTAAGGCTAACTGAGTTTGATGCCAGTGTATTGATCCACTAGCATCAAACTCACCAGCCATGCCGCAATGCCAAATGATTAGTCACTGTCAGCCTATTACTACCTAGATTCTTAGCTAAAGCTAGAACGCTAGACTATAGTTGCATTTTTAATTCGAGGTTCTTAACCTCTATTAATGTCTATCTTAGCAAGAATGACAAAATTCTTTACAGTAACTTAGGAAAGCGGTGGTGAGACATGAGGCAAGCATTACCGTTGTTACATCAGCAGCGTTACGAGGCGTTTCAGCAGCTTTTGGGGCAAGTGGCCCAGACGATCGCCCAAGGTGACAGCGCGTTGCTTTATGAGCCTTCAACTGTTGTGCAGGCTAAGGTTGCAGACCTACAGCAGTTTTTTCGTCAGCAGATTCTCTGCTTGCCTCTCGATATCCTTGTGCCATCCATGCAGCATTGGATGCAATCGTATCAGGTGGAATGTGACAAGCAACTGCGGCTTTTGGGCCTTGACGTGATGAGCCTTCGTGCAGCACGCCAGCCTACAACGATCGCACAGCGGCAGCAACAGGTTAGCGATCGGCTCAGTACATTGCAACGGTATTGTGCTGCAGTGCTGGAGGGGAGTAGGGAGTAGGTCTGTGAAACCTGCTGACCGCTGACTGCTGATAGCTTTGGGGAGTAGGGAGTAGGAGAAGGTCTGTGTTCTCGTATGTCGCTTTCCTGGCTTAAATGCTGAAAACCACTCGCTTGCTTGGTTAAATAGAAAAGGTTGGTTGTATTGGAGAAAGCGCTTGTGCAATGTCCGAAGGATAAACAGGTGGATTTGGTGGACGGTCAGTTAATCAAGCAACTGGCAGCGCATCACTGCCCAGAGTGCGGTGGAGCCTGGATAACGGGAGCCTCCTACGAAACCTGGCAACAGCACCAACCCCCCGCAAAGGACTTATCAATGCTGATTGATCATGCCTTAGAGGCGGACTGTGCCCGATCGCCTTTCGATACGCGAGCTGCGCTGTGTCCTGAATGCACTGCCTACCTGTCAAGAGCAAAAGTGAGCGTGAAAACGCCGTTCTATGTTGAGCGCTGCCCAAACTGTAAGGGAATTTGGTGCGATCGAGGAGAATGGGACATGCTGCAAGCACTAGAACTGCATACCGTGATTGACCAGTTGTTTTCTAACGATTGGCAAACGCGCACACGAGAGCGGGAGCAATTGGCGCAGGAGCGGCGTGCCACGATCGACAAACTTGGCCCCGAATTAGCAGAGCGAGTTTTTGCACTGGCAGAGGTTTTAGAGAAACATCCCAATGGGGATTTTGGGGTGGCGTATCTGATGCGGCGATTTGATAAATAGGGGGCAGAGGTCAACTGGAAACCTGTTGTGTCATAGCTAACATGTCAAAGCTAACAACTGATACAGTAGCGGAACGTTGTCTCTTGAACGCTAAAAACGGCCTGTTATACATCGATCGCGGCTGACGAACTTATGACAAACGCTTTGTTCCAGGTTGACCAGTTACGAGTGGCGTATCCTCAGCCAGGAGCAAGGGCGATCGCGTGGGCAGTCGATGATGTTTCGTTTAGCCTCAACCCAGGTGAGCGGCTTGGTCTTGTAGGGGAGTCTGGCTGTGGTAAGAGTACGCTGGGGCGTGCTGTGATGCGGCTATTGCCGGACGACACGCGTATTACAGGACGGGTGACGTTTGCAGGTCAAGCTGTTTTTGACCTTTCGCCAGCCGCACTACGTCGGTTTCGTGGCGAAGCAGTAGCTCTGATTTTTCAAGATCCAATGACGCGCCTTGATCCATTGATGACGATCGGGGAACACTGCCTGGAGACGCTGCGATCGCACCAACCAAAGCTTTCCCAACGGCAGGCAAAAGAGCAAGCGATCGCTACGCTGGCAGCAGTCAATATCCCTGAAAACCGTTGGTCACAATATCCTCATGAGTTTAGTGGTGGGATGCGGCAGCGGGTGGCGATCGCGCTGGCGCTGTTGCTGAACCCCAAACTAATCGTGGCAGACGAACCCACAACCAGCCTGGATGTGACCGTTGCCGCTCAAATTCTGCGTGAACTGGCCCGCTTGTGTACCGAACGACAGATGGCGCTGTTGGTGATTTCACACGATCTGGCGATGATTGGCGAATATTGCGATCGCATCGCAGTGATGTATGGCGGCAAGATTGTTGAGACGGGTGCAACTCGGAACGTTTTGCAAACGCCTCAGCATGAATACACGCGATCGCTCCTTCAAGCGGCACTCCATTTGCAAGCGGTTGGTGTGGAGAGGGGTGAGGAGGGAGGAGAGAGGAGAGAGGAGAGAGGAGTATATACGAATGAAAACGTGCATCCCACACCCCACACCCCACACCCCACACCCGATTCCCTGCAACTTACCCCCCTTCTCCATCTCGACAACCTCAAGCAGCACTACACATTGGAGCAATCGTTCATTGCTCGCTTGTTTTCACAGACGGATCAGACAATTAAAGCTGTTGATGGCATTAATTTAGACCTTTATCCTGGCGAGACGCTGGGTCTAGTGGGAGAGTCTGGCTGTGGCAAAAGTACATTGTCGCGAACCATTTTGCAGCTTATTCGTCCCACGTCAGGCAAAGTCGAGTTTTTGGGGCAAAACTTAGTCGGGTTGCCTCGGCATGCGATGCAGCAGCGACGACGACAAATGCAGATGGTCTTTCAAGATCCCCACGCATGTTTGAATCCTATGATGACGATCGGGGAGAGTATTGCCGATCCGTTGCGCGTTCACCAATTAGCAGCACCCCAAGCCGCGAAAAAGCAAGTGATGGAAATGCTGGAGCGGGTGGGATTAAGCCCAGCGGAGGCGTTTTACAATCGCTATCCAGCGCAACTTTCAGGCGGGCAGCAGCAGCGGGTGGCGATCGCGCGTGCCCTGATTACACATCCCCAGCTCGTCATTTGCGATGAGCCTGTCAGCATGCTGGATGCCACCGTGCAAACGCAGGTTTTGACGCTCATGCGAGACTTAAAGCATGAGTTTAACCTGACCTACTTGTTTATTACCCATGACCTTTGGGTAGCACGCTTTTTTTGCGATCGCATTGCGGTGATGAATGCAGGCAAAATTGTCGAACTCGGTTCCACTCAAGCTGTTTTTACGCGTCCTCAGCATCCCTACACGCAAACATTGCTTCAAGCCGCGCCGCTCTTGGCAAGACAGTGAGACGTAGAACGAACCATCACGTCGAGCACAGCAGCCCCAAACGCCCGCCTCAGGCAGACGAGCTTTCGCGTTTCCAGATCCAAATCGTACCGTCCCAACTGCTGCTGACAAGGGTTTTGCTATCAGGGGTCAGCGCGATCGCAGAAATCATCGACGTTTGGCCCGCCAGAGTGGCGATCGCCTTGCCCGTGCGTGGTTGCCAGAGCTTGAGCGTATCGCTACCAGTGCACAGAAGCTTACCATCGGCACTGACAGCCAGTGCAGTCACACGACCGGATTCTGGCTGAAGGGCACGCTTTTCCCGTTGAGTGCGCGTACTCCAAAGCTTAACAGTACCATCCCAACTACCGCTGCTGAGTGTTTTGCCATCTGGCTCAAAGGCCAGGGCTGAAACCGTTTGAGTATGACCCTTGAGCAGATGAATATCGCGTCCAGCCGCTGAATAGTTTTGTTTTAGATCCCAAAGCGCGATCGTCGCCTCGCTACTGCCGCTAGCCAGCCAGAGACCGTCAGGACTAAAAGCCAGCGCTTCGATGCGGCCTGCCTGCCCAGAAAGGCTGGTCAGTTCACGGTTTGCGTCCAAGTCCCAAAGCTTGACGGGGTCATAGAGACTGCCACTGGCAAGCGTCCGACCATCAGGGCTAAGCGCAAGGCTAAGGACGGTATCGGTATGCAAGGCAATCGCGCCAATTCTCTGTCCCGTCCGAACATCCCAAAGACGAATACTTTTGTCAGCACTGCCGCTAATGAGCATCTGTCCATCAAGACTCATCACCAGGCACGAGACGATATCAAGATGGCCCGTCAGTGTGCGGATCACCTGTCCAGTTTGCACGTCCCAGAGTTTAATCGTCGTCCCGCTGCTGCTGGCTAGCACGGTCTCTGCCGTATTCAGCGTGTTTCTGCCAGGTGCCAAGCAAATTGCATACACCTTTCCGGCACTCTGCAACTGATGGGCACACAGCCAGGATGGAGATGGTCGCTTCGCTTTTCGACGTGCTGGAGTGGGGCTTTTGGCTTTGCCTGGTACCGAAGGCTGCTTTACAGAAGGCGGCGCGATCGCCTGCGCAAGAGCCTGCACAGCAGCAGATGCCGCTGATCGCAGCGGGGTTGAAGTTGGAGGCGGCAGGTTAGCAGGCAATGGAAATTGAGCTGATGGTAACATCTCAAGCAACTCACCTGTACCAGACCTGTCTGTGTGGTCTGATAGCGCATTCAGATCATGCAAGACATCAGCAGCGGCTTGATAGCGCCGATTGACCCCAGGCTCCAGCAACCGATCGAGCACCTGTCCTAGTTTGTCACTCACGGGAGTTGCCACATATTTACGCCAAATCCAGGTATTGTCGCTGCTGTCAAACAGATCGAAGGGCGATCGATGCGTCAACAGATGAATACAGGTCACACCCAGGCTAAACAAATCGCTGGCAAATACCGCTTTGCCTCTACTTTGCTCTGGCGAGAGATATTCAGGACTGCCGATCGTCGTGCCAGTTCTCAGCAAGGTAGTGCCTGAAGCTGCCTTTGCTGCGCCAAAATCGACCAGTGCCAGATGCTCTTGCTGCGCCATCGGTTCAAGCAATTGCCGCTGTTCGTGCAATAACCGACTCGCCGTAGCAACCAGAGATTGTCGCTGAGTAAACGACAGATCGGCATAGGTGGCAAACCGTGTAGCAAGTTGCTGCCACTGAGCATAAGCCGCGATCGACAATGCTCTTGGTGGATGGGCAAACCGATCGCTGAGGCGATCGCTAAAGCGGCGATCGCTCATACCGTTTTGGTATCCTTGTGCGGCTTCCAGCGAAAGGACGTGGAGTAAAGCTGTCCACTCCTGCTGTGCTGGCTCAGCCACCTGTGGAACCATCATACGGATGATGTTTGAGGGCTTGATGTCGCGATGAATGACACCGTGGACATGAATAAACTCCAAAACAGGCAAAAGACTTCGTAGCAGAGCTTGCACCTGATTCTCAGTAAAAGCGCCGTGTTCGTGCAGCAGTTCCGCCAGATTCTTGCCATCCACAAACTCTTGCACTAAGTACTGCTGCTGTTCCTGCCGAAAATAGGCTAGCAGCGCTGGAATTTGGGGATGATTGCCCAACTCTTCTAGCCGCATAGCCTCCCGTTCAAACAGTTGAGCCGCTTTCTTCAAATGCTGCGCATCCTGGTTTGTCGGCAAGAACTGTTTGATGACGCAGCGTGGCCTGGATGGCTTGTCTTCATCAATCGCCAGGAACGTTCTGCCAAAACCACCCTGCCCGATCGGCTTGAGCGGTCGATAGCGATCTTTCAGCAGAAGTTTAGCAGCACAATAGCGACAAAGCTCTGCGCTGTTTCGATTTTGGGGCCTCTGACAATCGGGGTTGAGGCAGTAGCTCATAGCAAAGGAGCAACCAGCAACTAGATGATTATGATAAGCGGTTCCTGAAAATTGCTCGCCTTTTGAGACAGCAGCACTACGTGAAGAGCTTTTTCTATACGCACACTCACTATAGCGATCCGATTTGATGTGTGAAAACGGTTCTGCTTAGCTTATGCCGTTGGCGAAGCAAGCTACAGCTTTCAGCAGTCAGCACTCAGCTTCAGCTTTGAATTCCCAAGCTGACCGCTAAAGCAGTGGTTGGTTGCTAGTGGTTGGTTGCTAAAAGCAAGTGGGACAGTGGAGCGTTGAAAGCAGTGGTTGGTTGTTCGTTGTTCGTTGTTAGAAGCAAACCAACGGCTGATCGCTGACCGCTGATCGCTCTTCAACTCAAAACTCAAAACTCAAAACTCAAAACTTCTACAGACCGCTAATTACAGCACAGCGTGTCATACCTTGGAACTCTTAATCTCGCCAAACTTAAGTTCGGTTGCTTTACTGAATCCAAGGTACAAAACCCGGAAAAGTTCATGAAAACAACACAATTTTAGTCGTATGAAAGCTGAGCTTAAAGTGTAGTGGGAGGAAAACGAACCTTCCTGATTCTCCAACAACAGCCCAGAAAGAAATGTGCAGACCATTCGCTGGGGAACTTTCTCACATGCTGGACGCGATCGCCCAGACGCTAGCAGAACAAGCCGCCACGCCTGCTGTACCTGCCACGATTCATCCGTCGAACGCTCCACTGGTCGCTGCACAACAAACAGTGGTTCCCATACCTAAACCAACCATCAGCGCACCTGAATCGCTTGCGCCAACGTTTTTGCCTCCGTCAAAGCGCGAAGATAGTGCCGCTTCAACAGCAGCAAAACCCGTTTCAACAAACACCAAAGCCCCTGAGAATGATCCTCCGGCGGCAAAGCAGAGCGAACAGAGCACTCAACCGTTGGTGATGCCTAGACAGACGGCCAATATCACCAAGAGTCAACTCAATGAGCAAGCTACAGCCGCACAGCGAATAGTGCTGAAGCAGCGTCTGGCAGACCTGGTTACCAAAGACAAGTCTCGGAAAGAGGCAAAATTACGGGCAAATCTCGAGGCAAGGGCGATCGCCAGCGCACAAGCGGGAGAATTTCTGCAAGCGCGCCGTTTGGCACAGGATCAGATGCTTTCGTCTGAAGATCAGGCCACGCTGCTCGTCCAAATTGATGCGATCGCAGGAGCAAAAGTTTCCAAAAAGACTGTGCAACAGCTCCCTCGATCACAGCCAGCCTCTTCAACCTCTGTGATTGCGCCCTGGAAAACAGCCGCTCCTGGTCGATCGCGTCCCTCCGTATTGCCTTATGTGCCATCCTCAAATCAAGGAGAAAGCACAACCGCTAGCAATGTTTCACAATCGTCCCCACAGTATGTTGGTTATTCACTCAACGGGTTTGGGCGAACGATCCAAGGTTTGGGAGTTGTCATAGACAACAATCAGTCTGACATCAACGGGCAAAGCTGGATGACCGCTTACGCACCAGGCAGTCGTTTCAATGCTGAATTATGGAATGGCTTGAGCCTGATCTTTCCGTTATCGGTGCCTGCGCCCATCACGTCTGCTTTTGGCTGGCGAGTACACCCCATCAGAGGCGATCGGCGTTTTCATAGCGGCACTGACCTTGGCGCACCGATGGGTACACCCGTTCTAGCAGCAGCATCGGGAAAAGTTGCCCTCTCCGACTGGTTAGGTGGCTATGGTCTCGCCATCATTCTGTCTCATCAGGACGATACACAAGAAACGCTGTACGGCCACCTTTCAAAAGTGTTTGTTAAACCGGGTCAATGGGTTGAAAAAGGCACCGTGATTGGACGAGTCGGCAGCACTGGCTTATCCACAGGCCCTCACTTGCATTTTGAACTTCGGCAAAAGACCTCAAGCGGCTGGCACGCGATCGACCCCGGCGTACAGTTGAAATACGCGCTTGCTCGCTTGGTCAAGACAATGCAGTCAGGTTAAACCGCGATCGGCCCAGCTAGGTTATACGGTTTCTTCAAATGAGCTACAGTCTAGCCAAATGGGTACAAGGTGTCGGCAGTGGTGAATGCCATAAACCGACTGTAATCCTCGCAGGAGCGCCAAGCTCAGGCTGACACATTCTGAAAAGCGTTTGGATGAGCCTGCCAGACCTGTTGAATAAATTGCCTGAACGGTTGATGCCCTCTATCAGGAGAATTGTTTGGCGCGGCATCGTGATCAGCGGCATACAGGCTAGTCATCCACGAGAACACTTCTGTGTCCAACGCTGCTCGAAATAGGGTGAGTGGGAGCAGTAGGTCAGAATCCTGACGCAAATCATAAAAGCCTGGTTGCTCTTGAAGCGGGCTGTTGCAAGCAACTGGGCTGTAGGCGCTGGCATCAGAAGGCTGCTGAATTAAGACGAGTGGGCGCGCCCAACATAACTGACGCGACTCAATTACCTGGATCACCTCTGCATAGAGATAACTGGTGTCATGCTCCAGGCAAACAATCTGACACGGCTGCAAGCGTGGGTTTGCTTCAGGTGTGAACTCATGGCTTGAAGAAGAACCCATAGGGCTAGACCGTGCGTGTGGCTTTCTCTCACTTTAAAGGGTTTAGCCATTCTCTTGCCGCCGCTATAATACTGAAATTGGCTACTGAAGCTGAGCGATCGCACGGGCATCAGTAGCTTTGATGCAAGCAACCACGTAAGCGTTCAATCCGGATACTTCAACGCTTGATCGAATGCTATAAAAGAAGTTAAGCAATGTAACTGTAGCGATCGTTTCTCTCATTGAGATACGACCGACACATTCTTAGCTGTTGCTCCCTTTAACCAGTGCAACCGTCTGCGCTGACGCACGGTACAGATCTAAGCAAAACATCTGTTAGCATTGCAAAGGTTCGCTTCAAAAAGTTGTCTACTGTTCACGAGAGGATAGAGAAGTGTCTGTCGAAACCATTGAACAGCGTTCAACGGTTCGCAAGCTCGCGCCCCGTTATCGCGTTTTACTTCACAACGACGACTACAACTCAATGGAGTATGTCGTACAAACGTTGATTACTACCGTGCCCAGCTTGACTCAGCCTCAAGCGGTGGACATCATGATGGAAGCTCATACAAACGGATTGGCTCTAGTTATCACGTGCGCTCAAGAACATGCAGAGTTTTATAGTGAGACACTCAACAGTCATGGGTTGAGCAGTACGATCGAACCCGATGAATAATCTACTCAAAAAATCTTGAAGCTGGCATTCTCTAAGCTTGCACAGTCTCCGGCTCCAGTCAGAATTGCAGCCTTTCTTTTGGCGTTGCTGTTGCTTTGGCTACCGATCGCTTTACCCATTTACTGGCTGGTGAAGGATAGCAATATGGTCAGCATCCTGACCATAGTCATTCTTTACTCAGAGTTTATTCTTCTTATACGCGTTTGGGGAAGACAGGTTTACCATCAGCCTAACCTGTTGTGGCGCTACGGGCTGGAACGCTCACGGCGTATAGGGTTAGAGTTATTGAGTGGTTTGACAATCGGATGTGTGAGTGTGCTGGCGCTGTTTGTCACACAGAGCGCTTTTGGTTGGATCACCTGGCGATCGCCTTCAAACGCACTTCTGCAAGTTGCGATTGAGGGGCTGTTGGTCGCTCTGGGCATCGGTTTCGCAGAGGAGTTGTTCTTTCGAGGCTGGTTGTTGGATGAGCTTCAACGGGATTATGCTCCCCAGGTCTCGCTTTGGGTAAATGCCAGTATCTTTGCGCTAGTACACGGCTTCAAGCCGCAGTTTCCAGCATTGGCGCTGCTGGCGGTTACGTTGATTTGGGCAAAGCGATCGCGCACCGACTCAGGCGACGTACCACGCTTGAGTAGACATGAGTGGCGAGACCAAACGTTGGGTTTACTGCGCGGACGTTTAGGCTTGCCGATGGGGCTACATGCTGGCTTGGTTTGGGGCTACTACATCCTTAATGTCGGGCAATTGCTCCGGTACTCACCACAAGCGCCTGAGTGGCTTTCAGGGGTTGATCACAATCCTCTCGCAGGGGCGATCGGCGTTCTCTTTATGAGCGCTTTAGCCATCGGAATGTGGCGCTATGCGAAAAGTCAACGTGTTTCTGAGAGCCATTGATAAAGGAAACACTGGCTAAGCTGGTAATCACGATTCAGTCGTTGCAGCACGTCCTCATCACCCTATTTTTTTGAGCGAAAAAGGCCAAACAGCCCACCATTTTTGGATGTTTTGTCAGATGGTTGGGCTTTTGATGATTGGGGCTTTACAGCCTTACCGTTTTGCTGACCATTTTCTGAGGCAGCGACTTCGATACCAAGCTTGGGGGCAAAGCGGCACGCTAGCGGGTCCTTTGGGTTCAGCTTAAGCGCTTGACGAAGGTAAACTTTTGCCATGCTCTGGAGATTCTGCTGGAGATAGGCAACCCCTAGCAGTGCATGATACTCGCTTTTTCCCGCTTCGATTTTAATGGCGTCTCGTAGTTCTTGCTCGGCTTCTTTCCAATTGCCTTTTTTCATGTACTCTTGCGCTCGTCGATAATGACGCTGAGCATAGCTTTCGGAAACGGTTGCGCCATCGGCTGGGTTCGGCGTAAATTGAATGGGTTTCGCTTCAGGTGCAGAGACCAACCCTGTGCGCTTTTCGCGGATCAGCGTATCGCCCATCTTGAGCTGTAGATACACTAGGTTTAGCTCACCGAGTTGCTCTGTTAGTAAGGCAAATTGATCGAGCGGTTGATACTGGGACTCGGCGAGTTGGGCGATCGCTTGCTCGTAAAAAACATCTACGCCATTCACGGGTTGCTGAGTTAACTGACGCGCCAAATCACCCTTAGGAGCCAAGGGCGCATCACGGTAAAGCCGTCGCACTTGAAGCCGTAGCAGCGAAACATTCTCTTTGCGCCCCTTCTCTTGCTTGAGTTTTTGGTAAGCAGGGTTTACCAGTCGTGCAAAAAGTTGGCTTGCCAGATCTTTGGTCGTATCCTCTTCGGGAATGTTGTGATCGGGGTGCAGCAGTTTGGCAACGGAGCGGTAGCGCTTGAGTACCCGGCGATCGTCCGCTGCAAGCGAAACCCCTAACACAGCATAGGGGTCAGAAAAGTTAGTTAGCCATTCTGAGGGAAGCGCACTCTGTGACATTGACCAAGTAACCTGAGAAGATTCTCTAAATTCGGCACAGTGCTTAGCAAACTGCACTCAATTGAACGCCATAGCATCAACGACCGCTTCACTGGATGGATCATAACGATCTGGATTAGAACCAAATCCAAGCAGGCCGTCTTTGGCAAGCAGATGTTTTACAGGTAAGAGTGTCCTCAAGTTAAGAGCTTTCTCAAGCGCCTTGATGCCAATCAACTTACCCTTTAAGCGTCTGTTTAGCGCGGTGCTCATAAACTAGACCATTAACGATTCAGCCTTAGAGGAACAGACCTAGTGAACTGAGAGCATAGATCAATTTGGCTCTTCAATTTCCGTAAAGGCTCAATTGTAATGATCATTACTCTACTGTACCGTGCCCCACGGGTGAGAACCGGACATATCTGAAGAACGTTAGCGCTTTCTCACTCATGAGATTGCTTCACCCAGAACATTATGGCGCTTGATTCTTAAAGTTTTAGTAAAGCGGCATGATACAGTCACTCACCCAACTTTGCTGTCATCAACTCAGTGAAGTCAATATGATAGAAGAAGCTGACGCAGACATGGTTGTCGGCAGAAGACGATCGTTGCCCTAGTTATGGATCAGCAGATGACTGACGATCGCACGCTCGTGACGGCTCTGAAGGCAGTTTTTAGGAAATCTGTGAGGCAAGGCTGATATGTTAGATAGGCCCAAAAGCCGTAAGGTTGCTGCTGCTTTGGCGTTTGCTGGAGCGGCAGCACCGATCGGCGCAGGCTTGCATAAGTTCTATGTTGGGCAACCGCTTTGGGGCATCCTCTATTTGCTGTTGTCGATGACACCAATCCCTCGCGTCGCCTGCGCGATCGAAGGCATCTGGTATTTGACCCAGGATGCTGACGAGTTTGACCTCAAATTCAACGATGGGATTGTTTCGACGGTCAAAGTGATCGCCAAAACTGAGGTCGTGAATCCTGACCACATCAGTGCCGTTGCTGAAGCCGTAAGACAGCTTGATCAACTCCGTGCCGATGGCCTGCTGTCTGAGTATGAGTTTGAGCAAAAGCGCCGTCAGTTGCTCGATCGAATTGCGTAGAAAAGGCAGGAGGCAGGGGAAGCAAAGGGTGCCAAGGAGGTAGGGGTCGAAGGAGGCAGGACGGTCGATCGTAATCGGTCAAGCGTTTCCGATGTTCAACGATGCTATGCCTCTGCACTGATTATGGTTCACTGATACTAACGACTATTCAAAACTCAAGCGCTTCCCCTCTCCCTCAGCTTCCTCTGCCTCCCTTTCATCCCTCTACTCTCAATTTCTCCCTCTACTTTCAATTCCTCCCTCAATGCCGCTTCCCAATTGGTTATCGACGGTTACTCAAGCTCACCAACCCCTGCGATCGAAAATCCTCAGCGATCCGTACTATCGGTTTCAAAACGTGGCGGAGCTTGAGCTGGCAGCCAGTTTAGGCGTCAAAATCGATGTCAATCAGGCTGGCGTCGATGATTGGCTGCGTTTACCGGGGCTTTCGATTCATCAGGCCCGATCGCTTGTTGAATTAACGCAAGCAGGCGTGCAGTTGCACTGCATTGAGGACATTGCTGCGGCCCTGAGTCTGCCTGTACCACGGCTTAAGCCCCTAGAGTCAGTGATGTTATTTTGCTATTACGATGCAGATAGTGTTGAGACGATTAAGCCTGTGAATCCTAATACAGCATCGATCGAGTTGCTCATTCGCATTCCAGCAGTGGATACGTATCTGGCACGAGCGATCGTCGCCAATCGGACGATGGGGCCTTACCGTAACCTGATTCATTTTCAACGACGACTGTCGCTATCAAGCCAGCTTGTTGCCGAGTTGATGCACTACCTCAAGTTTTAGAGGGAGTCAGCACGAACGCCAAACGCTCTTGATGCTTACGACTTTGCTACTAGCCCAAGACGCTTAAATGGGTAGAAGCGCAACCAAGCGCGACCGATAATGTTCTGCTGCGGTAGAAACCCCCAAACATGGGAGTCATTACTGTTGTTACGGTTGTCGCCCATTACAAAAAACTCACCATTAGGCACAGTGACAGGTGGCAGCGTGTAGTTGGGTGGAGCGGCAATGTACGGTTCCTGGAGTGGTTGTTGATCGACGTAAACCGTGCCGTTTTTAACCTGAACGGTTTGCCCAGGTTGACCAATAATGCGCTTAATAAACGCCTGATCTTTGGTATAGCCTTGAACTTGAAGTTGGTGAGGCGGATCGAAGACGACGATATCGCCAAACTCAGGCGGATGAAAGCGATACGAAAGCTTTTCCACCACGAGTCGATCGCCAATCTGCAAGGTCGGCAGCATCGAATCGGATGGGATGTAGCGAGGTTCTGCCACAAACACTCGAATCAAGAGTGCCAGGATCAGCGCAATGATGAGGATTTGAACGTTTTCCCACCAGGCTCGCCAACGCGGAGGCGCAGGTGCGACCGTTACTGGTAGCGGTAATTCTGCGGGAGGCTCAGAGGTCGAGGTTTTTTCAGAAGTCATGGAAAGGCAGCGCAGACAGCAAACATAAAAAGACAAGATAGCTGACAGTCTCCCTTTTGACTAGGGCTTACGCAAAAGCGGTCATCTTTCGCCCCCTAGCCCCCAATGCTGGGGGAACCGAACCAATTAAAGCCCCCGGCATATAGCCTTCGGCATACCTTTTGGGAAGCAAGCTACAAGAAAGGGGGGTTGGGGGCAAATGCGTAAGTCCTATTGATCAAAAGAGCTGTAGTCAAGATCTCGTCAGAACTTTAGTCTAATGTCTTGATGCCCATCGTGCTTGCAAAGGTCAGCATCAGAACGCAATGAATTTCTCCGATCGCAGTTGGTCGGGCTTCGCACCCAACGCCAAAGCGGTTTCTTGAAGCTGGTCTGAGCGATCGCCCACCGCACAAATCACCACATCAAACGCTGCCAGCTTAAGCCGTAGATTGACCAAAACGCTTTCCGGGCATTGAGCGATCGCGTCCCGATAGTGAAAGGCAGGCCAGGTTTGCTGCAATTGTTGCCAGTACGGCTGATAGGGTAGCTGGTCGGGAGTTTCGGGGTTTGCCTGCACCAACCAGACGGGCAGCTTGTAGCCGCACTCGCGTAGCCAATCGATTTGGCTTTTCAATGGTGCAATCCCTGACCCTTCAGCAATATAAAGGCGTGGACGCTGGGGTAGCTCGCTTAACGTCATCAGACCATACGGCCCTCGTAGTGGCAAGGATTGCCCGATCGCCAGATCCTGTACGACAGCCGAACTCCAGCCCACACGCGAGACGCAGAGTTCAATGTCAGGACAGGCAGAGGGAGAAGAGGCGATCGAGTAGATTTTGCTAAATTTGCGACCATCGCGCTCAAATTTAGGCCAAACGGACTGTCCTGGTAAAAACCGGAGTTCGTCTCGGTCCAATCGCAGTCGAATCGCTTTGATGGTGGGTGTCAGCGCCACAGAACTAAGCACCGTCGCCACGTAGTCTGCCGTCGGCGATCGGCGTAAAACATCTAAACTTTGCATCGTTAACTTTCGCCTGTGTGTCGCAGGCGTGATGGGGTTTGTGACTTCAAGCAGGCATTCTGACTTGGAATGGGGTAAG
Source organism: Stenomitos rutilans HA7619-LM2 (assembly GCA_019358945.1). Lineage (GTDB taxonomy): Bacteria > Cyanobacteriota > Cyanobacteriia > Leptolyngbyales > Leptolyngbyaceae > Stenomitos > Stenomitos rutilans. The sequence continues at coordinate 44,187 of JAHHIE010000024.1, read as the reverse complement.
GGGTTAGGGTTCAGGGGTTAGGGAAGCGTTTAATGCTCCTTCTACCCCATCCCCTAGCTCTTGTACCTTGTTCTTCACAGTTGCGGCACAGTGCCGGACTTTTTTGCGTTAACAAAAGCACCGGACTTTCCCTCGGTTAGACGTTGCTAACCGTGTCTGGGCTGTTTCCCAGAGAACCTGAAGTGGCTTGCGTATTGTAGCTCATGGCTGGTTAACGGCGAAAAATGAAGCGAGGGGAAAGGGGAGAGGGGCGAAGGATAAACAAATGAAGGATTAGCTTTTAAGCGGTCAGCGGTCAGCGATCAGCTTCTACCTTTAGCCTTTAGAATCTCTGTACAAACCCCATCTAAATCGACGTTTAGCCTTTATCCTTTAGCTCTACTCCCCGTCCCCTTCAGCCTTGTTGCAATCCGTAGTCATAACGAGTATGATTTAAGAGTGAATGCGAAAGATAAAGGATATGGTCAGAGTAGAAGCAATCCCAATCAGCAAAATTCGCCGCCCCTTGTTTCGGCAGAATGATCAAACCAAAGTAGCTGCTCTTATGGAGTCGATTCAAGAAATTGGGCTACAGGAGCCAATCGACGTGCTAGAGGTTGATGGCGAATACTACGGTTTCTCTGGGTGTCATCGGTATGAAGCCTGTAGCCGTTTAGGGCAAGAAACGATTCTTTGCCGAGTGCGTCGTGCACCCCGTGCAGTTTTGCAACGTCATTTGGCTTAAGCTTGTACCTTTTTCGGACTGTCAGCCACAACACCATGAGGTTGGGTGCACGGTGTAAGGTAGCAAGGGTGGTTTTAAGATGTAGTCTGTCCGGGTGTAGTTTGGAAGGAAAAACAGCTATAAACTAACCGCAGACCTTGTGAATGAGACGAGTCATTGAACTGTATTTTTGACACGTTTCAGTAATAGCACCACCCGACCCAAAGCTGAGTGCACTTCAGGTATCGAAACAGAGCGTGTTTCGCACCTCTACAAGTTTCATTAACTCAATCCAATCATTAGCTCCAGTTCAATCGAGTTTTCATCTTATTCGGAGGATCGTATGGCAGTTCCAACCACAGTAATGCCAATTGACATCGGCATTGACGAAAAATCAAGAGGCGCGATCGCAGAAGGGCTTTCTCATCTACTGGCAGACACCTATTCGCTTTACCTTAAGACCCACAACTTTCACTGGAACGTGACAGGGCCTATGTTCCAGACGCTCCACCTGATGTTTGAAGGGCAGTATACCGAGTTAGCTGCCGCAGTAGACCTCATTGCTGAACGCATTCGAGCGCTTGGTTTCCCTGCTCCAGGCACCTATTCGGAGTTTGCGCGGTTAAGCTCAATCCCCGAAACAGCGGGTGTGCCCAAAGCAGAAGATATGATTCGTGAACTGGTGGAAGGGCAAGAAGCGGTGGTACGGACAGCCCGATCGATCTTCCCCACCCTTGAGCAGGTCAACGACGAGCCAACCGCTGACCTATTGACCCAGCGGATGCAAGTACATGAAAAGACTGCCTGGATGCTGAGAAGCCTTTTGGAAGGCTAAGAGAGCTGGAAAGTTAAGAGGGCTGGAAAGTTAAGAGTTTTGAGTTTTGAGTTTTGAGTTAGATGAGCCATTTAAAATTCAAGACGCTTAGCTAAAACCTTTTCGTCTATGTCTCAAGATGTTACCCACCGCTTGCGCATATTAATGCGATCGGTGGGTTTTTCCAGTTTTAAGGCGTTAAGTCGGGCTGCTAACGTATCAGAAAAGCAGCTTTTGCGCTTACGGCGAGGGGAAATCGCTCAGGTGCGTGTTGGGTCACTGCTGAAGCTGAGTCGGGTGTTGCAGGTGTCGGTGGTGGAACTGCTAGAGATGTGGGATGAAGAAGGGCAGGAGGCAGGAGCCAGGAGCCAGGAGGCAGGAGCCAGAAGCCAGGAGCCAGGAGTCAGGAGTCAGGGGGTAGAACTTGAAAATCAACCTGATGCATCATTGCAAGAATTATCAGATTTGTGGCAGGAGTACGATCGCCTTCAGCAGCAACTCGCACAACAGCGCCAAACCTTGTGGCAAGAATTTCAGCAAGAAAGTGTGCAAACGCTAGAGTCTCTGTTGCTTCAGTTGCCCACTGCTGCCTATGCTGCTCAACAAAATCCGCAAGCGCCTGCGGTCAAACTGCTGCCGTTACTGCGCCCGTTGGATACGTTATTGGAAAGGTGGGGGATTGAGCGGATCGCGCCCGTAGGTGCAGAAGTGCCCTATGACCCCCAGCAGCATCAACTCATGGGGGACACTGCTCAACTAAGCGGTTTTCAGTCGGACAATGTTCAGCTGGGCGATCGTGTCAAAGTGCGCTATACAGGCTATCGTCAGGGCGATCGCTTGCTTTACCGGGCAAAGGTGAGTGCGATCGGGCCAACTTAACCAAGCCATTTCCTTTAAGGAACACTATCGTAGGATGGAGTCACCGTTAAAGCGCTTTCGTCAGATGCAACGAGATCACTACTTCCAGGTTTCCTTCCGGTTGTCTGCCTTCTCGGACTTCTCGCCGCAAGTTCTCTCGCCACAAAGGATGGCCTGGGCAGCGCTGGCGGTGGCATGTGCGCTAAGCTCAGCCGCAGAGGTGGGAGTTGCCGCCACTCGTAAGGATATCGATCTGCAAATTGGCATTGAGCAGCGCTTTGGTAGCAAGACGACGGATGCACTGACCTTAGAGGCCGCAGCGGGCGATCGGCTCACGTTTCGCTTTGAGACGCAGGGGAAAGAGCAAACTGTTAGCGCCACGAGTGCCAACCTGGATGTGGTGCAACAGCCCCTACCCGAACCGATGCTACAGGAGCGGGTAGTCCTCAGCACCCACCGGAGTTTTGAGAGTGCTGAAGATAGCGCCAACCGCTGGGTTGCTCAAGGTATCCCCGTCGAAGTGGCCCAGCCGCAACGTTGGCAGGTGTGGGCAAAAAGAGAGACGTACAACAGTCCTCTCCTGCGCCGACTGCTGCTGCAAAGCTTACAAGCACAAGGTATGCAAACGGCTTACATTGATACGCAGCTTTTGCCGAAGCAGCCCCGTGCCTCGCTAGTTGTGAACGGCTACCGCTACACTCGCGATCGCATCGACATCACCGCTGGACAGGGGATCATTCGAGTGATTCAAAAGAGCGGTGACAAAACCCGGAATCTCTACGCAGGCAGTATGCGGTTGCAACCCAATACCTACGGCACTTATACCCTGGTCAACCAGGTGCCTCTGGAAGCCTACCTGCGCGGTGTGGTGCCCTACGAAATTGGGACATGGGCCGTGCAACCCGTCCTCCAGGTACAGGCAATCCTGGCACGCACCTACGCCCTTCGCAATTTGCGCCGCTTTGCGATCGATGGCTACCAGCTTTGTGCCGATACCCAATGCCAGGTCTACAACGGTCTTTCTGGCGTTCATCCCGCGACTGATCAGGCGATCGCAGCCACTCGTGGCAAGGTTTTAACCTACAACAATGAGCTAGTGGATGCCGTTTATTCCTCGTCTACAGGCGGAATTACGGCTCCGTTTAACGATGTGTGGTCGGGTGCCGAGCGACCTTACCTGCGAGCCATCATCGACTCGGTTGGCAATCTCTGGGATTTATCCCGCCAGAGCTTGGCAGATGAGCAAAATTTTCGCCGCTTCATTAGTCAGACGAAGGGGTTTAATGAGGCGGGTGGTGAAATGTTTCGCTGGCGTATTAACAACTCGCTTGAAGCACTCAGTCAGGACTTGCGGCGCTACCTTGTCGCAAACAAAAGTCCCCTAGCGAACTTTAAGACCATTCAGCGCCTTGCCGTGACCCGTCGATCGTCTGCTGGGCGTGTCTTGCAAGTGACCGCAACGACCGATCGTGGCACTGTCATCCTGGACAAAGACGATATTCTGGTCGCGCTCTATGCCCCTAACAGCACCCTCTTTTATTTAGAACCGCTGTATGGTGCCAACCGAACGCTGCAAGGCTATACCTTTGTTGGCGGCGGTTTGGGGCATGGTGTTGGACTCAGCCAAACCGGAACCTATCACCTGGGTAAGTTAGGCTGGTCGAGCGATCGTATTCTCAATTTCTACTACCCTGGCACCAAACTACAGACCATCAGTGATGCCATCACCTTTTGGCGTGGGGAGCAAGACAAGGGTAACGGTGGCTAGATAAAGCCATTGCCGAAACAGCGTTTGGTACAAGCCAGCTCAGAAATAAAGTCATCAAAAAGAGGCAAAGAGAATCAGGCGCTCTTCACCTCTCATCCGATGATTGATTTAACTAAGGTGTGCAGTTAGTACAGCTCTTCTTCTTGATGCGTGATAATCGTGCAATCAGAGGTGGGGTAAGCCACACAGGTCAGCACATATCCAGCCTCGATCTGATCATCATCCAGGAAAGATTGGTCAGATTGATCAACGGTGCCGTCCTTCAGCTTGCCAGCGCAAGTCGAACAAGCGCCTGCTCTGCAAGAGTAAGGAAGGTCAAGCCCTTGTTCTTCAGCTGCATCAAGAATGTATTCGTCTTCAGGAACCTCAATCGTTGTATTCAGCCCTTCGGCCTCGTTGACTAACGTGACCTTAAAAGTTGCCATGCAGTGGTCCTCTCAATAATGGAAACAGCACTCTAAGCTCATTGGAAGCTGGCTCTGTAGCTCTGTGTATATAAAGACTGCTTCCTGAATCAGCTTTACTCTTGATACTACGGGAAAACAACAGCTTTAGAAACGCCAATCCATCAGTGGGATGAATGGTATTCGTAATAAAAGTACCAGGTTTAATCTAGTTAGCTTATATGACAACCCATTGCACACTGCTTTTGTTGGGATCAATATGGGCTGACTAAGTATCTTACTGCCCTCAAGTCTTGCTTGGAACCTAGGAAATGCGCTTGTTGACGCACCTGAACCCTCTATAAAGTGCGTTGCCAACCCGACCACCGCAAAAACTTTCAACCTTGTTGTAGAAACGCAAAGATTCAGTCGTTTTTTGCATCGCAGTGCATCCAATCGGCCCGGAAAGCCGTATTGAATCTGTAGAATGCCTTGCAAAAGTGAAGAAACCTGCGCAGATCTTGCGATCGTGCAGCAGCAAAGGCACTTAGTTTTGATGCCTCAAGCCAGAGCCCAGAGGCTCAAGACACGCCAATTATCATTCACCATCACAGAAAAAATCATGAGTAAACGCAGAAAGGGTTTTGTCAATCTAATGCTGGGAGTCATGACTTGCTTGCTCCTGGTCGGCATTTCATCACCGTCTATGAGCCAGGGGGTAGCACGTTGGCTCACAGCCCCAGCATCCGTTAGTCCGCGATCGATCAATGTCACCAATCACCTAGAAGCGCAGTTGCAAGAAGCCGAAACGGTACTTCTGGCTCAAGCAGAGGCAGCACCGCCGACAACAGATATGGCTCCATTGCCCACCACCAGTATCACGAGATACGTCGCTGTAATGTCAGGAAATAGCGTTGTGCCCAGCGTAGCTTCGACCACTGCCTTTGGCACAGCAGGAGCGGCTCTTATCGGCAATCGCCTCGTCATTCGGGGTGATTTCAGTGGCTTAACCAGTCCCCTGCGCGACTACGCAACTGATCCCCTGAACCCACCCAACCCCAACATCACGTCAGGCATCCATGTTCACAAAGGCGAACCTTCAAAAAATGGCCCGTTTCAATACGCGCTCATAGTCCAAGGTGGGGCAGATTCACTCAGCGGTCGGTTTATGGGCGAATACACCCTCACAGACGAGCAACTGCAAGCGCTTACGAGCGGCACACTCTACGTAGATCTCCACACCAAGCAAAACCGCGCTGGAGAATTGCGTGGCATCTTCAAAGCTTACTGAGCATTGTCGCTAGCCATAATGCAGAGAAACGGTGTCAGTCCTGTTGGCAATCTCTAGCGGGATTCAGGAGTCAGAAGTCAGGAGTCAGAAGTCAGGAGTCAGACGCGAAAATAGCTACAAATAAGGCTTCCAGTCTTCGATCGCTACTTCATTTCGCTGCAAACCTCTGTATTAAAACAAGTAAACGGTAGAAGACGGCTTGAGTTGTCCTCTACCGTTTACGTTTGATAGCAGGACTATTCAAGACGTGACTCATGCTCGAATCTATGGCTCTTCATTCGCTGCCACTACAGGTCGGTTTAGTAGGTACAGGCTACGCGGCAAAGCTGCGATCGCAAGCATTCCAGGCAGAACCACGCGCGACTCTAGCGGCTGTGGCTGGACACACGCTAGAAACCACTCAGGCTTTTAGCCAAACCTACGGTGCAGAGGCGATCCCAACCTGGCAGGAACTCGTGCAGCGATCGTCTCTCGATCTCATCATCATCGCCACGGTAAATCGGGATCATGGCGCGATCGTCCAAGCTGCCTTAGGCGCAGGGAAGCATGTAATCGTGGAATATCCATTGGCGCTAGAAGTGGCCGAAGCAATGGAGTTGATCGCCTTTGCCAAGGCTCAGAAGAGGCTACTGCACGTCGAACATATTGAGCTATTAGGCAGCATGCATCAAACGCTGAAAGCGTCGTTGTCCGCGATCGGCACTCCGTTTTATGCCCGTTATGCCACCATCAAGCCCGAACGGCCCGCTCCAAAACGCTGGACGTATCAACCAGAATTGTTTGGCTTCCCGCTAATTGGTGCGCTGTCGCGGCTGCATCGGTTGATTGATCTGTTTGGGTCTGTGGCAACGGTTAACTGTCAAGCTCAGTTTAGCGATCGCGCTGACCGGAGTGAGCCCCACAACACGACCTGTTACTGCGCGGCTCAGTTGCGCTTTCAGTCGGGCTTGTTGGCAGAAGTGGTCTATGCCAAAGGGGAAGCCATGTGGCTACCGGAGCGCAAGATGGAAGTGCACGGAGAAACGGGCGCGCTGATTTTTGACGGGGATCAGGGCCTGCTCTTAAAGGCAGAAGGGAGTCAACCGATCGCGCTGGCTACCCGTCAGGGTCTTTTTGCAAAAGATACGGCAATGGTGTTGGATCATCTCATCAACGGCACACCGCTGTATGTCACGCCTGAAGCAAGCCTGTATACGTTGAAGGTGGCAGATGCGGCGCGACGATCAACAGAGACTGGGCAGACGATCGCTCTTGAGTAAGGGACTCTTTAAAGTTGCCGCCTTTCGCGCCTTGCCATTCCAATGCGTTAATAGAATCAAGAAACGTGTGGCCCAGAGACGGACATGGCAAAGAAACCAAAGCTCAGCGAACAGCGCCTTGTACTGGAGAAAATAAGCTGGCAGCAGCTTGAAGCACTGCTTATGGAAATGGGAACCGATCGCACGGCTCGCTTCACCTTTGATCGGGGTCGGCTAGAACTGATGACTCCACTTGAGGAACACGATCGCTGCCACAGGCTGATCGAGTCGCTCATTCTCGTGCTTGCAGAGGTGATGAAGTTGCCCGTAGAAGGCTACAAGGCACTGACACTCAAGCGACCAGACTTGGGCATCGCTGTAGAACCCGATACAGGCTATTACATCCAGCACGAACAGCAGATTCACGGAAAGGTGGCGATCGACCTCGCTCTCGATCCACCACCAGACTTGGTTCTAGACGTTTCCCTCAGCCAGAGCACCTTAGATAGACTCTCGCTCTACGCAAGGTTAGACGTTCCTGAAGTGTGGCGCTATGTCAGCCAACCAGGAGATGATTTTTTGAAGGGGCAGCTACACATTTATAGGCTAGACCAGCAACACTATAGTCACGTCACTCATGGTCTGGCGTTTCCGTTTTTGCCTGCGGGTAGAATTCTCCAGTTTATTGATGAAAGCGATGCGCTAGGGTTGATGACAGCACTACGATCGTTGCGTGCATGGCTGCAAGAGATCAGCATTTGAACTAGCGATCGGCTATAAAAGGTGAACACATGAATGCTGCAACCAAGTTCTTGAGCACGGTGCCTATGCTACCAGCCGTAGACATTGCCGCGACGATCGATTTTTACCAACAGAAGCTCGGCTTTACGACTGATTTTCAGTCTGATGACTATGCTGGTCTGCATCGGGGTAGTGTGCAAATTCACCTGTGGTTATCTAGCGATCGCCAGTTAGCAGAAAACACAAGCTGTCGTATTAACGTCAGCGGCATCGACGCACTTTACGACGAATACCAAACGCAGAACTTAATTCATCCCAATGGTGCGCTCGCCACAAAACATTGGGGCTTGCGTGAGTTTGCCGTTCTGGATCTCAATGGCAATTGTCTTACCTTTGCCGAAGCCCCTCCAGCTAATGGTCGGCGCGATCGGACGGATTGAGTTGGGGAAAGGCAGAAGGTAAAAGGTAGAGGGCAGAGGGCAGAAGGGAGAAGAAGGCAGAGGAGGCAGGGGAAGCAGAGGAGGCAGGGGGGCAGGGGGAGCAATTCGCAACTCAAAACCTCTACGCTGACCGCTGACCGCTGATAGCTGATAGCCAACCGCTGATAGCTGAAATACCGATACAATAAAGCCTGTTCCCTTGGCGCACTTGCTTTATGTCTGCTTCGATCGCGTCCCCGTTCTCGCCTGAAGACATTGCCGCAGAAGGCATTAAGCCAGAGGAGTACGAAGAAATTGTGCGTCGTCTGGGTCGCCATCCCAATAAAGCTGAGCTAGGCATGTTTGGGGTGATGTGGTCGGAACACTGCTGCTATAAAAACTCGCGTCCGTTGCTCAAGCAGTTTCCCACGGAGGGCGATCGCATCCTGGTTGGCCCTGGTGAGAATGCAGGAGTGGTGGATTTGGGGCACGGCTTGCATCTGGCCTTCAAGATTGAATCGCATAACCACCCTTCTGCTGTGGAACCGTTTCAAGGAGCGGCTACGGGGGTTGGCGGCATTTTGCGTGACATTTTTACAATGGGGGCACGCCCGATCGCCCTGCTCAACTCTCTCCGCTTCGGGTCTTTAGAGGATGCCCGGACTCGTCGTCTCTTTAGTGGTGTGGTGTCTGGCATTGCCCACTATGGCAACTGTGTGGGCGTGCCGACCGTTGGCGGCGAAATTTACTTCGATCGCGCTTACTCCGGTAATCCGCTGGTCAACGTGATGGCGTTGGGCTTAATGGAAACCCCCGAAATTGTCGTATCAGGCGCAAAAGGCATCGGTAATCCGGTGCTCTACGTTGGCTCTACAACAGGACGAGATGGTATGGGAGGAGCCAGTTTTGCCAGCGCCGAGTTGAGCGACGCATCAATAGACGATCGACCCGCCGTACAAGTTGGCGATCCCTTTCTCGAAAAATCTCTCATCGAAGCTTGCCTGGAAGCCTTCAAAACGGGTGCTGTCGTTGCAGCGCAAGATATGGGCGCAGCGGGTATTACTTGCTCCACCTCCGAAATGGCGGCTAAGGGCGGAGTGGGTATTGCATTCGATCTCGATAAGATTCCTGTGCGCGAAAGTGGCATGGTGCCCTACGAATATCTGCTGTCAGAATCGCAAGAGCGAATGCTGTTTGTAGCGCACAAAGGACGTGAACAAGAGCTGATCGACATCTTTGAGCGTTGGGGACTGCACGCGGTTGTTGCAGGGACAGTGATTGAGGAGCCGATCGTTCGCATTCTGTTCAAAGGTGAAATCGCGGCTGAAGTCCTTGCCACGGCACTTTCTGACAACACACCGATCTATCATCGTGAACTGTTGGCAGAACCGCCCGACTACGCACAAGAAGCCTGGGCATGGACTCCCGATCGCTTGCCTCCCTGCACACCCAAAGGTATTAACATTCAAGGCAAGCGTCAAACCTGGAATGACATTCTGCTGCAATTGCTGGCAAGTACTACGATCGCCTCTAAGCGCTGGGTGTATCGTCAGTATGATCATCAGGTACAGAATAATACTGTGATGTTGCCTGGTGGTGCTGATGCCGCGATCATCCGTGTCCGACCTCACACCCTACACCCCACACCCCGCACCCTTCCGGGCGTAGCCGCCACCGTTGACTGCAATCCTCGTTACGTTTACCTCCATCCCTATGAAGGTGCAAAAGCGGCTGTGGCAGAGGCAGCGCGTAACTTAAGCTGTGTGAGTGCCGAACCGTTGGCTGTAACAGACAATCTAAACTTTGGCAGTCCCGAAAAGCCAATCGGTTACTGGCAGCTTGCCGAAGCCTGTCGTGGCATCGCCGAAGCTTGTCAGGCATTCAGTACACCCGTTACAGGCGGCAACGTCTCGCTCTACAACGAAACGCTGGACGCAGATGGCAAACCTCAACCCATCTACCCCACACCCGTTGTTGGCATGGTCGGACTCATTCCCGATCTAACAAAAATCTGTGGTCAAGGTTGGCAAACTGAAGGTGACCTAATTTATCTACTTGGAGCATTGGTAGAAAGCGCCGAACCACCCCACCCCACACACCCCACCCTCGGCGGCTCCGAATATCTTGCAGTGGTACATGGCACGATCGCGGGCATGCCACCGATCATCGACTTCGACTTAGAACGTTGCGTACAGGCAGCTTGTCGTGATGGTATTCGACAAGGCTGGATTCGGTCTGCTCATGATTGTGCGGAAGGTGGCTTAGCCGTAGCGCTGGCAGAGTCTTGCTTGAGTGGTCAGCGGGGAGCCACGATCGCGCTTACGCCCATACAACCCTTTCGTCAAACCGCTTCAACCCGTTGGGATCATCTGCTGTTTGCTGAAGGCGGCGCGCGGATTGTCATCTCTGTATCGCCTGATCACGCTGCAAGTTGCGAATCGTATCTAGCAGAGCATCTAGGATCACATTGGGGAAGAATCGGTCAAGTGAATGATGAGCATGCGCCTTTGCAGATCGCGATCGCGGATCATCGTCCTTCAATCGATGTGAGCTTAACAGACATGGGCGATCGCTGGCACCACGCGATCGAGCGTCAGTTAGCCCAGTAGCTCCCAAAGCGGCTGTAACCTTAGATACTTTTGAAGGTTTTAGAGCCAGCTTCATAATTGTTACGATGTAATCGTCAGTTAATGAGAAGATTAAACAAATATTAAGCAATTGTTGCTTGTCTATTCATTACCCGACTTTTTTCGTCAATCCATCCACAGCCAGGAGCTAAACTGCGGCATGACATCTGACCAACTCTTTCCTGTTGACCCGTCCTTTGCTCAGTCTGCGTCGCTCCTGGCTGCGTCAACCCCTTTAGAGAGGCTCGATGCAGACCTATCTAAGGCAGACTCCTCTAAGGCAGACCTGTTGGAGGCAGACAAACCAGAAGAAGCCTGTGGCGTTTTTGGTGTTTACGCGCCAGACCAAGACGTTGCCAAGCTGGCCTATTTTGGGCTGTATGCGCTTCAGCATCGCGGTCAGGAGTCTGCGGGCATTGCAACGTTTGACGGCGATCGCGTTCACTTGCATAAAGAAATGGGGCTGGTGTCCCAGGTCTTTAGCGAAATCATTCTAGGCAAGCTGACGGGAACAATGGCGATCGGACATACCCGTTACTCCACGACAGGCTCCAGTCGCGTGGTGAACGCCCAGCCTGCGGTGGTCGAAACCCGCTTAGGCTATCTGGCACTTGCTCACAACGGCAACCTTGTGAATGCTCCTGATCTGCGTGACGATCTGCTACAAAGCAACTTCACCCTTGTCACCACGACCGACTCGGAAATGATTGCGCTGGCGATCGCTGAAGAAGTCAACAACGGCAAAGGATGGCTAGAAGGGGCAATCAGTGCGCTTCACCGCTGCCAGGGGGCGTTTAGTCTGGCGATCGGCACCCCCACAGGCATGATGGGCGTTCGTGATCCCAACGGCATTCGTCCACTCGTCATCGGCACACTTCCTCAATCCACCCCAACTGAACCACTGCGTTACGTCCTGGCATCGGAAACCTGCGGCTTAGATATCATTGGGGCGGACTATGTGCGCGATGTCGAACCTGGTGAGTTGGTGTGGATTACCGAAGAAGGGCTGGCCTCCTTCCACTGGACAAAGGCGGCGACTCCCAGACTCTGCATCTTCGAGATGATTTATTTTGCCCGTCCCGACAGCGTCATGCAGGCAGAAAGCCTTTATAGCTACCGGATGCGGATCGGTCGTCGTCTGGCAGTCGAATCTCCCACCGATGCCGATATTGTGATTGCGGTGCCAGATTCAGGCATTCCAGCGGCGATCGGCTACTCCCAGGCATCGGGCATCCCCTACGCTGAAGGGCTGATCAAAAATCGCTATGTGGGTCGTACCTTCATTCAGCCCACTCAAATCATGCGCGAATCGGGCATCAAAATGAAGCTCAATCCGCTCAAGGACGTATTGGCTGGTAAGCGCGTAATTATTGTGGATGATTCGATCGTGCGAGGAACCACCAGCCGCAAAATCGTTAAAGCGCTGCGCGATGCCGGAGCCACTGAAGTCCACATGCGCGTCTCTTCACCACCTGTCACCCATCCCTGCTTCTACGGCATCGACACTGACAGTCAAGATCAGCTCATTGCGGCCACCAAATCCGTTGCTGAGATTGCTGACCAGATTGGGGTAGACTCCCTCAGCTACCTGACCTGGGAGGGGATGCTAGAAGAAACACGCCACGACCCTCAAAGCTTCTGCTCTGCCTGCTTTACGGGTGATTATCCTGTACCCGTACCCGAACCTGTGAAGCGATCGAAGCTGAAGTTAGAGACAGTTGCAGCTTTAGAGACGGTAACTACGGTTTAACTCAGCGGTGGTGCAGCAGATTTGGTCAGAGAGGGAGGGGCACGGAGTATCGATTGAAGATGCGATTGATGCGTCTTCACTGTTGCCTTTATGTTTTGCGGTGCTTCCTATTAGGTGCACCTTTCTTGTCTACTCTTTTATTCTCGCTAATCTCGCTTGAAGCTCCCCCTGTCGGATCTGGCCTCACCGCTATTCAATCTCCTGAGCAGTGGATTAGAACGCGTCGCTTTCATACGATGGGGTGCGACGACTGAATACAACCTCTGCCGCGAAATCCTGAACAGTGGATTGGAACGTTGTCGCTTTTATGCCCCTTCAAAACAGGGAATAGCTGAACGCTCATAATCTGATACTGTTGCTTACAAATACTGCTGGAACAACACATTAAAGCTAATTAATGAACTACCCGTTACTATGCCGAGAACTCGTGAACCGTTCGCCAGTCTGCTGCTTTATCACCTATTTAAATGGTCGGTAGTAAGTCCAGGGCTGCATTTTTACTTTCGGGGACGCATTTATGGGGCAGAGCAGGTGCCGCGCGAAGGACCTCTCGTTGTCGTGAGTAATCACGCCAGCGATTTTGATCCACCATTGCTGTCTAGCTGTGTAGGTCGTCCGGTGGCATACATGGCAAAAGAGGAGCTGTTTCAGATCCCTGTGTTGAAGCAGGCGATCGCGCTCTACGGTGCGTATCCTGTAAAGCGAGGTGCGCCCGATCGCAGCGCCCTTCGCGCTGCAACAAGCTTTTTAGAGCAAAACTGGGCAGCAGGCGTCTTTCTCACAGGGACACGCACCCCCGATGGACGAGTGACTGACCCAAAACTGGGTGCCGCTTGGCTTGCTGCTAAGACCCAAGCTCCCTTGCTGCCAGTCAGCCTATGGGGCACTCAAAACATTTATCGTAAAGGGTCTGCTCTGCCCCGCTCAGTGCCGCTCACCATTAGAATTGGTCAAGTCATTGCACCGCCGCAAACGAGCGATCGCGAAACATTAGAAGCTCTAACGCAGCAATGTGCAGATGTGATCAACGCTCTGCATGCTTTGGGACGCTAGGGCTTTAGGTTTAGGGGTCAGGCGTAAACTCTACGCTGATAGCTGATAGCTGGTAGCTGATAACTAAAAACCATTTACACAGCAAAAAGGACTGCCGCATGAGCGACTTAAGAACAGAACTGGCTGAAGCGCTGGCCGAAGCAGAATGGGACTGGCTTGCCCCTCATGCACGTCGGGATTCTCTTATTGTGGTGGAGTCGGGTCTGGATGTAGTGGATGTAGCTGTGGCGATCGCCAATGACGATACAGCGCGAGTCCAGCATTGGATCGAAGAAAACTTGATTCACAAGCCCTCTTCGGCAGAACTGTCAGACTGGAACCTGAACCAATCCAAGCGCTTTAATACGCTCATTGTGCAACCGTATGTCCTTGTACAAGAACCTCAGTGACACATCTTGCCACTGAGGAACGAGACTTAATCAAAGTGTGGTCTTGAGGTACGGGCGCACAGCCGTGCGTCCCCTACAGAACATCTCACTTGTCGAAGTTATTTAATCCGCAATCCTCAGATGAGCCTAAGCTAACGGCTGTAAGCTTTCGTGTAAAGCATTGATAGCTACAATCAGTCCTTATGAGCAACACGCCCAAAACCGAAAAGCAAAAAATGCTGGCAGGGGAACTTTACCTTGCCACTGATGCCGAGTTAACAGCGGAGAGCCAACGAGCATTGCGTCTCTTGCGGCTTTACAACCAAACAACCGAAATGGAACCAGACAAGCGGACTCAAACCCTGCAAGCGCTGTTTGGCTCTGTTGGTGAGAAACCCCAAATCGTACCGCCCTTTCACTGCGACTATGGCAGCCATATTACGGTGGGCGATCGCTTCTACATGAACTATGGCGGCGTCATTCTCGACTGCAACACTGTTCACATTGGCAACGATGTCCTTTGCGCTCCCTATGTTCAAATCTACGCCGCGTATCATCCCACCGATCCCACTGTGCGACTGACAGGGCGTGAACTCGCCGCACCCATTCGTATCGGTAACAACGTCTGGATTGGCGGAGGTGCCATCATTTGCCCTGGCGTGACGATCGGCGACAACACCACGATCGGTGCTGGCAGCGTCGTCACTAACGATATTCCCGCCAATGTTGTAGCAGTGGGCAATCCCTGTCGTGTGCTTCGGGCTGCGGATGCTTCAGCATCCAGTTAGACGGTTAGCTATCAGCGGTCAGCGGAGAAGTTTTGAGTTTTGAGTTGCGAATTGCCCCCTGCTTCCTCTGCCTCCCCTGCCCTTTGTCCTCTTTTACCTTCTACCTCCTGCCTTTTGCCTTCTGCCTTTCTCTCAATGACCATTTTGCTGTTGAATCGCTACCTTCACGATCGGCGTTAACTTCGCCCGCCAAAACCGATTGTCTGGAAAGGCTTGCACTTTGAGCAGTACATCTTGCCAGCGACGCTCACCGATCGCCGCTTGCATCTCTGTAAATGTGGCCTCTGCGGTTTTCCAGTCGCGCTGCCACTGGTTGATGGCCCCTTTAGCGGCTTGAGAGGCATTGCTGCTAGCGGGGATCGTTTGTGCGAGGGCGATCGCGGCGTTAAGATCACCTGCTTGATACTGTTCTGTAGCTTCTGCCAAAAGGCTCATACCGTCATCATGAACGGCGGGTGTACTGGCATTTGCTTGTGCTGCTGGAATACAGCTTGTCACCGTCAGATCTTGATAGACCCAGCCTTCTAGCGGTTGATTAATCCGTAACCAGCCTTCGTTGCGATCGACCACCGCTAAGTGGGTACCATTTCGCACCGTTCCCACAACGTTATCAGGTGCAACAACGGGGCTAGAGCGAACATTCAGCGGTGGCGATGGATCGGTAGCAATGGTGTTGCAAACGCTAGAAGGTACCTTGGATGTACGTAGTGCCTGCAAGCCACTGACCAAAGATGGTTTAAAATGCAGTGTCACAGCACTAATCGCTGCTGCCGTTATAAAAATTGCTGCGCCAAGACCCAGATTTAGAGCAGGCTTATGAGCTGTAGTCATTCTAAGATCCGTCAATTTTGAAAGATGCGACCGATCAAGCAACGTAACGTAGGATCGTGCAGGATGTCATCCACACTAACTGACCAGCCGCCAGTTTGCTTAGGTAGTTTTTCGCTTTTTTTGGGGACAAAAGTTTATTTATTGCTGGCTGTTATGGTCATGACACATGGCTAATTCAATTGGAACCGTTTATCTAGTCGGATCAGGCCCTGGAGATGCAGTGTATCTGACGATGCGGGCACACCAACTGCTGGTCGAAGCAGAAGTCCTGGTATACGACGCACTGGTAGATAGTGACCTGCTACAACTCGTACCAGAAACCTGCCTGCGACTTAACGTGGGTAAGCGAGGTGGCGAACCTAGTATGCCCCAGGTAGAGATTAATACACTACTAGTGCATCATTGTTTGCAAGGGCAGCATGTGGTTAGGCTCAAGAGTGGTGATCCATTTATCTTTGGTCGATGTCAGTCTGAAATTGAAGCCTTAACTGCCGCAAATTGTGCCTTTGAAGTGGTGCCTGGAATCTCTTCAGCGCTGGCAGCACCATTACTGGCTGGCATCCCTTTAACCGATCCTGTTTTAAGTCGATGCTTTACGGTTGTCAGTGGTCATGATCCTGATGGGTTAAACTGGCAAACACTGACGCAAATGGATACGCTAGTCATCTTGATGGGTGGACAGCACTTAGCCAAGCTTTTGCGTCGGCTGCAAGAGCATGGCCGATCGCCTCAAACGCCGATCGCCATCATTCGTTGGGCAAGCCGCGCCAATCAGCAAATTTGGGAAGGAACGCTCTCTACAATCTTGCAAGAAACAGCAACAGAAGCGCTCTCTCCTTGTGTGATGGTCATCGGCGAAGTTGTCAGGCTACGTTCTTATCTTCAACCACCTTCCTCTCCACTGGTTTCGACTGTGCTTACCACCTCAGATTCCACCCCAGATCCAACCGCAGCCCCAGATACACGACCGTTTGCGGGTAAAACCATTCTTGTCACGCGATCGGTCAACCAATCAAGTCCATTCATCGATCGTCTTAACCACGAAGGGGCTACAGTTGTAGAAATGCCTGCCTTAGAAATTGGGCCGCCTTCAAGCTGGCAAGCGTTAGATGAGGCTCTCACACGTCTGGAAGACTTCGATTGGCTGCTTTTGACCTCTGCCAACAGCGTCGAATACTTTTTTGAGCGCTTAGCAACTCAAATCCGTGATCTTCGTGCTCTGGCAGGAATTAAGATCGCCGTGGTGGGCGATAAAACGGCGCAAAAGCTAGAGCAGCGAGGCTTAAAACCCGATTTTGTACCACCAGAGTTCGTAGCTGATTCACTGGCCACCCATTTCCCAGCACCATTAAGTGGCACCCGCATTCTCTTTCCTAGAGTTGAAAGCGGCGGTCGGGATCTACTGGTCAAGGATTTTACGAACCGTGGTGCAAATGTTACCGAGGTGCCTACTTATCAGTCGCTTTGCCCAGCCGCGATCGCTCCAGCCGCTCTAGCCGCACTGCAAGGGCGTACAGTAGACGTGGTTACCTTTGCTAGTGCCAAAACTGTCAAGCACTTTTGCCAGCTTCTAGAACAATCTCAGCCTGACACAACCTGGCAGGCCTGGCTAGAAGGGGTTTGTATTGCGTCGATCGGCCCTCAGACGACAAAAGCTTGTGCTAGCTTACTGGGTCGAGTTGATGCTGAGGCCAAGGAATATACCTTAGAAGGACTGATACAGGCGATCGCGCAATGGTTTGCCGCAAGCAGTGAGAAGGTCTAGAGGCCAACGCTAAACCCACTCCACTGTCAACAACAAAGCACAGCCGCAAGTCAAAAAAGCTTCAATTGAAGAAGATACTTCGTGTCGAAAGGTCAAATCTAACCTTCCGACACAGGGTGATACGTGTTTCTAGGCTCAACCCTAAACAATTTCAACGAGTTCAATATCAAAGGTCAACTCTTCGCCTGCAAGAGGATGATTAGCGTCTAAGGTCACAGAGGCACCTGACACGTCAGTAATGACAACAGGTAAAACCTGCCCATCTTGCTGTTGCAGTTGAAGCTGTTGACCGACCTGAGGCTCAATTTCGGGTGGCATCTGCTGGCGATCGACGACCACCACCATTTCATCCATATGAGGGCCATAAGCATCATCTGTAGGAATAATTTCTGTTTTCGACTCACCCAGACCCATCCCTAAGACGGCTCGCTCAAAGCCAGGAATGATGCTGCCTGAACCAAGCGTAAATTCCAGCGGTTCGCGATTTGCGGATGAATCGAACACGGTACCGTCGTCCAGTTTGCCGGTGTAGTGAACCTTAACTGTATCACCGGATTTTGCTTGTGCCATGCTACGTCTCCTTTGGTTGGTAACCGTACTAGTATGATCCGATCGCATTCAGCTCTCGCGTTACTTAAGCTTGTCTTTCGCTTCAACTTGGTTTTTCGCTTCTGTGCTACACAAGTATTCTTCTCACCATAGCTTTCTTGTCATTGCCACCAAATCACCAAGAAGTTTTAGTTGAAAAAATCAAATTTTATATCTAATGAGAGATGACAATGCACCAGCACTTTCTTGCTCTATTGCATTAAACGCAGCTATGTTTTGGGTTTACTTAAACTAATCAGTCATGCATCATACCTTCTTACTTCGTATTGCCCTCCCTATTTAGGTAGATGAACGACGCTATCAACATACGCCAACGTTAGGTTGTAACCCCATAGTCGCAAGCTTTAACGGAGATTCACATCATGGTAGCAAACGTTAATTCCAAGACGTTGAGTAATTTAGAGTATGATCTGCTGACAGTACTGCAAAGCAAAGCGGAAGCGTCAAAAGTATACGAGACGTACATTCAAGATGCTCAAGCAAGCGATTCTCAACCCTGTGTTCAGCTTTTTCAAAAGCTCCAGCAGTCAGATGCAGAACAAATTCAAGAAATTCGACGTCATTTGCAGGAAGTGATGCAAAACGGAAGAATGTGAGTAGTGGCTTTTGCCTACTTCCAATTCATTTTTAGGTAAATCAAATTAAGCGAAAGAGGGTAAAAGCTTTACTCTCTTTCGCTTTTTTATCAATTAATTTCAGTAACTTATTGGCGTAGCCATGACTCGCGTGAGAAATTGTAAAAAAAAGCAGTCTGCCTACCCGGTGGCAAACTGCTTTATCAGAATGATGATGAGCTTCTCAATGCATTAATCATGCTCTAGTGACTGTGCTCTGGCTTCTACCTTTTGATATATTTCAAACTCAATTAGCTCCAGCCTCAGATTGCAGCGATCGCCAACATTTTACGTTTAAGCAGTAATCAGTAGATTAGACTTCCTGCATGAATCAGATTTTGCCCCCCAGCCCCCCAAATTTGGGGGGCATCAGTTTTAGCTTCCCCCAAACTTGGGGGACGGGAGGGGGCTTTTAAGTATTCGCGCAGGAGGTCTATTGTCTAAATAACACTCGCATCTAGAGTGTCTTGTTAGCCATCACGAGTAAGCGGGGAGTGCGATTGCTAAGTCGCTAAATTTCCGTTCACGGCTTGCCGAATGTCTGGTAATCGGACGGTTCTGCCACCTTCAGTGCCGGGACACTCTGTGGCGACGCGATCGCGGTGTCCCATCATACGGGGTAAATTGCGGGTGCCAAAATCAGCCGTTGGTGTAGGAATAGGTGTCACTGTATTGGTAATGCCGTAGCGCTTACAGAGTGTTGTACATAGCGCTATAGCGGAGTTGTACATGGCCTGATTGATTGTAGCACTGGTATAAACGCCATCAAACGCAACTCCCAGGCCATCATTCACCACATCATGGGCACCTCGTTTTGTTTCGTTTCGCGCAGAGTAAACTCGTCCGCTCGGCATCACGATGAAATGGTAGCCAATATCAGCCCAACCGTTGCCGTTCACATGACCGTTGTAGATGACGCGCATGCGGGCCGCTTCATCCGCGATCGAGGCATTGGTAGCAGGCGGATTAGTGAGAAAGGTATGGTGCAGCGTGATGCCTTTGGGTTGCAGGGCAGGTAGGTCAGACGGTGTGGGCGTGCTCGTCCACGTGGTGCGGGGTTGTGCCTGAAAGGTTCCAGCCTGAGCGCCGATTACCTCAATAATGGTCTGGGCTTTGTCTTGCTCAGAACCAATGATTTCAATAAGACGCTGCCCGGTTTGGCGCAGCACAGTTTGAGCCTGCCACTTGCCATCCTGCACTCTAGGGCGAGCCAGCTCTAAGGTTTGATCGGCCCGTAAGATCAGTTGGTCGCCGTTGTTATAGTTAGTGGCATCACCTGCAAGGGTCAGGGTCGTTTCTACCTTCACCTGTTTGGGCGGGTTGGTAAAGCTGACACGAGGGGGGCGCGGTTGGGCCGCAACGACATCGATCGTCGTTTGGGCACGATCGCGGCCATCAGAACTGATAATCTCCAGCACACGCTTACCCGGCTGGTTGAACCCGATGGTTGTTTGCCATTTGCCAGCGTTCACAAATGGTTTTGCTAGATCAAACTGCTGATCAGCTCGTAAAATGAGCGCACTGCCATCGGGAAAATTGGCGGCTGTGCCACCGATCGTCGCCGCTTGCAGCACAGGGAGCCGAGTTGGTACCTGGGTAAACTGAAGTTGTTTTGCCTGGGGTGCTGTGGCAACTACCGGAATCGTGAGTTCGGTGCTTTCTGTACCGACCTCAATTTTGAGACGGCGATTCCCCGCTTGTTGAAACAAAAAATCGATCTGCCAGGTGCCATCCAGGTTGATGTCTGGCCCAGTGGCGCGAAATTGTCCATCGATCGTCAACAATAGGTTATTACCCGCATAAAAAGGGGAGGCAACCCCTAAAATGGAAAAGCGCTGTTGCACCAGCACTGGACTTTGGGGGGCTTGAGTAATCTGAAGCATACGGAAGAGTTCTCCAAACGGGAGCATTTTGGCTGCTGAACCAGTTTGCTCAATGAGGCCAAAATGGTCAAGGGCGACGATGCGAACACATCACCGATCGACCACTGGGTTATAGCTTACCAAAGCGACGATCGCGTTGCTGATAGGCTGATAACGCCTGGTGAAAGGCACTGCGATCGAAATCAGGCCACAGCGTATCTGTGACATAAAGTTCAGCATAGGCCATCTGCCAGAGCAAGAAATTACTCAGCCGCATTTCCCCGCTTGTGCGAATCAGCAAATCTGGATCACAAATGCCTGACGTATAAAGATGCCGTTCAAACACCGCTTCGTCAATTTGATCGGGTTGCAAAAGCCCCTGCTGCACCTGAGTGGCAATCGTACGGCAGGCTTGCAGAATTTCTTGTCGTCCCCCGTAGTTTGTGGCAACCGTAAAGCGGATGCTCTGGTTGTGCTGCGTTAGCTCGACCGATCGTGCGATTTCGTCCTGGAGCGATCCTGGCAACGCCTGCAAATTCCCCACAAAACGGATTTGTACGTTTTCCTGCACCATTTCCCGCAGTTCTTGCCGCAGCACCCGCTCAAAGAGCGTCATCAAAAACTCCACTTCCTCTGACGGTCGCCCCCAGTTCTCGGTTGAAAAGGCATAGGCTGTGAGTGCCTGAATGCCCCAATCACGACAGCAGCGGAGGAGATCCTTCAGCACATCTACCCCACGGCGATGTCCCATAATTCTTGGCATACCGCGTCGCTTTGCCCATCGTCCGTTGCCGTCCATAATGACAGCCACATGTCTCGGCAGGCGATCGCTCGTCAGATCAGCAGGCAACTCCTTCAAACCAGTTGGTGTTACGGTCATGGTCTCTCCCAGCAGCAGACAAGTGCATGTATAGCGTGAACAAAAAGCGTGTGTCTGTAGATTGTCGCCCTTAACTTTTACCCTTAAGACGATTTAGAAACCGGGAAACCAGCGATAGTCCTTGACTACCCATCTGACGCACCAGACTCCGGAGATTAGGCGCAACTGTGTCACGATCGGCCGTTTGTGAGAAGCGCGCTTCCAGCAATTCCTTGAGTTTACTGCTGGTCAGTGGACGGTTTAGGGTTCCCCGTTCTGCCAGCGAAATTGATCCAGTTTCCTCAGAAACCACTACGCAAACACAGTTTTCAACGCGCTCAGTGATGCCCATCGCCGCACGATGACGGGTGCCTAACTGGCGGGAAGCGGTTCGTTCCGAGAGCGGCAAAATCACCCCTGCTGCAATCAGACGATTGTCACGAATTAGGACGGCACCATCATGCAGCAGCGTCGTGGTTTGAAAAATGGTTTGAATCAGCTCCTTTGAAACTTCAGCATTCAATCGGACACCGGGCACCGAAAAATCACGTTCATCGATCGGGCTACTCGTCTCTAAAATCAGTAGCGCACCAATCCGGTTCTGCGATAGCTCTTTAACCGCATCGACAATTTCATCCGTGACACTACCAGATTTCAATGTGGTTCTTCGTGAAGATTGGAACAATTGCAAGAGTTCACCTCGACCCAGTTGCTCCAAAAAACGACGAAACTCTGATTGCAAAATAAACGCCATTGCCACAGCCGACCCAATGACCAAATTGCCCAGGACAAAACTCAACAGCGTCAACTCTAAACGCCTGCTGAGGGCGGCAGCCAGCATCAGCACGATGAAACCACGCACCATCCACAGAGTGCGCCGTTCACCGATAATGACCAGCATCATGTAGGTGAGGGCAAGGACAAGCCCCACATCAAGAAAAAATCTCAGATTTTGAACGGTCAGAAGCGGTAGGGACTGCATCCAGCTAGGAGTCGTCGTCAGCAGCCATTGCCTCCATAGATATCCCATTGATCTGGATTAACCCTACGCTTCTACACGTCCTAGTCTCTAAACTCTGAGAGGCAGCGAATGCGATCGCCGCTCATGCTTGCAATGTCTGCAATCGCTCCGGCAACCGATCTTGACGAATCAAATCCTGATAGGTTTCCCGCTGCAAAATAATGTTTGCTTCTCCGTCATGCACTAAAACGGCGGCGGGTCGAGGAATGCGATTGTAGTTGGAACCCATGCTGTAATTGTAAGCGCCCGTTGCCATTACTACGAGCAAATCCCCCGGTTGCGACGCTGGCAACAAGGCTTCCTGGATCACAATGTCACCAGATTCACAGTGTTTGCCCGCGATCGTTACCGTTTCTGTTAATGGAGCCGACATCCGGTTTGCCACCACTGCTCGATAGACTGATTGATAGGTGATGGGTCGCGGATTGTCTGACATGCCGCCATCGACTGTAACGTAAGTGCGGAGACCAGGGATCACTTTCTGTCCGCCCATAGTATACGCTGTGACGCACGCCGAGCCGATGAGCGATCGCCCCGGTTCACTCAAAAGTCTTGGTAAGGGAAGGTTTTGGGCTTGGCAAGCAGCGGCGATCGATTCGCTCACGACCTTTACCCACGCATCAATACTTGGTGGATCGTCCGCTTCGGTATAACGAATGCCCAAACCACCGCCGATATCCAACTCTTGGATTGGCAACCCGTACTGAGCCGCTTTACTCAACCATTGCACCATCACAGCGCCCAAATCGTGATGCGGCTCTAACTCAAAGATTTGAGAGCCAATGTGTGCATGCAGACCAACACACGCCAGACTCGGCTCCCGACTAATCAATTGAAAGACATCATCCAACTGATCAAGCCCAAACCCAAATTTGCTATCGATGCTGCCCGTCCGAATGTAGTCATGGGTATGGCATTCAATGCCGGGGGTGAGGCGGAGGAGGATGCGGATGGAGTGTGGGGAGTAGGGGGGGATTGAGTTTTGAGTAGCGCTTTGCGCCGTGATGCTAGAGAGTTTTGAGTTTTGAGTAGTGCTTTGCGCCGCGACGCTAGAGAGTTTTGAGCTGTAAGTTTCAAATGCTAAATCGAGCGGTTCTTGTTCATTCGCTCTCCCTGCCTCCCCTGCCCCCTCTGCCCTCTCTGGCTCCTGTCTTCTGACTCCTGACTCCTCCGCGATCGCCACCAGGGTCTTCAGTTCATGCCAGTTATCCACCACGATCGTGCAGCCAGCCTCTACAGCGAATTGAAGTTCTTCACGCGACTTATTATTGCCGTGGAGGTAGAGCTTGGTCGGA
This sequence comes from Stenomitos rutilans HA7619-LM2, assembly GCA_019358945.1. Classification (GTDB taxonomy): domain Bacteria; phylum Cyanobacteriota; class Cyanobacteriia; order Leptolyngbyales; family Leptolyngbyaceae; genus Stenomitos; species Stenomitos rutilans. The sequence continues at coordinate 20,530 of JAHHIE010000024.1, read as the reverse complement.
CTTACCCCTGCTTGCAAAGCCGTATACAGCTCCCCACCCGAAACGATATCAATGCCTAGACCTTCACTTGCTATGATCGCGCAAACTGCCAGACAGTTCCAGGCTTTGGAGGCATACAGCACTTGCGATTCACCAGGATAATAGCGGGCAAAGGCATCTCGATATTGACGACACGCCGATCGCAGGGTGGTTTCGTCCAATATATAGAGAGGGGAGCCAAACTGCTGTACTAGATCAACGACATCGCAGCCGCCAATTTCAAGCTGCTCTTTCTGGTTCACCGTTGCCGTCAGGGGTAGCAATTGCTGGTTGGGCGATCGCTGTGCTAACGTGCCGTCTGCCTCGCTCAAATAGCGATGTCCCGTTGCCTGAACCGCTGTCGCGTGAGTCGATCCCATGACATCATTCCTGCCTTCGTTAAGTAGCATACGTGCATTTGTGATCTCTAGTTTACAATCGAGCCTTAGCAATCCTGAGCAAATCCTGCTTGATTCTGAGCAAATAACGTACTTTTCGTGACCTTCCTCGTACTTCAGCCTCTCTCTGCGGATCTACTTCCTGCCGCCCTAGCGCTTGATCAACGCTGCTTTGGCGGACTTTGGACGCTGGACAGCTATCGACGAGAGCTTGAGAGTCCTAACAGCGAGTTGTTGGTTTTTGTAGAGAAGGCAGAGGAGGTAGGGGAAGCAGAGGAGGTAGGGGAGGCAGAGGGATCGAGGGCACAAGAACCGCTCGATTTAGCATTTGAAACTTACAGCTCAAAACTCTCTAGCGTCGCGGCGCAAAGCGCTACTCAAAACTCAAAACTCTCGCCCCCACCCCCCACGCCCTACTCCCCACTCCGCACTCCCCTAATTGGCCTCGGCTGCTACTGGGCCATTCTCGAAGAGGCTCACATTACCATGCTGGCGATCGATCCCCTCTATCAGCATCAGGGGTTAGGGCAAGCATTGCTGATTGCCTTAATGGTGTCTGCTCATGATCGTGGTTTGGAGCGAGCAACGTTGGAAGTCAGGGTTTCCAACCAGGCAGCAGTGTCGCTTTATCACAAGTTTGGCTTTCGTGAAGCGGGTCGCAGGCGGTGCTACTACCCAGACAATGGCGAGGATGCGTTAGTGCTATGGCATGGAGGGTTGCAGAAGCCTGAGTTTTCTACGTGCTTAACGGACTGGCATCAGCAAGTGAACGATCGCTTACGTCAAACAGGCTCGCAGGTGGGCGTTGAGAGTGATCACCCCATCTTTCAACAGCTTAAGTTCGATGCTTAAGAGATTAAGAAATCTTACTTGACTTACGAGACACTTTCCGAGGACAATTTTCCTCCGTGGCAGTTCATTACACTACAGCAAGTCACTGGTGCAGGTACGGTAATCACGGTTCGACTGGGGCGTGTCTTTAAGCCTTCAGCAGAATTCGACTATGATAGAATCAACTCTACCGAGCAAGCAGTAGGTGACAGAAATACGCCATGTTTGAACGCTTCACAGAAAAAGCCATTAAGGTGATCATGCTTGCCCAGGAGGAAGCACGCCGCCTAGGACACAACTTTGTGGGTACTGAACAGATCCTCCTGGGTCTGATTGGAGAAGGGACCGGCGTCGCCGCCAAAGTGCTGAAATCAATGGGCGTCAACCTCAAAGACGCTCGGATTGAAGTAGAGAAAATCATCGGTCGAGGCTCTGGCTTCGTTGCCGTTGAGATTCCATTTACACCACGTGCCAAGCGGGTTCTGGAGCTTTCTCTGGAAGAAGCCCGTCAGCTTGGACACAACTATATTGGGACTGAACATTTGCTTCTCGGCTTAATCCGCGAGGGCGAAGGCGTTGCAGCCAGAGTTCTGGAAAATCTGGGTGTTGACCTTTCTAAGGTACGCACGCAGGTCATTCGGATGCTGGGCGAAACCGCAGAAGTGACATCTGGCGGTGGTCAGGGTCGCACCAAAACCCCAACGTTGGATGAATTTGGCTCAAACCTGACCCAAATGGCAGCCGAAGGGAAGTTAGACCCAGTTGTGGGTCGCCAAAAGGAAATCGAACGGGTGATCCAAATCCTGGGTCGCCGTACAAAAAATAACCCGGTGTTGATTGGGGAACCGGGTGTGGGTAAGACCGCGATCGCAGAAGGTCTGGCTCAACGCATCGCCAATGACGACATCCCAGATATTCTCGAAGATAAGCGCGTTGTCACGTTAGATATTGGCCTCCTGGTTGCAGGCACCAAATATCGCGGTGAGTTTGAAGAGCGCCTGAAGAAAATCATGGATGAAATCCGCTCTGCCGGAAACGTCATCCTGGTGATTGATGAGGTTCACACGCTGATCGGTGCGGGTGCGGCTGAAGGTGCGATCGACGCAGCCAACATTCTTAAACCAGCGCTGGCACGGGGTGAGCTTCAGTGCATTGGTGCCACCACCCTGGATGAGTACCGCAAGCACATTGAGCGTGATGCTGCCCTTGAGCGCCGCTTCCAGCCTGTAATGGTAGGTGAACCCAGCGTTGACGAAACCATCGAAATCCTTCGCGGTCTGCGTGAACGCTATGAGCAGCACCACAAGCTGAAAATCTCTGATCTGGCCCTGGAAGCCGCTGCCAAACTTTCAGACCGCTACATTTCAGACCGCTTCTTGCCCGACAAAGCGATCGACTTGATTGATGAAGCGGGTTCCCGTGTTCGTCTGATTAATTCTCAGTTGCCACCCGCTGCCAAGGAATTGGATAAGGAATTGCGTCAAGTCCTGAAAGACAAAGATGATGCGGTTCGCTCCCAAAACTTTGATCGGGCTGGGGAACTGCGCGATCGCGAAATGGAAATCAAGGCCGAAATTCGGGCGATTGCTCAAACCAAGAAGAACGAATCGACAGGCGAAGATGCTTCTCCCATTGTGGATGAAGAGGACATTGCTCAAATCGTGGCTTCCTGGACGGGCGTTCCTGTGAATAAGCTAACGGAATCCGAATCCGAGAAGCTGCTCCACATGGAAGACACCCTGCACCAGCGCTTAATTGGTCAAGAAGAAGCCGTGAAAGCGGTTTCTCGCGCCATTCGTCGCGCTCGTGTTGGGTTGAAAAACCCGAACCGACCGATCGCCAGCTTTATCTTCTCTGGTCCAACTGGGGTTGGTAAGACAGAACTCACGAAGGCACTGGCAACCTACTTCTTCGGTTCTGAAGAAGCCATGATCCGGCTGGATATGTCGGAATACATGGAACGCCATACGGTGTCTAAGCTCATCGGTTCACCTCCAGGCTACGTTGGGTACAACGAAGGTGGTCAGCTTACGGAAGCCGTTCGTCGTCGTCCCTATACCGTTGTCCTGTTTGACGAGATTGAGAAGGCACACCCCGATGTCTTCAACATGCTGCTGCAAATCCTGGAAGACGGTCGCTTGACCGATGCGAAAGGTCGCACGGTGGACTTTAAGAATACCCTGCTGATTATGACCTCCAACATCGGTTCTAAGGTGATTGAGAAAGGGGGCGGCGGTCTGGGCTTTGAGTTCTCTGCTGCGGGCGATGCAGCTGAATCTCAGTACAACCGCATTCGTTCTCTCGTTAACGAAGAACTGAAGCAATACTTCCGCCCTGAGTTCCTCAACCGTCTAGATGAAATCATCGTCTTCCGCCAACTGTCGAAGGACGAGGTGAAAGAGATTGCGGTCATCATGCTCAACGAGGTCTTCGGACGTCTGCGCGACCAGGGTATTACTCTAGAGGTCACGGAACGATTCAAAGATCGCTTGGTTGAAGAAGGCTACAACCCCAGTTACGGTGCCCGTCCGCTGCGTCGAGCCATTATGCGCTTGCTCGAAGATTCGCTAGCGGAGGAAATCCTCTCTAGCCGTATCAAAGACGGCGACACTGCTGTGGTGGATGTGGATAGTGATGGACAGGTCAAGGTGCTCCAGGGTGAAAAGCGAGAGCTTTTGCAACAAGCCGCCGAGTAGTCCTGACAACTCCTATAACTTTCAAAGCGGTAGAGAGGCATTCTCTCTACCGCTTTCGTCTTTAAACCGCTTTCAAAAAAGCCTATGCCTAAAAACAAAAAAGAAGAGCGCTTTGGTAAGCAGCCACCTCGCCACAACTTTTTCCTGAATCCTTATACAGATGCACGCTTTACCAGGTGTCCTAAATGCGATGCCAAAACGAAGCAGCGGAAGCTTCCTCTGTTTATTTTTGTTGCGCCTGCTATTCCGATCGCCCTTAACAAAACCTGCCGTTACTGTCCCGCCTGTGACCTGCTCATTGCCCACAAAAATCAACTTGATGATCTACTGACCGCGATGTTCACTCAATCTCGGCAGCCAGCTATGATCGGCAACGATTACTTTGTGATTGGCACCGTCGATCGCGCTGATTGGAAGGAGGGGAAACACGTTCAACATATGGATGAGCTACGGGCGATCGTCCACGACTTCAAGAAAGTATTGGACTTTGAGCTACAGCGCTATGGGTGGATGAAGGAATAAGGCTGCTATCCTTCTTCTGGTAGGTAAGGAATGATCCCCTTCTGAAACGCTTCTTCCTGAATTGCTCGTGGTGCTTGGCGGGCATCTATGATGTATCCATTCACAGAAATCATCCAAACCAGTGGGTTGCGATCGATCATGCTAGCCAGCGACCAGTTTGGGTCCATCTGATGCATCTTCATGACATCCCGAATCTGCTTCGATTTTCCCTGTCCTGTACTTTGGCCCACACCAAACAACTGGTAGATTTCGGTTGCCTTCATGTGGGGCGTTTGAGATGAGTCAAATAAGAAGTTGACTGTGCCGATCGCGTGAACAAACCCGCAAGCCCAGGTATTGGCTTTGCCACTTGTTAATGGTGAAGGGCGTTTGCGGCAAAGAGCAGCCGTCAGATAGCGGCAAAGCTGGGCATATTCATCGTTCAGATGCTCTTTGCAGAAGCGATCGGTCAGTTGAGTCAGTTCCTCAAACTTTGCCCGCATGGGTTCAGGGACGTTTTCTGACTTGGTTGGTTTAGGCATGGACTTTGCTGATTATAGTGAAGCATGACTGACCTGAAGACATTCTTGCCGAATCAGCCCTCGTTTTACCGACTTAACCACGCGATCGCGCTCCGGATCCACTCTTCAGCATCGGCGGTTTTGGACAGGGTACTGCTTTGCCCAATCGTTTGCAATGCTTGGGAGATTTCGCTGTTGGTATAACCGAGCGCTAGCAGCGTCATTTCCACATCTTCTTGAATGGAGAGGACAGGCCCCGCAGACGGTGTGGTGATCATGCCTGCCTGCTGTCGCCATTCTGCCAGCTTGGTTTTAAGTTCCAGTGCGATCCGTTCGGCAGTTTTGGTGCCCACGCCTGGAGTGCGAGAGAGCGCGCGGGTATTGCCAACGACGATCGCCTGCACCAGATCTTGCAAGCCCATCGTATCCAACAACGCCAGCGCCAGTTGGGGGCCAATGCCACTTACACTGACCAGTTGCCGAAACAAATCTCGCTCGGCAGAAGAGTCAAACCCAAACAGCACCACCTGATCTTCGCGCACATGGAGATGGGTAAAAATTTGTACCGTCTCACCAATGCCCACCAATTGCAAAATCCGAGGCACAATCTGAATGTCATATCCAATCTGACTCACCTCCAGCGTCAGCGTCACCCGGTTATTGGCTTTTTGAACGTAGGCAACTGTGCCCTTGAGATAACCGATCATGCAGGTAAGTAGCAAGAGTAAATGGGCAAGGCGCTAGATTGAAATAAACAGCCATTTAGCGCCGTTCCTCAATAATCGTTTCAGATAGTGGTTTTCCCCGCACCTGAAGAAGTTGTCGATCGGTTTCCTGCCGATAGCGAGGTTGGTTGATTTGCTCAACTAGGCCAGAATCGAGCAATGCTTGATCGAATGCTGTTCTTTCAGATGTTAGAGCTTTTGCAACGAGATATTGTTGAACGGCTTGATCCACTTCTTTTAATTCTTCGATTTCAAGCTCTCGAAGTTGATTAAGAATCTCTTGAAGTGCTGCTTGAGCCATACGTCTTATTTGCTTAACGATCAAGTCCTTAGCGATATTATGGCAAGAAATTGCATCTGCATATAAGCTCGTGTCTTGTGGCTTTCAATCAAAGAAACCCAAAGTGCTGTAGTCCTTCTAGAATGCCACCAGCACATTCGGCAAGTGCAAGGTAACGATTGGGATTGGGATGGGCGCGGTGCCATTGGAGCAATTCGGGGCGGGCGTTGCCGACGATGATGCCGCGTTCGGAGCGATCGCAAAACAGCGCGATATCATTGCCAGAATCACCGCAGGCAACGGTACGGGCAGGTTCAAACTCCAGAAATTGTCGGACAAAGGTCATTGCCATACCTTTATTCGCCTGTCGTGGAAGAATGTCTAGGTCTTTGCCACCGCTGAAAATGACCTGAGCATCTACACCCTGTTCTTCAAGCAATGCCTCTAAGTCAGGAATGACTTCTACAGCAGCTTGTTCGCTCAAGAAGTAGCTGACTTTAAAGGGACGTTGCTCCGAATCGGGCTGAGGCGTGAGGTCAACAAAGCGAGCGGCACTGTTCGCCACCACATCTCGCTGCCAACCGATCGAGAGCTTTTGGAACCAGATAGAGTCAGGTTCTTCACTATCCTGATGATAAATTTCAGTGCCGACCGCACAAATAAGGATATCGGGCGGCAAGAGAGACTTTTCGGTGGTGAGGTGTCGGTAGCTGGTGAGCGATCGCCCGGTGGAATAGACCAACTTAGTGCCGTATTGCTGGCGGTGCTGTTCTAGCTGCTGGTTGAGAACGTGCATGGCGCGATCGTCCCCCACCAGCGTATGATCCAGGTCAGTCACAAAAAGAAATGGCTTCACGGTACAGGTCAGTGCGAGGAGGTGTGCAAGTCATCCCCTCAGAGTGTATCGTTCAGCGTGACGTGTTGTGAACAGCAGCGGTTAGGGAGTGGGGAGTGGGGAGTAGGGAGTGGATTAAAGGTAGAAGGCACACAGCGGTTGGGCTTCTTCTCACAACCAACAATTAACAACTACACTCATCGATCGGCTTCTTTGGTCACAATTACCAGATGGGCTGTCAGTTCTGCAACTCGTTGCGAATCGGCTTCGGCTCCTTCTCGATCGCCCAGTGCCGATCGTAGTTTGCTGCGTTTGAAGTAGGCGGCGGCGAAGTCAGGGTTGGCGGCGATCGCGGCATCGAAATCGGTAACGGCTCCCTTATTGTCTGTCAGAGTTGCGCGTACTAAGCCTCGTTGGTAGAGGGCATCAGCGGGATTGGCTCCGTTTTGCATGGCTTGCTCCAACACCTGAGCGGCAGTGGCGGGATCGCCCAGGATAATTTGGATGGCGCTGTGATGAATGGCGGCAGCGGTGGAGGTGGGGTAGAGGTGGGCGACCTGGGTGAAATCGGCGATCGCGCCTTCTGTATCGGCATTCATTGCCCGGATAAGGCCGCGATGCAGATAGGCTGATGCTAGATGAGGATTGACCTGCACCACGTAGTCAAAATCCGATAGTGCGCCGACTTTATTGCCAAGTTTGGCTTGCAAAATGCCTCGCTGAAGGCAAGTTTTTACAGGATAAAGACTGTTTTCAACTGCTTGATTGAAATCGTCTTCTGTGGCACGATTTTCGCCCTGTTGCGTGTGAGCCATGCCCAGATACAGGTAATCTTCAGGCAACTTGGGCTGGAGGCGTAGGGCTTCACCAAAGTCGTCCATTGCGGGCTTGCGCTTGCCCAGTTCCAGGTGTGCCAGTCCACGCTGCACGTAAGCAGGAATGGAAGCCGCTTTGCCGATGAGAATTGGGTGAAAGTCGGCGATCGCGGCTTGAGGAGTCCCCACATCGCTATGCAATTTACCGCGATGAAACCGAGCAACATGCAAGCGGGGATTGAGTTTTAGCGCCTGATCAAAGTCCTGCAAGGCAAGAGCCATTTCACCGAGTTCTGCTAGCAAAATGCCTCGTTGTACCAGTGCTTCCGCAGACGACGGATTGATCGTGAGTTCCTGGTTAAAGTCAGCGAGGGCGGTTTGCTGGTCGCCAAGAGCAGTCAGGAGTACGCCTCGATTAAGATGTGCGCCGATGGTGATTGGATTTGCCTGTAGCGCCTGATTGAAGTCGGCGATCGCGCCCTCTTCATTGCCCAGCTTGACCAGCACCAGACCCCGGTTGAGTGCAGCCGTAGCAGGATTTGGGCTAATGGTAAGCAACGTTTGCAGGTCAGCCGCAGCCGCAGCCGTATTGCCCAGCTTGAGGTGAATGGCACCCCGATTGATGTAGGCTTCAACCAGATTGGGGTCATGCTGAATGGCATGGTTCAAATCGGCTAGTGCGCCTTCAAAGTCTGCCAGCCGTGCCTTGAGCAGCCCTCGATGCAGATAAGCGCTATCAGAACTGGGGTCAAGGTGAATGGCCTGGTCAAAATCCGCGATCGCGCTATCCATTTCACCCAGCGCTGTTCTCAGCATTCCTCGTTGCAAATAGCCAGCAGCCGAATCCGAGTGCATCCGCAAGCAGCGATTAAAGTCCTCAAGAGCCGCATGGTGGTTGCCAATGAGGGCACGAAACAGCCCACGCTCAATGTAAGCATCGGCGGCATTTGGCAACATTTGTACCGCAAGGTTAAAGTCTTCAGAGGCTTTCTGGCGATCGTCCAGTTCAAGCTGCATCACGCTGCGGTAGAGATGCGCGTTGGGGGTGTTGGCGTTCAATTTTAGGGCTTGCGTAAAGTCAGCGATCGCGGCTTCCCGATCGCCCAGTTCAGCCTGGATTTTGCCTCGGTTTACCAGTGCCTCAACAGAGCCAGGGTCTAGCTCCAGCGCCCGATTGAAATCTTCCAGTGCCTTGGGCTTATTGCCCAGCGCCGCACACGCAATGCCGCGTTGCAGATACGCCGAAATCGCATGAGGATTGAGTTTGAGTCCTCGATTGAAGTCATCCAGAGCACCTTGAGAATCGCCCAGCGTTGATCGCACCAAGCCTCGCTGCACGTATGCTGCTAGCAAATTAGAGTTAAGCTTCAGGGCATGGTTAAAGTCGGCGATCGCGCTCAACTGATCTTTCTGTTTTGCCCGTACAATGCCACGGTGAACGTACACATTCGCAGCATTTGGATTGATTTGAAGCGCCTGATCGAAGTCCGCGATCGCCTGCTCCGGTTTGCCCATTTCTGCATACGCGATGCCGCGCTGCAGATACGCCGCGATCGCATTCGGCGCAAGTTCTAACGCCTGGTTGAAATCTTCCAACGCCCCAGAAACGTCTTTTGTGGCCGATCGGACAATGCCCCGTTGAATGTAGGCAGAAACTGCATTGGGTGCAAGCTGCAATGCCTGGTTGAAGTCCTCTAACGCACCAGCAGGATCGTTGAGATCAGCCCGCACCATCCCGCGTTGAACATACACAGCCGGAGCCTTGGGTTTTAACTGAAGCGCCTGATTAAAGTCTGTAACGGCACCTTGTTTATTTCCCGCATGAGCCAGAGCTGTGCCGCGCCCCATGTATGCCTCAGCAATGTTGGGGTTGATTTGCAACACGTCGTTAAAGTCGGCGATCGCGCCCTTGTGATCGTGTAGTGCCAGCCGCGCATTCCCCCGATGCAGAAACGCCCCCGCATACTTAGGGTAAAGTTGAATGGCTTCGGTCAGGTCGGCAATGGCTCCCTTGTAGTCGCCTTTTTGAGCCTTCGCTAACCCTTGATTCAAGAACGCTTCGGCATTCATAGCTGGGGATCGGTAGCAGTACCGCTCAACTATAGCCACAGACACTTGATGATAGCTCCGTTGTTTTGCGGAGACGTGAGGTCTAGAGGCTACGTAGGTTTGCGGGGGAGTGATTAGTTGTTGGTTGTTGGTTGTTGGCAGTAGGAAGAGGGGAAAGGCAAAAGGATAAAGAAGGTAAAGGTCTACTGAGCGCTAATGGCTGACCACTGATAGCTCTTTAACTTAAAACTCAAAACTCAAAGCTTCTACGCTGACCACTGATAGCTCTTTAACTCAAAACTCAAAGCTTCTATGCTAATAGCTGACCGCTGTTAGTCCTCCCTTTAAGTAAGCTTTATCAGAAACTGCGCTTTGATAAAGAAACTACAAGGGTAAGATGTTCTCCATCTGAGTATTCATAATGATAGAGGTTTCTGCCATTCGCCCATTCGCCTGCCATGCCAATCGATTTTACTGTTGCCATTCGCACGTATAACGCTGAGCAGCGTTTGCCAGAGGTGCTCGATCGCCTGCTGACCCAAACGGATACAGACGGAATCCGCTGGGAAATTCTGGTGGTGGATAACAACAGCACCGATCGCACAACGGCTGTAGTGGAAGACTATGCTCAACGATGGCGATCGGATAGCCAACTGCGCTGGGTTTCAGAGCCAAGACAGGGTAGTGCGTTTGCCCGTGATCGTGCCATGCAAGCGGCTGAAAGTGAAAGCCTGGTTGGGTTTCTGGATGATGACAACTATCCTGCTGCAAGCTGGGTGGCAGAAGCATACCACTTTGGGCAAGCACATCCGGAGGCGGGGGCCTATGGTGGTAATATCTTTGCCAAGCTTGATGCGCCACCCCCACCCGAATTTCACCAGATCAAATTTCTGCTGGCGGTGGAAGAACGTGGAACGGTTCCCTTTCGCTACACCGCGCGAGGGATGGCACCCAATGGTCCCGGCTGTGTCATTCGCAAGCAGGCATGGCAAGAAGCGGTACCGCAGCAGCGTCGGCTCAAGGGACGCGATGAAACCTGGAAAACGATGATTGCAAATGCGGAAGATATTGAGGTGATGCTCTACATCCAAAGTAGCCATTGGGAGCTTTGGCACAACCCCAAAATGGAAGTGTGGCATCATCTTCCCCCCCGACGGTTTGAGCGTGAGTATCTGCGGCGGCTGGCTCAAAGTGGTGGGTTAGCCGCACACTCCTGCCGCTACGCAAAACTGCTCCCCTGGCAGCGCCCCCTGATGCCATTCTTCACACCGTTTTATGTGCTTTTAAGCGCGTGGCGAGCGGGGACGTACTATGTGCAGTACAGACACCAATTTCCGACTGATTTGGCGAAAGATTGTCTCTTCCAGTACAAGCTGCACGTCTTGCTTAGCTCGTTTCAAACGCCCAGTGTGCCGTCCAAGGACTGAGCTACGTTTGGTTGAAGTGTTTGGCAGAGCGATCGTGCCTCAACGCCTTGGAGGATGTCTCAAAAGCGACAAATCAGCGAGCAATGGCTAGGGAACGGATGCATTGGATGGCAAATTTCGAGCAAGAGCCGTTAGCCATCCGTTTCATCCGGTATGAATCCGCTGCTAATCATACTTCTCAGACATCCTCTTAGTGGTTTCTTCTGAAACGGTGACTGGATTCAGCGTTGAGTTAGGTGATGGGTTTGCGATCGGCCACTTTTTTCATCACATCCAACATACGTGGCACATTAATTGCAGCATTAAAATCACACTCTACGTCCTTACGTCCCTGTGCCCCCATTTGACGGCAGAGGGTTGGATTATCCAACAGCGATCGGATAGCGGTTGCCAAAGCAACTTCGTCTCCCACAGGTACAATCAGCCCTGTTTCGCCGTGACGCACCATGTCGATCACGCCCCCAACGCCTGTACTAATCACCGCACAACCCGATGCCATCGCTTCTAGATACGCCCACGGTGAAAGGTCAGCCGTCGTTGGTAAGACGAACAGATCGGCTTTGGCATACAACTGGGCCAGACGATCGTCATTCGGGCCAATGTCCGTATACAGATAAACATTTGGCGGCTTCGTTGCGGGTGGCTCCTTGGTGACGAGATGCAACTCGGCACGATCGGCAAACTGGTTGCTAAAAACGTTGAGCAACCGATCGCCCCCTTTGCGTTCAAAGTCTCCGCCCACAAACAGAATCTTGGGTTTTGCATCGGGAGCAAGGGGTGGGCGATCGATGGCTGACCAGTGTTCAAGGTCTAAGCCTGGGTGAATGGGCTGCACCTTCTCACGCGCAATGCCGCACTCATTGACGAGAATGCTGTCACCCCAGGTAGACCAGGGAACAAACGCTGCCGTGCGTTTGGCGCACCACAAGTCAAGCCCTAACCGAAACCGATGTCGCCGGAGGGATTTGTTAAAATCTTTGGGGTAAATCGGATAGGTATAAGGGTCTACAATAGGCGGATCGTCATTGTTCCAAATGATCAGCGGCTGCTTAGAAACCAGGCTGCGGCAGCAGGCAAAGACGTATGCTTCAAACAGGTGAAATAACACCACATCCAACTGCTGCATTTGCTTCAACACCGGGGCGGATTGGTACAGAATCACGGCCCTTGTATACAGTGGCTTTGGCAAGTATTTGAATGGATTTGGCTCATCTGGGGCAATAAAATGCTTTACGGGTGCCCAAAAAAGCTCGACATCCGGATCGCGCTCTGCATACTTGCGAAAATTGAGGTAGCGGGTCATGTTGCCCATGCCGACGCTTAGCACAATCCCAAAACGGTACCGCTTGTCAGCGTGACGGCTAAAAGCGGACTGTTCACGAAAGGGGCGTTGTATCACAGGCTTACCTTAAAGTTCAGGCTGAGAGCCGCTCAACGAGTGTGATCGTTTGGCTAAAGCTCATCAGAGTAAAGACGGTACAAGTCAAAGATAGTCACTAAACGATCTTTCAAGGGAGCGCTAAGAGGACGCGATCGCTCCACTCTAGCCATCCCGAAAAACGATTGTCATTGATTCTACTTTTTCTTCAAAAACACTGAAAAGGAATTAATGGCGTTTATGAAATCTTTGCCACGGCGCTTACAGCCGCTTTATATCTTGCATCAGGGATCTATTGTGCCAGTTTGGCGGCAGAAGCAAGCACACATCGAAAAGGGAACCTCCTTTCTGTATGATAGGGAGAGCGATCTAGCGCTGTGGGTGGATTGCTGTTTTTGATACTTCTGGAGCTATTGGTATGGTCACTCTCAAAATTGCCGTTTATATTGTTGTTGCCTTCTTTGTTGCGCTGTTCATCTTTGGCTTTTTGTCTAACGATCCTGCCCGTAACCCTAAGCAGCGGGATTTAGAGTAACCATCGCTTCAGTACAGCATGGAGGTAGGGGTAGCTTGGGCTGCCCCTACTTTGTAAGTGGGGCAACCCTTAGGGGTTGCTTATTCGTTTGAGACTGCTGCAATATGCCTTATCCGGCTTCGCCCCCTGTTCCCCCAGCTTTGATTACAACCCCTTCTCAGGAGGTTCATCATTCAACCCAAGCACCCCCTGTTGCCTCAGCCGTAGGCTCACCATCCGCCACAAACCATCAGGCGCAGCCCCATACGGGTATAGCTGGTTCGCCTGTATCGGCGATGGAAAGTTTGCCCACTGTGGCGACGTTCAGACAGCAGACGGGCGCATCACAAGCCTCACTGCTGGGAACGACAACGACAACGGGTTACCTCTTACAGCAAAATTTGCAGCCAGGAGTCTTCAAGCCTCTGGTAGAATCTGTTGCCTCCAAGCAGAAGCTCAACGACAAAGCAAATCGCAACAGCGAGCAACAAGCAACCACGCCTGACGACAGCTTGCTGCCAGCAAAGGTCAGGTTGTTGCCCTTCCAGCGATCGATCGCAGCCCCACCAGCAACAACTCCAGCAGCCCCACCCAACTCGATAGCGCCGTTTAGAGTCGCAGAGCAGCCGCAAACTGGCGCAGCCGCGTTGTTAGAGCCTGCCAAAGCGGTGATGTACTCCCTGTCAGGGGCAACGCAGCAAGCTCAAAAGGCAACTGAGGCGGCGGTCATGTCAGGGTTAAGTGACGCGATCGTGTTGGATGAATTTGCTCAAGAAACGCTGGCTCAGGAAGAAGCGGGTACACCCGGCAAATCTGGTTTAGAGATTCGTGCTCAAGCGACTGATCAAACCCCGTTGCTGTTGCCCCTCCCTACGCTCGATCAACCCCCAGGCAATCCACTTCCTGCGCCAACCCCCCTTCCGGGGCAACTCTCAACGCCTCCTGGCACCCAAACTCAACCACCCACACCACAGACTCCCCCCTCAAGCAGTTCTCCCCCCACCACTGGAGAAACACCAGGCGCAGGATCGGTGATTGAGCTGACGGCAGATCGACAAGAATATGATGAACAGCATAAAACGTTTACCGCCGAAGGAAAGGTTTTGATGCGGTTTCGTGGAGCACTTCTGGATGCCGATCGCGTGCAGGTCAACCTCGATAATCGACTGGCGGTGGCTGAGGGCAACGTTGCGTTGACGCGGGGCAATCAGGTCTTACGTGGGCAACGGTTGGAATACAGCTTCGTACAGGGTACGGGTAGCATCCTGAATGCCAGGGGTGAAATTTTCCTGCCGCAAGCGGGTACCGATCTGGCGATCGGCACCAGAGGTGACAACGAAGGCGTGACGATCGCCCGTCCTGTAAGCGATCGCGTGACGGCTGCCCAACCCACACAGAACGTAAATAGCTCTGGCAGTTTTGGGTTTGGCATTGGCTTTGGACGGGATATTAGTCGGGTACCCGGCGGCGTTCCCCAAGGAGGGCAAATTCGGCGGTTGCGCTTTGAGGCTGATCAGATTGACTTTACGCCCGATGGCTGGGTTGCCAAAAATATTCAGATCACCAACGACCCCTTCTCACCACCAGAACTGGTCTTGAAAGCGGAACAGGCCACCCTTACCCGCGTGTCGCCTTTGCGTGATGAAATCCGTACCAGACGGCCACGGTTGGTGTTTGATCAACGCTTGACGCTGCCGTTTTTTGTGCCTGTGATTGCGCTAGACCGTCGGCAGCGATCGCCAGCGCTTTTCCGCTTTGGCTACGATGATGAAGATCGGGGTGGCCTGTTCATCGAACGTAGTTTTGACGTGTTGTTAGCAGACCCATTGCGAGTGACCTTCACGCCTCAGTTCTTCTTACAGCGGGCGCTAAGCAATGGCGGCAATCCCTTTAAAGCAGAAAATTTTGGCTTCAAAGTGGGGATCGATGCCGATCCAGGGCCATTTACCAGTATTCGCGGGAAAGCCTCCTTCACGACTCTGGATGTTAATGATCTGGAAAACAATGTACGAGCCAGCTTACGGGCACGGCAAATCATCGGCAACCATATTTTGGCGCTGGATTATAGCTACCGCGAGCGCTTGTTTAACGGCTCGTTAGGCTTTCAGACGGTGCAGAGTAGTCTGGGTGCTATCGTGCTATCGCCCAAGATTCTTTTAGGGAACTCTGGGATCGAACTCACCTACCAGGCAGGTTTTCAGTACGTTACGGCAGATACCGATCGCCTCAATTTGTTGGCAGCGAACCGCACCAATAATCGGATTAGCCTGGGACGATTTGGTGCCACTGCCCAACTTGCGCGTGGCTTTACACTTTGGCGGGGAACCGCACTGCCACCTACACAAGCCGAAGGGTTGCGCTACAGCCCGGTACCGCTCACACCCTACATTAACTTAGGTGTGTCGCTGAGGGGGGTTGTCAATGCTTATACGAATGGCGACACGCAGCAGAATCTAATTGCCAGCGTTGGGATCAGCGGACAGTTTGGGCATTTTTCTCGCGACTTCTTTGACTACACGGCCTTCAGCATTGGCTATGCCCAATTCATCGGGAGCGGGCAATCCCCCTTTCTGTTTGATCGCACCGTAGATACCCGCATTCTCAGCATTGGCGTCACCCAGCAAATCTATGGCCCTTTCCGGATTGGGTTTCAAACGTCGATTAACCTGGATTCTAGTAATCAGTTCAGTACCGATTACATTCTGGAATATAGCCGCCGTACCTATGCGATCGTGTTGCGCTACAACCCGGTACTGGCAATTGGCGCGATCGGGCTACGCATCAGTGACTTTAACTGGACAGGTGGCACTGATACCTTTGAAGGTTCTGACATTACGCCTGTAGAAGGGGGCGTCATTTTGCGTCGTGATGAATAGTACCGGATAATAACAGTTGAGCAGGCATGGCTTTTACATCAAACTGCCCCAAAGCCTGTATGGTGATTTCACGATTGCGCTTCAGGACTAAAGTCCAAATATACACTTGGGATAAGCTGCGCTTGTCTGCACTCACCAAGCGCCTTGCTGATACAGCGAGGATCTATGACAGAACTGGTCAACCATTCCACAGAACGATCGAATGATGCAGCAGCTTGTGCCATTAAGTTGCTGCATCACTATGGCTTTGATCTGGGGGGGCAACTGCTGTCGCAGCTGCTGATCGATTGGCAGCAGCATTACCCAACCGCATGGATACGCCTAGCAACGATCGAAGCGCTCTATCAGGGACGGTATAAAGCCATTTCGGTTGAGCAAATTTTAGCCATGTGGCAACGACGGAGCCAGCCGCTCCCTCACTTTAACCATGAGTTTGAGCGTTTGGTGTGTGATCACTTGCCCGATCATCAAGCTGTCAGCACCGCTTCTACTCAGCGTGAATCACCTTCTTCGCGATCGACACCGCTAAGCACTCAAGCGCCACAATATCGTGCAGCTCTACAGCTCCCTCACTTTGAACGTTCGCCGTTACCTGAAGCCGATGTCATGCTAGCGCTGAGAACCCTTCACAGTCAAGAAATGGCAGCACTCCAAGAAGCGGCGATCGCAGAAGTTGCGCAGACAGAAGCGCTACCAGCAACCCAAACAGACGATCATTCATCGGCGCAGACTTACTCCTATAGCCTGCGATCGAGCGAACCATCGTCTCCATCCGTTGCCCAAGAGCAAGATGCCGCCACAGAGCAGGAGGAACGCGAGCCGCCTCGCCTGATGGAAGACACGCAAACAACCAAGGAGAATCAACAGGGAGAAACGGGTCAAGACGCTGATGTTAATGAGTCTCCAGTAAGCAGTGCCGCGTCGCCAGAGGAGCCTTTTGCCGCCCTCAATGCTCAATCAGACAATGAGCCAGATCACCATCAGCTTACGGAAAATTCTGTGTCTACATCACCACCTCTCAGTGAAGTTCAAGCGCTGCAACTTCCACCCGTTGGCACGATCGCTAAAATTTTGCAGCAGCTAGAGCACCAGGAACTACAAGCTAAAGTCAATTTGCCAGCCCTGGGATTGATCACTGCTACACTCAAACCAAAATTACAGTCGCATCTCACAACGCCCTACCAGCCGTCTTGGCTGACTGATCCTTCCCGAAAGCAGCCCATTCATCAGTTCACTCCAAACTCAGAGCCATCCGATTTCTACAGCAAGCTCAAAACCGTCGCCCAACCGCTAGAAGAGCCGCAAGAAGACGTGAGCTAACCTGACGGTTAGTTAGCTGTCATTCTAACGGACTCGCTAGGAAATAAGATCCCACTGCTCATCCATTCATTCACCCCTTCAGCCTGAGATTTTATTGGTTACCAGTTCCCTAACCGTTTGCCACTTGACTGTTTTTTCAAGAAAAATTATCCAGTCAGATAACTCGTTTCGGACGCACAAGCTGCACTATTCTAGCAAGCGCTTGCCGTCTTTAAGCGTGAAGGCACCTTATTAAGCGCTGAAAGCTGCTTTTAGACTCGCTTTACGCGGTTTGCTCAACAGACGGCTGAGCACCTGGGTCAGCGGGTGGAGTGACCACACCCTTACGAATTTCAGAGCAGAACGATGTCATACTAAGACCACCGAATTGCTTCAAGATGCTAGTACGTAGGCGCAGGTTGGGGCTAGCAAACCACAGCCGCTCCTCTGAATACATCGTTGCGTCTTCGGTGATTAATGTCAGCGCGTTATCACTACCCATGACGTAGCGACCCGCACCAGGGGCTTTCTCGGCATAGCCCATTTCTCTGAGCAGTTTGCCTTCATTCGGCTTGTCAGAATCGGCGATCAGCACGAGCACCGTACTCCCTGTATGCTTTTTTTTGTCCCGCTCCATCGCGCCATCCCAAATAACCCGCGCACCGCACAGTGCTAGCTCCGGATCCGTTTCGTGCTGTTCACACAGCTTGATAACGTCAAGATCAGTCTTGGGTAGCAGTTCAATCTGAAGCTCTGATTGACCGTCGTTGGTTTGTTTGAACGCCGAATGGTGGCTCGTGCGCTGCAAAAACCACTTACCGCTGCTGAGTTGGAAAAACTCCACAATATCCATCGTTGTCAACAACCCTTTGTTCCGGATGCTTGTGTCTCTATTGTAAGGTTAGCAGGGCTTTAGTTGAAAAAGAACGGAGAGAAGGAATACATGAAGCAGCTAGACCGTTACCGCTAACCCGAAGGGCGCTAGGCTAGCCAAATGTCGTTTACACGATCGCGACAGCATTCCGCACGCAGTTGCCCCATTCCAAAAGGGCACTCTCTAGGAGACTGCTCAATAACTTGCCTTGATTAAAGTGCGTTAAAGGCTATGCATTTACCATTTCTTCACCACGGATCACTATTTCTTCATCAGAGATATGTTAGGAAGGAGCACGGTGGGGTAATTTAGGCACGCAAATGCTATTGTTGCCACGCTTCATGACACACCGTCCATCCTGCACATTCCATAAGCTTTGACACATGACACAACGCAAACGGGCACTCATCACCGGCATCACAGGTCAAGATGGCTCTTACTTAAGTGAATTGTTATTAGAGAAAGATTATGAAGTCCACGGCATTATCCGGCGGACATCCACATTTAATACCGATCGCATCGATCACATTTATGAAGATCCCCATAATCAAGAAGCACGTCTTTTTCTGCATTATGGCGACCTGACCGATGGCACGACACTACGACGCATTTTAGAAGACGTAAAGCCGACCGAAATCTATAATCTTGGCGCGCAGTCACACGTTCGTGTCAGCTTTGATTCTCCCGAATACACAGTAGATACGGTCGGTACGGGTACCCTTCGCCTTCTGGAAGCCATTCGGGACTACCAGCACCGCACAGACATCCAAGTGCGCTTCTACCAGGCAGGGTCTTCTGAGATGTACGGCAAGGTGCAGGAGATTCCTCAAAGCGAAACAACTCCTTTTTATCCCCGTAGCCCATACGCCTGTGCCAAAGTGTATGCCCACTGGCAAACGGTGAACTACCGCGAATCCTATGGGCTGTTTGCGACGAATGGCATTCTGTTCAACCACGAATCGCCCCGCCGAGGGGAGACGTTTGTGACCCGCAAAATTACCCGCGCGATCGCCCGCATTATTGCTGGTCAGCAGAAAAAACTTTACCTGGGCAACCTGGATGCCAAACGCGACTGGGGCTATGCCAAAGACTACGTCAAAGCCATGTGGCTGATGCTCCAGCAGGACGAACCAGATGATTACGTGGTTGCTACAGGCGAAACCCATGCCATTCATGAGTTTCTGGAGATTGCCTTTGGCTATGTCAACTTAAACTGGCAGGACTACGTGGAGTTTGACGAACGTTACCTCCGTCCCGCTGAGGTAGAACTGCTCATTGGCGACCCTACCAAAGCGAAACAAAAGCTGGGTTGGGAGCCATCTGTCACCTTCGAGCAACTCGTTTACTTGATGGTCGAAGCTGACTTGAAAGCCTTGGGGCTAGTTCCCTTAAACGGGCACATACATCAGCCCGTGAGTGACCATGCTACTGTCCGCCAAAATGCAGGCAGTCAACGCTCTTAAGCGCTGATTCTACTAAGCGCGATCGCGGCCCTTAAGCTGTAAGTCGAGGCAGACGAAGCGGATGCTCAAGGACAGAAAGCGCTATCGTTAAGCACTGCTGTGCCCTGAGCGCTAGTTCGGGCCAGTTTTTGGCATTTCAGACGTTCTCGCGATCGCCACAAAGGTTAAGACATTGGGATGAAAGAGTGCGTGGGGGCAATGCCCCCAGCCAGAGGTTACACCCCATTCTTAGCAACCTGACCATTACTAGATCGCAAAGAAGCTATCGCCGCTCAGTAAGAAGATAGGCTGTCCCAACTGATCACGTTTTGGGCTTTAAACGAAAAATGTCCAACCTGAAGAAACTCACCCGCTTACCACAACCAATGGCTCAGTGGACTGTTCTTTAAGTTGGACATGCGATCGGAGCGGCGAGATTCGAACTCACGACCCCTACTACCCCAAAGTAGGAACCTACCCGTCCGAACGCCTCGTATACAACGTTTGCAGGAATTCTCAATAGATACGTATATCAAAACCATCTCAATCTTTCGCACAATCTCCATTTCACGCCTAACCACAGGGTATAAAACCCCTTTTAAATCGGCATTTTCACGATTGACCCACCTTCCCGCTACCTGGCAGTAAGGGTGAAGTAGTGTTTCACCCTTTGCTATGTTCAGCATTTATCAAACCACCAACCAGGGCGTACAGACCCGATCGCACGTATTAGCGGTACTGAGGCAACGAGACGGTCTCACTCGCAACGAAATTGTTACAGCATCGAATGGAACCCTGACCTACGAGCAGGTACGGCGACAGACCGAAAATCTTATCTTTGAGCGCTTAATCAAATCGCAACACGAAGGCAGACAACGGCGGTACTACCTTCGCCAAACCTTTATCGGTGAATCCGTGCTTTCTGCCTAGTGGTCAGTCAATAAAAGTCTGACGAGTCTTCTGGGCAATCTAGAAGCAGTTGATTGGATGATAAAGGCGTGGTCAAGAAATACATCGTGAGGCTCAGCGAATCCGAACGGCAGTATCTGGA
>JAHHIE010000023.1 GCA_019358945.1 Stenomitos rutilans HA7619-LM2 | reverse complement strand
TTACGGCAACGCATCTCACGCTTGGTTCGCAAAACCCTTTCGTTTTCTAAGAAGCTGGAGAATCACATTGGAGCGATCTGGTTTTTCATTCACCACTACAATGCATCCTTACCTCTTTAGCACTACCTTAAATTGAAGATGCGACATATTCTGTAAGGGCAAGGCAATGCCTTGCCCTTACGCAACGATTCATCTGTAGCGATTGTTGTTTAAATCGGTATTAGCTTCGTTGACAAATTCTTGGCTTCGTTGATAAATCGTGTCCGGGGGACTTCCCCCCGGCCCCCGCTTTTTGGGGGGCCTAACTTCCCCAAGCCCCCCGAACTGGAGTGTTGAAGGTGAAGCACAATCTGGTTGAGGGGGTTAGACACACGCATCTGCCTTTTCTCTTACCTCCTTGTTTCCCTTGTCCGCTTCACTTATCTCCTGTTATCCAATCTGCTCACGCAATTTGCTAAGTCTGCTGGCGTGTTGCAGTTGAAGAGCATTTGAGCATTGTCTAGCGGTAACTCTTTGACTGCTGCTTGGGAAAGCCAGTGCTGGAAAGAACGATCGCCTCGCGCGATCGCGGTCTGTAAACTTGCCAGACAACTGGTGCGGTAGAATCCGCAGAGAGGTTCCCAGCCTTTCTGTGAGCGAGGCAGAAGGGCGATCGCGGTGTCTGGCTTCTCTAGCTCTTTTGCCCACTGTTGCAGCACTTCACCTGACAAGTGGGGCATATCACACGCCAACAGCAGCACCCATTCTGGTTGTACGGTCTCTAAGGCTTGCGCAAACCCAAGTAAGGGACCATGTGGCTCGGTTGCATCTGTTACAGCACGCTCTTGCAGTAAACGACAGGATGGCGGCACGATCGCTCGGTATTGCTCAGGACGAAACGTAATCACAGAGACGATCGGCGTACATTGCAGCGCAACTTCACACACGCGCCGTAGCAAAGGAACGCCCTCGATCAACAGCAAAGCCTTGTCCTGTCCCATACGCCTGCTTTGCCCACCTGCAAGCACGATCGCGGCTAAAGATCCTATCAAGCTCATACAGCCTTCATCTTAAAAGCACTGCCAGAAATCTCAGCATAAAATCGAAGCGACGGCTCCAGCTGCACTCGTTGTAGACGGTGAACCATGCGGAAATTTTTGATTGTCCTACTGGGTCTGACAGCCAATTTCAACCTGGTCTTCTGGCTCATGCTCTTCAATAGCTACAGTCTA
Organism: Stenomitos rutilans HA7619-LM2; assembly: GCA_019358945.1. Taxonomy (GTDB): domain Bacteria; phylum Cyanobacteriota; class Cyanobacteriia; order Leptolyngbyales; family Leptolyngbyaceae; genus Stenomitos; species Stenomitos rutilans. The sequence goes on along the minus strand of JAHHIE010000023.1, from coordinate 94,560 downwards.
TCAGGCACATTTTTAGGTTTCCCTGCCACCCCGGTCGTGGGTAGCGTCGCTGTCGTTTTACTATCTGCCTTGATTGTAAGAGTGAGGCCACTGCCCCGCTCCTTCTTTGAGGTCTACCGGACTACCGGACAAGCGCGATTATTACTTTTGCTCTTGTCAGTAGTGTCTTTGCCAATTGTGTTCTTTTTAGTCGCAGTATGGCTCATCTTTATCATTTTCTGTGCCCTTGTTTACGCAATGCTGTCAACTCTTTGGTCATCGATCGATTGGTATCAAGGCTTTTCTATTGCAGAAATGATATCAGTCATTGTTTTCACTTACACCACCTTAATCTTCTTTTTCGATTTAGGTTGTCTCTGTCTTCAATCAGGCAACTCTACCTAAGTCTGTTGAAAGAAGTGTTTATGTTTTGCAAGTGGGCAGCTTATCGATCGTACTTGCTTTCTTATTGAGCATACTGGTCGAATTCCGCTACGGTTTTAACGAACCGCTGTGTTCCAAGCGGTATCTATCTCCAAGTGGTCAACAATCGATTTTGGTTGAAGGCTATGTTAATCCTGAGGCTAGCCGTGCTTATTTTGATGGACTAATTTTTAGGAAAAACCTGGGAGAGTTTGGTTACCCACGCTTGGTCTGTACAGAGACTCTTACACTCAAATGGAGCGTTGATGAAAGGCAAGTTGATTGGAAGACACCGACAAGATGGAAGGGGTACTGGCGATTTTAAATGAACTCTTAATGTTAGTTGGCAATTTTACTAAACTACTCTCTGATGTCTTAATAACGCTTCAATAATCGTGTTGGCATTCAGTGCAAGAGCAAAAAAAGAACATGGCTGACCGCTTATAGCCCTCTCTACTTACACCCTGTTTCAGTTTCATCCTGCTTAAACGGCAAACCTTGATTGATGGCATCCATCTCACGTTGTTCCATATCATTTACCTGACCGATGTAAGAACGGAAAACTTGCATCAAGCGGGGATTATAGAAACGGTGAAGCGAATGGTTGGAAGTTGCCGGGAAGCCGCGTCGTTTTTTGTGTCGCCCACCCGCACCAGGATCGAAGGTTTTGATACCCTTTGAAATCGCCCACTCGATCGGCGTGTAGTAGCACGCATCAAAGTGGAGACAATCAATATCCTGGAATGATCCCCAGTAGCGCCCATACAAATTCGCCCCTTTCGTGAGGCAAAAGGACATGCCGATCGGTTGAGGATGCTTCTCGTCATAAGCTGCGACAAACAGCACGCGATCGCGGTAGCGGTCATAAAGCTGCTCAAAAAACTGAGGCGTGAGATACTTGCTCCCCCACCAGCCAAACTTGTCGCACGTATCACTGTAAAAGCGGTACATCAACGGAAACAACGCCTGGGGAATGTTATCTCCAGTCAAGGTACGAATCGTCAGTCCTGCTTTTTCAACGGCCTTGCGTTCTCGCTTGATATTGCGGCGCTGGTTGGCATTGAACGCACCCAAATAATCATCAAAAGTCTGATAGTCTTGATTTTGCCAAATAAAGCTATGGTGCAGCCAACTCAAAAAGCCGTGCTGTTCCATCATGACGCGCCACTCTGGGTCAGCGTACAGAAAATTGCAGCCCGAAATACTGTTGTGCATGCAAAACTGATCGATCGCGCTCACCATCAGTCCTGTCAATTCATCCTCATCTTCGCCAGGTGCTATCAAAAAGCGGTAGCCTTCCGCAGGCGTAAAAGGCGACATCCCCAGCAGCTTGGGGTAATACTCAACGCCTAAACGGGCTGCAACATCAGCCCACTGATGATCAAACACAAACTCGCCATAGCTATGCCCTTTCACATAAAGGGGAGCCGCCGCAATCAAGCTCCGGTTTCGCCAGATGGTTAAGTGATTGGGCAACCAGCCCGTCTCAGCAGTGGTGCTACCCGATGTTTCCATATTGTGCAGCCACTCCCACTCAAAGAAGGGCGTTTGCAGCGGCATTGCGAGAGCATCCCATTCTGCTTGGGGCACGTCAGCAAGGGAATCAATCCAGGCGATCGAGTAGCGAGGTTTCAGTTGTTCCACCATAGGAAGGCTTGAAAGACTTCATACAGCGTAATACATTGCTGAAGGAGTGCGGGGAGCAGGGGGAGCAGGGGGAGGTTTAAGTTCTAAGTTTTGAGTTTTGAGTTAAAGAGCGCTCAGCCATCAGCTATCAGTAGGCAGCGGGCAACTATCCAGCTTCCGTCTAAAAACCAACAACTAACAACTTCTTTTGCCTTCTGCCTTTAATTTGAGCGGTCAGCGATCAGCTTTCTTCTAACAACTTAACAACCAACAACCTCCTGCCTTCTGCCTCCTGCCTTCTACCTCCTCACTCTGTAGTGTAAAAACACTTCATCCTCGATCGCCCTCACCTCTAAAAGCTGTAGGCGAGGCGCTAAAACTGTCAGTAATCCTGAGCCATCGATCGGGGTGGGAGCGCGATCGCCACCCAACAGTAAGGGGCAAATGGTTAGATACAGTTCATCCACCAACTCTGCTTCTAGTAAGGACGCAACTAAAGTGCCGCCGCCCAGTACAGCCAAGTGATTTAGTCCATATGCCCCCAGCTGCTGTAAGGCGACAGGCCAGTCAATGGTGCCAGCGATCGTCTCTACCACGAGAATGCGCTCGAAGTATTCGTCTTCTTGCCACTGACCACGGCCTGCGGTTGTGGTTAGTAACCAGCGGGGCACAGGCTGTCGAAAAAAGGGAAGCTGGGGATCAAGTCGCGCCGATCGCGAGCAAATAAGCTGTACGGGTTGAAGCGGCTTGCCCTGCTGCTGTCGTTGCTTCAATAGCATAGGGTTGACGACCCGTAGCGTTGTGCCATACGCTCTCAGCGTTCCTGCACCAAGTAATACCCCATCCGCTTCTGCAACAAGTTGTTCTAAGTGGACCTTGTCGTGAGGAGAGCCAAACCGCGCGGCTGCACGGCTCACGTCTGCAATCTTGCCATCCGCACTCATCGCAAGAATGACGGTCGTTTGAGGGCGATCGCTCCGGCGATCAGGCACACTTGGTTTAATGTTTAAATCTGCGTCCAACTGGAATATTCGGTATAACCGTTGTAATAATTGTGGATAGTCCTTCTTTTGACGGCACTTATGCTGACTGTTAACTGCCGCGCATAGGATGGATGCATGAGGGCTAGGTACGATCCGGTTTTAATCTGCTCCGGTTGATCGTGGTTGCTATTGGGTATCGCACTTCAGTTTAAACGTCCTATGGCTAAACCAGGTCAGTCTTCGTTTCGCCGCATCCTCCTGTCGCGGATTTTGCTGCTGAGCATTCCCGTTTTGCTGCTGGGTGAGCTAGTGGCATACAAGAAAGTGCGCGACAGCATGTTGGCAACGGCCAGTCAAAACTTGACCGAAAGTGCAGTCAGAAAGGGCGAAAACATTCGTGATTTGATCGAAGTCATGCGATCGAGCCTCGTGAGTGCTAGCGAGGATTTTTCAACTAAGCTCGATCAAGCACAGGAACCCCAAGAATTTGTCACTCGCATCAATCGCTGGCTGCCGAAAGGCGTGCAATGCGTTCAGCTCATCAACGTGCAAACGGGTCAGGTGGATGGTAGCACCTGCGGTAATCAAGCCATCAGCCAGGTGCTTGATAACTTGTGGCCGAGCCAAAGCCAGGTGATGCGTGCGCCCCTGGCGGGCGTTCGTGTCTCACCCATTAACCAAACAAGGGCCGCTAAACCCTCAACGCCCTTACGACAACTCGACCTTGTTTTTAGTGCGCCTGTCTACGATTCCTTTGGTCGGTTGCGCTATGCCCTCAGTGTGCAATGGGCCGTTCATCGACAAGAGACTAGCCAGCCAGGCTCTCTCTCCGGCTATACCGTTGTCGTTGACGAGGATGGCACCATCCTGGCTCACCCCAAAGCTGATCGCATTGGTCGTAATATTCGACAAGAATCAGATGCCCCACGCCTACAAAATATTGTGAATAGCGCGATCGCAGGCAAAGAAGACTTTCTTCAATTTGTCTCTTTCAAAGACGACAATACAGATTGGTTAGCCGGGTATAACCGTGTGCAAATTTCTGCTGCTTCGGATGAAAGCCGCACCTGGGTTGTTCTAGCCGTCGCTCCCCTTGAGAATGCGCTCTCTGGACTAGAAGACATTAAGCAAGTACTGCTGATCCTTACTATGGGGCTACTGGGCGCAAACCTCTTAGCTACCATCTATATTTCTCGCGACCTGGCACGACCGCTAGAGCAACTCGGTAACTATGCCCTACAGATTTACCACCGCCAGCCGTCTGATCAAGCACCGAAAGACTTCAGGATCAAAGAAATCAACCAGCTTGCTGGCGCACTCGACATCATGGTCGAACGCCTTGAAGATCGAGCAGAAGAACTGGAAACCGCATGGCAAGAAGCACAGGCCGCTAACCAGATGAAGAGCGAATTCCTGGCGACAACCTCCCATGAGTTGAGAACGCCCCTCAATGCCATCTTCGGCTGCATTGGGTTGGTCAAAGATGGTTGCTGCGACAGCCGTGACGAAGAACTGGAACTGCTACAGCAAGCAGACGAATCCGCCAAGCACCTGCTCAACATCATTAATGACCTGCTCAACATCGCCAAAATTGAAGCCGGTCAGCTTGAACTGAGCCTTCAACCCGTCTCCATTCAAGATTTATGTCAAGAATGCTTGAAAATGGTGCAGCCAGCCGCTGAGAAGAAACGCCTCTCGCTTTCGATCGACGTAGAAAAGCACCTCAGCCGCGTCGCGCTTGACCAACTTCGCGTGCGTCAAATGGTGATTAACCTGCTGTCAAATGCAGTGAAATTCACGCCCGAAGGCGGCCACGTGAAATTAAGCGGTCGTATTGCCTATGGTCACCAGCTAGAGCAAGATGCGCGCCCCGATCGCAGCCCCGTCAATGCCAACACGCCATACCTTTGTCTGGAAGTGACCGATTCTGGGATTGGCATTCCACCAGAACGATGGCATCTCTTGTTCCGCCCGTTTCAGCAGGTCGATTCGTCACTCACCCGTCGGCATGAGGGGACTGGCCTGGGGTTAGCGCTCACAAAGCGCTTTGCCGAATTGCATGGTGGTACCGTCTCGTTTCAATCCACGATCGGGAAGGGCAGCACGTTCCGCATCTGGCTCCCCTCACAGGAAACGCAAGCCCCTGTAGAAGTCGCTAGCGCGATCAACCCGCCCTCCAGCAATGGTCACAATCGGGATCATGTAGGGGACGTCTTGCCACGTGATGCCTCTGAACCATCCATTACATCGGTTGGTTCTGCAACAAACGGCTAAGGCGATTCTCAGGGCAAGCAAGCGAGACTTTCGGTGGGATTTGATTCTGGATGCCAACTTACTGACACAACGCACCGATCAGGGTGGCTGTTCACTCACCACCGTAAACGCTACCTGCGCGGCGGCTTGCTCAGCGGCCTTAATTGATCGCCCACTTCCCTGGCCCAACCGCTTATTACGCAACCACACTTCCGCTGTAAAGCGTTGCGAGTCGTCCTGAGACTGCTCGGCTTGAATCACTCGGTACTCCGGCAGCATTTTGTAGTGCGCTTGGCTCCATTCCTGAAGCGCTGCCTTATAATTCTGCCGAGCTGGATCGCTCAGAATCTCAGTGACTAACTGCCGAAAGTGATGATCCAGGCAGGGCCGCACTAGTTCTAAGGTATGCGTACTTAAATAAAGCGCGGCCAGCACAGCCTCAAATGCATCCGCCAGACGTGATTCCTGACCGAGCTTGTCCTTCAGGGCACTGTCAGAAACCAGTAAGTATCGATCAAGCTGGTAGGTTGCTGCTAATTGCGCCAAAATGCGATCGCTCACCAGCACCGAACGCAGGGCTGCAAACTCTCCAACTGGAAGCTCCGGTAAAGTATCCAGCAAAAAAACAGCCGTCGCTAGTCGTACAACAGCATCCCCTACAAACTCAAGCTGCTCGTAATTCGCTGTTGCCGAGACGCTTGGATGGGTCAGCGCCAAGTCGAGCAGTTGCCATTGAATGGGCGCTTGCCCAGGGAGTCCTAATTTTTGCACCAGATTCTGAAGTTGCCTCTGGCGACGAGGGTACTGGAGTGTCATGCCTGACAGTGTATCAGGTCTTTTAAGGTCAGAACATTACGGCCAGCAGTGGACTGTCAAGAGTTTTTTTCGAGACGGAAATCCTTCCAAAACTCCTTCATCGCTCACCCAATCTGTGAACTCGATGTGAGCAAGCGGCTAATCTCGACTAGGCGTATTGTAAAGCGCTGTCCAAACGCTAGCATAGGTTTTAGCTGGCAGATGAGCGTTGGCATGCAGTGATCGTGGGACGAAGCGAGCAGCGTTAAATTTGTTCGGCTCATAGGAGGCGATAAGAGTCTTCTCCTCGACTGACTGCGGCCACGAGTAGTGCGATCGCACGGCCGCGACTGTAAACGGCATCACTCCAATTAATAAAGCCAGCACCTCGTCCGACAGCGCCATTAAAGCTGGCGCACCAAAAAACTCCTCAAAACTAGCAAAGAGCTTCTCGGCTCTTTGGGTTGCATCAGTATGTTCAGTAATTTTTTGTAGCCAGCGACTCCATTGAATGCGGCGGCTGTAAGCTGCTTGCCGCTGTTTAGACGTAACAACGGGCGTTAGCTCAGGAGCACCGATCGCAATCATACTCATACAAGCTTGCTCTACGGGGCTTCCCACAATGGCACCAGGCCCTGCAAATTCTGCATGATGCGCCTTACAGATAATTAAACCGCTGCGCTTATGCTCGCCCACTGCTAGTAGCTGTTGAGTACTCAACGCCGCTTCTAGTTCACTTGCTACTGAGATTTGGGAGGTCTGGTTACTCACACCCTTACCCTATAAACGCTGCCACCTAAGCCACTGCCACTTAACTCCTCAAGGCATCATTCAGTACGTCTGTCTTAGCAGGTACTCAACAACACATGCAGTGAAGTGAATCACTGGTGCCCTCATCCTAGTGCAGGTTCAAAAGGTCGTACAGCGGACTAAAGCCCCTTTGCTGAATCTATACATTTCTTTGTTAAATCAACAAAGTTAGATAAAACTAAGCCGCTAGCCCGTTTGGTGGGTGTGAGCTTGGGGAACTGTAAGGTTTGTGTAAATGAGGAGAGTCGGACGTAAGCCGGGTTCTGTTCTCTTAAACGCGATGCCTTTAGAAGGACAGTCTTTAAGAGGGCAGTTATCTATCTGGGACACTTGTTACCAAGCTCCTCAAGCGGACGGGCAGAGATGAGCGAACCCACCTTTGCATGGAACGGGTCAAAGACCAACCCTTGTTCCACAGCCTTGCTTCCAACCGGGGTTTACCGAGCCAGCACCTCTCGATGCTGCTGGTGCGCTCTTACCGCACCTTTGCACCCTTACCGCAGTAGTTTTGAGTTTTAAGTTTTGAGTTTTAAGTTCGTAATAGAAATTCGTCATTCAAAGCTCAGCACTCATAACTCATAACTTCTAAGCGGCGGTATCTTTCTGTGGCACTATCCTCACGGTCGCCCGCACTGGGCATTACCCAGCAAGTTTGGTCTTTCGGAAGCCCGGACTTTCCTCGAATCACAGCTTTTGACTGCAATCCGCAACTGCCTGCACCTACTCTCCTCTGTCTTAGTCTAGTGAGTTGAAGGATGGGGAGCAAGGATTGGGTTAAGTATTCGGGGTCAGGGGGCAACTGCTAAAAGGTTCAGCCATCAATGCTTTCCCCATTCCCCATCCCCCACTCCCCTATTTCGGATTCCACGGCAAGCCAGCCGTCCAGTGGAGCTTATGCATGACAAATTTGCAGAGGACGTAGACGCGATCGCCGCCAATTGGCTGGTTAGGGCCGACGATCCGAAACGCTAGGCCGAGAAAGAATTCCAAATCGGTGTAGCGCTTCATGAACTTATCATTTTTCTTGAGTGCGCCTGGGTCGATGAGTGGCTTGGTGATTTCTACTTCTAGATTGAGTGGTGAGGCTGCATCGAGTTTGTCGGCTTTGCGATCGCCTTTGCGTTGCAGTAGATCTTCGGCGGTGATGGCTTCTTTTAGCGTGGTGCTGGGGCCGATCGTGCTAGAGACTTGATTTTGAAAGAGATCAACGGTCGTACCAGGCATTAAGCGAGTAACGCGGCGCGATCGACCGTCTAAATCTGTGACGGCGCAGTAATCCCAATCAACATAAACTGAAATACCATGCGGTTTATCATCTACTTTTTCGTGGCTTGCTTTATTACTAATACTCACGGCTAGTTGCTTTAGCTTGTCAAACTCGTAACGGCTGTCAAATTTGACGCTAATACCGAGTAAATCCTGGAGCCGTTGTTCTTCTAGCTGTTGCTTTAAGAAATCGACGTCTAACTTAATCGTAAACTCATCGTTGAATGCATCAACAATGAGATACAGAAAGTAGATGATGCATAGCACATACGCTGTGAGAATGATGGGGTCGACGAGATTCATCGGTGGAGCAAGGATTTAAGTGATTTCTTAGAAGATTTATCTTGAGGCGCAGCCGTAGAAAGGCTTTCAAACCAGCCTCGCTTCCAGAAGAAGAAGATAAGGCTGAAAGCGGTTGTCAGCATGATAGCCCAACAGGCAACGTAACCCCAGTACCAGTTGAGTTCAGGCATATTGAACGGTGACTTATCGGCATTGAAGTTCATGCCATACACTCCAGCAATGAAGGTAAGCGGTATGAAAATGGATGAAATCACCGTAAGCAGTTTCATGATTTCATTCATTTTATTGCTAACGGATGATAAATAAACGTCCATCAAACTTGCAGCTAGCTCACGATAGGTTTCAACCATGTCTAACACTTGAATAGCATGGTCATAACAGTCTCGCAGATAGATGTGAACATCATGACTAATCAAATCGCTACCATCACGAATCAGCGCATTAATAGCATCGCGCTGAGGCCAGATGGCACGCCGTAAACCCAACAATTCGCGCTTTATGGAATGGATTTTTTCTAAAGTTTGATGGGAGGGATTTGAGACGACTTCATCTTCCAGTTCTTCAATTTTTTCGCCGTATTCTTCTAAGACTGGAAAGAACCCATCAATGATGGCATCTAAGAGTGCATAGGCCAAATAGTCGGCTCCGTGTTTGCGGATCGTACCTTTGTTGGTGCGGATGCGTTCACGAATGGGGCCAAAGCAGTCGTATTCTGGTTCTTCCTGCACAGTCAGCAAATAATGCCGACCCAAGACCAGACTCACCTGTTCACTAATAAAACCACTGCCAGACGCTTTGATGGTGACCATTCGCGCAATGATAAGCAACTGTTCGTCATATTCTTCAATTTTGGGGCGTTGGGGTACATTGACGATGTCTTCGAGCACTAGGGGATGGAGACTAAACACTTTCCCCAGTCGGCGTAGCACATCTTCACTACCCAGACCTTTAACATCAACCCAAGAAACTGATTCGGTGTCTAGAAAGGGAATGCAATCTTCAGGGGTTGCAACTTCCTGCCGCACGGCGTTGGCTTCGTCATAGTCGATCAACACAATGACGGGGGGAGAAGAATCTGACTCAATGTTAAGGGTTCCTGGCATGCTGCCGGGGATATCGGAGAAGTAGTCCATGTAGGAGTCATCGTCGAGTGCTTTGTTGTCCACTGGTGTCGTTTGTGGGAAGCGATGCTCGACCATGCAGAGGTACCTCGTTGCGTGCAGAATGACGATCTTTCCCAATTTAAGCAACTTTGTATGGCGATCGCTTACTGTTGTTGACATAATTGCGCTGCACAATCGCATCTTTAAGCCTGATGCCGTCATTAGAGACATAAAAAAGCCCCCGATCGCGCGATCGAGGGCAAGGGAGTAACAGGATTGTCAAACGGGTGTGCTTACACCAGCCATTCTTGGACGGCTTCTTCCTTGGTGTTTGTTCTACGTTCGGGCGTTTCGCGCGTAAATTTCATGTGAATCGCGCGGTTTTGTTCGCCATCGGCTGCCACTGCCAGAATGGGGTAGTCAATCAGTCCGTCCTGGAAGGACATTTGGAACCGGAAGGTGCCGTCAGAGTTGAGCTTGATGGGCCGACCGCCGATCGTCACCGTGGCATCTGGTTCTGTTGCACCGTAAACGATCAGTTCCGCATCGGCAACAAGCCAGAATTGACGAGGCCGAATCGGTGGCGCGGAAGCAGAGAACCCCACGCCTGACATGCCCACGCCTGACATCGTCAACCCGGAAGTAGTGGGTAGTGCCCACAAGCCAGCGCCCGATGGGAAGACATAGGAGCTAATGGCTTGTTCATGCACGGGCACCTGCTGCATGGAGCCATACAAAGACCCTACCACTCGTTGCGCTTCGGTTGTTTCCGCAAGGCTGAAAATTTGGTCGTAAATGGCGTTGCCTGTAGTTCCCATACCAGCGCCAGTTCTAGCTGCTCTATGGCTGGGCGGTACCAGTTCCAGGAAGGTTTTACCCGCTAGAGGCTCTTCCCAGGAGACGGTGATGAACTGATCATCAATCCAGTCGGAGGGGTAAACAGGAGGGACGCGGACTGGGGCAGACCGGGCCAGCACTAACCAGCGACCGTCTGCACAGCGGTAGCCAATGTCGACTACGTAGTCGCGATCGCTCACTGGAATAGGTAGATACCACTCCCGCGAAAGCTCGTCACCGGGGTACTCCTGAATGCTATGGGGTGACTGATACTCCAGATTAACATCTGTGACATCGTACAAGCGCAGGGCAATTTGCAGCCCACCCTGATGACGTAGCGCCTCTTTGTGCTCATTGGGGATGTCCCAATAGGTGTACGCCCACTGTGGATCGCGTGGCATGAGCACAATCCGGCTTTCGCCATAGCCTGCCGGAAGGTCTACCAACCCTTCATCAACGGCTGACAGAGAGCCACCAATGCGATCGTCCTGCCCAAGATCAAATTTTGCTGCTTCCACTTCTGCTTGAGCCTCCAAAGGTCGGGATGGGTTAGACGAGCCTTGACTACGTTGAATGTCTTGAATTGATGCGAGGAGCTGTTCTTTGCGCATACGGCTATAGCGAGAGACACCATATTCGCTGGCAACGCGGCGGAGTTGCCGCAGGGTCATATCTTCGAGCGGTGGGCGTTCTTTAGTCATAGTCATTCACGCTCCAATGTGTGGACTTGTTGATGGTCATCGCTATAGATAGTCATTTCTGTTTAGCAGTGATTTTTGATATGTCCTGAGAACCATACGACATTGCACGTGTGGGGATCGCAGCTAGGCTTATGTTGCGACAAAGTAAAATCTGGGTCAAGGGTTTTAAGCGTCAATTTTAGGCATATATACGGATTCTCAGGCCACGCGGGGATCGTAAAGTCATGGTTTTATGACATTTGCAGCGAAAAGGGGATCGCGACACCAGGAGGGGCTGATACCGTGATCCCCTTAACTCTAGGGTGTTGAATGTGGCCTTCTGGGCGATCGTCATGAGACCTAAAATGCAGAATTTTGGGTGTTTTGAGTGCTAGATAGGGGTGTGCATGTTGATGTCGGTATACTCGATAGGGATCGCCATAGCTGGGCCGCGTCGTTGCTGCTTGAGAGACGTTTCAAGGGCAACGCTTAAAACGGCCCGATGAGCTTTACTGTGCTGTGCTCCGGCTAGGGGGTTCGATGTTCGCGCAAGGCTTTAACGTTTATGTCCAATCAGAGCCGCTTGATTAGCAAAATCCTGTCGCCAGCGATCCGGCTATGGTTGCGATCGCAGTTGGAGCATGTAGACGACCTCCACCTTACGATTGAAGCGGGCGATCGTCAGCTTTTATCTGGCAACATCAAGCAGGTGTCGGTTTCAGCTCGCAAGGCTGTGTATCGAGGTTTACACCTCAGCCAGGTGTCGCTCGTGGGAGAGCAAATTTACACAAACTTTGCACAGGTACTGCGAGGTAAGCCCTTCCGGCTAACTCAGGCGTTTCCGATCATGGGTGATGTGCTGCTCTGCGAAGCGGATGTGAATGCTTCGTTGCAGGCACCTTTACTGGCGCAGGGTGTGATTGAGTTTTTGTTAACACTGCTCCAAGCAGACGGAGAACAGGACGATCCACTAACGGGCAAAACGCCGCAGGAAATTCATTTGCAGGATCCTCAAGTTGTTCTAGGCGATGGACTGATCACGTTAGCAGCAACGCTGTTATCAGCTAGTGGGCAACCGACCGCCGTTGCTATTCGCACGGGCTTCCGGTTGAGTGATGGTAATAAGCTACATCTTGATCGTCCCTACTGGTTGCCTCATGCGAAAGCTCGGCAAGGCATGCCCCTCCGGGATCTAGATGGGTTTGCGTTCGATCTCGGTTCAGAGGTTTCACTGCAAATACTGAGTCTGGAACCTGGGCAAATTCGTTGTCAGGGGCAGATTATGGTGACGCCGGAGGAGTAGGAGGATGGGGAATGGGGAATCGAGAGTCAGGGGAGGAATTTTGAGTTTTGTAGTAGTGCTATATGGTGAGTATGAGCGATTGAGCAGAGATTGAGTAAGTCCAACGACGTTTGCTTAGGGTTGTTCCGTTGGCTTAACAACGATCAAGTTGACCAAGGTTGCGATGAGTCGATCGCGCTCCATTGGCAAAATATCCTTGCCGTGCAGCATTTCTTGAACAATGAGAAAATGCACAATCGCGCCCACAAAAACGCGCGCCGTTGCTTCTGGGTCAGCCAGGTTTAGCTGGGGGCAATGGGTGAAATATTGACAAAGGCTTTTAAAGGCAGTCTGCTCAATGTTGCGGACAAACGCGCGCGCTAGTTCCGGGAAGCGACCCGATTCTCCCAGAATGACCCTCATAAAGTTAAGGAATTGTGGCTCCTGTGTCCCTACATCTAACGCTCGATTGGCAAACTCTGTGAGGACTGCTTGGGGTGGCATTTGCAGAATTTGAGCATCTGCCCCATCAAAAATCGTGCTGAACTTATGTTCGACGAGACGTTGAATGAGCGCGTTAAATAAGCTTTCTTTATCCTGAAAGTGGTTATATACAGTCGCTTTTGAAACCTTTGCGGCGATCGCCACGCGATCCATACTGGTTGCCGCGTACCCATGCGCTAAAAACTCTTGCATACCCCCTTTTAAAATCGCTTCCGTTTTCTCTGAAGAAAGGGAGCGATCGGCGCGTCCGGTCTTTGTTTGTTTCATGCCGTAGTGTCTTCCTAAAGGCTGAACATTGGATTTTAGCTTGACATCTTTATACTAGTCGGTCTAGTTTAGATTGACGTGGTTAAACTAGACCGACTAGTTTAGAAAATCAAAAGCATCCATCTCGTAGCCGCTAGCTCTAGTCAGTTTACGCTGATTGTCCGACTGCTAAGCGCTCCTAATTTGCAAGGGGTGTGGCTAAACAATGAGATGTAACGTGATTGAGCTATTTGCGTTCAAAACAATTAAATGATTGCAATTGAACGGCTGCGATGCTGACGATCGTTAATTGCTGCTTAACACTAAAGAGCTGAGGCGACAAGAAATGAACCATAAACGTACTGAGATTGTGTTAACGCTCTCACTGCTATTCCATCTCCAATGGTTTTTTGGCAATCTTTATGAAGAGATTTTGACGCCGAATAGCATTGTTGCCTCAGTGGAACAAATCAATGCGTACAATAGGTTTTTTGCCATTACAGAACCTTACTATTACTACATTCCATTGACGCAAATTGGCTTTTGCTTAATCGTGTTACTTGCATTGACTAAAACGAGCGTACCTTCTCGCCTCAAGACGTTACTACACCGCGCAGCATTTACCTCTGGGTCAGCCATCGCACTAACGGGTTATATTGTGACTCAATATAATCTGAAGCTGTTTTTTGGCAATGTCGATCGATTTGGAGAAAGACTTCATCTTTTATATTTGGAATGGGCAATTCTCAATGGGGTTCGTCTTTTATTACTAGGAATAACAATTTTCTTTCTCTATAAAGTCTATCGAGGTTTCTTGATCAAACAGTCCCATGATTGTGAATGAGAGGAACTTGGAAATTTGATAACAGTAACTTCGGCTAAATAAGGACTAGATTTCGGACAGATTTTGAGAAATTCAGGTCTTCAAAACGAGGGAATTTAAGCGTTGGGCGATTTTCTATTATGCTCGCACGCTAGAGATCTACGGCTCGCTTGGCTTAGCGCAAAAAGCCATATCAAGGGGCGAGATGGTGCAGAAGGTGCCCTGCTTACTGAGGCAGCAGTGGCAGGAGTAAAACCACAAAGTAGTATACTAATGGCGCTGTAAAGACATAGCTGTCGGCACGATCGAGAATGCCACCATGCCCCGGAATGAGTTGACCAGAATCTTTAACGCCAGCATCGCGCTTCATCATCGATTCGGTGAGATCGCCTAGCAAACTAGCAATACCAATCAGTAAGCCGAGCGCCGCTCCTGTAACAGGCCATCCTGACCAGCGAAGGTACCAGGAGCCGACGATCGCCACAACGATGCTGCCCGTAACTCCAAAGACCGCCCCTTCAACCGTCTTTTTGGGGCTGATGTTTGACAGTCGCGTGCGCCCAAAGATTTTGCCGAACACATACGCGCCAATATCGGCGGCCCAAATGCAGCCAAACGCCAGTAGCGTGCTGGTTAAGCCTTGCGGCATACTGTGCAAATCTGTCCAGCTCTGTGGCAAATAGCCGTCGAACGGTAAATTGCTGACTGCGGCTTGACCCAGCGATCGCAGCCTGACCCAATAGCTAGGCAGGTAACCGCCGTAAAACAAACCCAGAAGAGAGGTGGAAATATCGGCGATCGTGGCAAGCTTGGGCTGAAACAGGAGGTAAAAGCAAATAAACGTACCTGCAACTGGAAAGATCGCGTCTGCCAGCGTCGGCGAAACGGTTGAAATGAGCAGCAATGCCTGACTGACTACAAGCGTCGTTTTTGCAGCAGGTGCAATGCCTTTAGCATGCACCAGTTGAAAGTATTCCAACTGTCCCAAGTAAATGATGATGCCAAACCCGACCGTAAAGTACCAGCCTCCCAGCAAAATCATGCTAAGTGCCAGGATGATTGCGACTACTCCACTTGCAACACGGGGAAACGACATGAGACTAGTTTCGTTTGACCTACTTTCGATGGACAGTGGACTGGTTGAACGTTACAACACCATTGACGGGTACACCTTATAGCCATAAACCAGACTTCTATTGGAGCACACTTAGGCGATGAGCTTGAGTGAATGTTTAATTCACGCTCATCGCTTGATAAAAAATTGGAGCCTTGTTAAGGTCAACAGGTGCCAAGATGCAAACAGGTGGTTAGATTAGCGAAAGATTAAGAAGGTTAAGAATCCTTTGGAACACTTTAACTGAATCCAGGGTGTTCTCCTAGCAATTTTTGAGCACTTTGGGTTGCTAAACACAAAAAGCTGACACCGACCACTCGGTCAGACATCGACTATAGACAATCAACGATCGTGCAGCGGTAACCCTACAGGTAATAACGGCTTAACTAGCTTGATTTACCAACTTAATTTACTGAAACGCTCGATCACTTTTCTAGTCTAGTTTCTCTCCGCTCAAGACAAAAATTGGATCGATCGCCGCGAAGGTCTGATTCATGCCGCGCTTTTCCAAACGATTCACCGCTGACTGCACCACCTCAATGTTGCGCGCTTGCAGCGTCGCAAACCGCTCCGAAACCTGATAGAGACCTTCTAGCGTTGCAGCCGTCGCCACAACACGTCCCTGCGGCTGCAAATGCTGCCACACTTCATTGAGAATTGCTTGGATCGAGCGACCCCCCTCAATGCAAACGCGGTGCGGAGCCTGAGAGAGGTTGGTTAAACACTCTGGCGCACTGCCTTCAAGCACTTCCACGTTTGTGAGGCCAAAGCGATCGCAGTTTCGTCGAATCAGATTAGCAACGTCTTCATCCCGCTCGATCGCCGTAATCCTCCCCTGCGGACACAGCAAACCCGCTTCCACCGAGATGGTGCCTGTACCTGCGCCGATATCCCAGAGGATAGAATCTGACTTGAGCCTCAAAGCCGACAGAATGAGCAGTCGCACTTCGCGTGGACTCATAGGGATACCGGGCAACCGCTCGAATAAATCATCAGGAATGCCGGGAGTAACGTAAGACCAGAGGGGGGAAGACATGAGGGAAGGGATGAGGGATGAAGGCATATGCGTTCTTTAGCCTAAAGCGTGTTGAGAAGGAGTGGCACCCAAATCCTCGTGTTATTTGTTTAAAATTGTTGAAAGTCAGGGTGATCGTAATCTCACACCGTATAGGAATTTGTGTCTCAAGCCTAATCGATGCGCAGGTGGTTGATGCCTCTAGAGCCGCGACAGACTCATCATTTGTTAATGATTGAAGACAGCAGAGGGCAATGGGAATATACCCTGCCACCCAACAGCTACACCTTTGGCAGGTTTACTATGATTTCCCCGCATGACTTGATTTACCCAGATGATGAGGAAGGAACTCAGGAATAAGCTAAGAAAAAGTCGCTACTACATTTAGCGTCTTAAGGCTGGGATCGTTACACCCGCTAATAAAGCCACCGTTCGCGAGGATCGTTTGCAGATGCGCAATCGCCGCTTCCGCCACCACCTCTCCTGGCATCAACACTGGAATTCCTGGTGGGTAGGGACACACCAACTCAGCGCTAATGCGATTAGCAGCCTGGGCGATCGGAACAGTTTCAGTGTCAGCGAAAAAAGCAGCACGAGGAGTGCCGCTTGTTTCCACTCTGCGGTGAATTGAGTGTTGCTCTCTGCGCCTCTGCGTCTCTGCGGTGCCTCCTTGCCTGTCTGCTAACGTCTCAAAAGCCTGCACTAAATTTTCTACGTCTGCTTTGGTATTGCCCACACTCACAATAAACGTTAGATGTTGCAGCGAGGGTAGTTCTGCCGTGACTCCCAACTGCTCGTTTAGGATTTGGTCAGCCGTAAAACCATCGAGCCCCAGCCCTGTGACTGTAACCGTCAAACGGGTACGATCGAGCGCTTTAAACCCAACCGCTAGCCCTGCTTGCTCTGGTTTAAGCGTGGTTAGACCGGGAATTTGCTCAAGACGCGATCGTGCCTCGTCTGCCAGTTGCAGCGTGTGTTCCAGCAGTGAGTTTCCCTGCGTTGCCATTTGCTGACGTGCTGCATCCAAAGAAGCCAGCAAAAGGTAGCTAGGACTGGTGGACTGCACAAGCTGGAGTGCCTTGCTAAGGCGATCGCCCCTTACGCGATCGCCCCTGGTATGCAACATCGCCGCCTGAGTCATGGCAGACAGTACTTTGTGGGTCGATTGCACTGCCAAATCCGCCCCGGCTGCAAGTGCGGCGATCGGCAACTCTGGATGAAAGGCAAAATGTGCACCGTGTGCCTCATCCACCAGTAAGGGAATGTCGTGTTGATGAGCCAGTTGAGCGATCGCCGCAATATCACCACACACACCATAGTAGGTGGGGTAGACCATCAGCACCGCTTTGGCATCAGGATGCAGTGTCAGTGCATCAGCGACCGTTGCAGGTGTGATGCTATGAGCAAGATCCAGGGCTGAGTCGTAATCTGGCTGGATAAAAATCGGCACAGCGCCAGCAAAGATTAGCCCCGAAATAGCTGACTGATGAATATTGCGCGGTAGGATGATTTTGTCGCCTGGATTGCAGGTCGCCAAGATCGCAGCAATGACGCCTGCGGTTGATCCGTTGGTTAGAAACCAGGTGCGATCGGCTCCAAAGGCTTGTGCTGCTAACACTTCTGCTTCCTGAATCACGCCTTGCGGCGCAAACAAGTTATCCAACTCCGGCAATTCTGGTAAATCTGCTTGAAACACCTGCTGCCCCAGCAACGTGGCCAAAAGAGCCGAAACGCCTTGTCCATGCTTATGTCCTGGTGCGTAGAACGGGGCATGGGCCTTCTGAACACACGCCTGGAGCGCGTTTAGCAACGGTGCTTCGGTTTGCGAAGTGCGATCGCGATCGACATTCGATGACATGCAGCAGGTGCCCTTCTGTGTACTTTTCCTACCATCGCATGCCGATTGCCTCCCTGATAGTTAAAAGGAGCAAAAACAGATGCGATCGCGCTACTGCCAGTCATGAAAGCAATGGTCATGGCAGCATTCTCCCTCAAAGGGGATGCCCACTTAGGAAGATGATTTTGCTAGTGTCGCTTTCTACGGTAAAAGAGCTTTCTTACGCGAACTACTGCCATGATTTACACCCCCGACATCCCGGTACCAATGCCCGAACCCCCGTCTCCTGGCCCCGGTCCCATACCTGAACCCATTCCGGGGCCTGTACCTGAACCCATTCCGGGGCCTGTACCTGAACCCATTCCGGGGCCTGTCCCCGAACCCGTACCCGGAACGATTCCGCAAACCGTACCTGAAACGATTCCGCAAACCATTCCAGAGCCAGTTTAGCTGGGTTACAAGCATGGCTCAACATTTTAGATGAGCACGATCGAGCGGAAACAACCAGCCAAAACTTAGAATGAGAGTCAATGTCTGTTTCAGACAACTGAATCGATCGCGCTAAAACACTAATCTAGAAGCTAAAATTCATGCTGAGAGCTGGGATTGTTGGGCTGCCCAACGTGGGGAAATCGACCTTGTTTAATGCGTTGGTGGCAAACGCCAAGGCGCAAGCTGCCAACTTCCCCTTTTGTACAATCGAGCCAAATGTGGGTGTTGTTGCGGTGCCGGATGAACGGCTGCAAGTGCTGGCAAAGATTTCAAGCTCGGCAGAAATCGTGCCAACGCGAGTCGAGTTTGTAGACATTGCTGGGCTGGTGAAGGGAGCCAGCAAAGGCGAAGGTCTGGGCAACCAGTTTTTGGCGAACATTCGTGAGGTAGATGCGATCGTTCATGTTGTGCGCTGCTTCGACGACGACGATATCATTCACGTCTCCGGTTCAGTAGACCCTGCTCGCGATATTGATGTCATTAATTTAGAACTGGCATTGGCAGATTTGGGGCAGATCGAAAAGCGGATCGATCGCGCTCGCAAGCAGGCCCGTGGCAACAAAGACCTGCAAGTTGAAGTGGATGCACTCGAAAAGCTGATGGTTGTCCTCAACGAAGGTAAGCCTGCTCGTCACGTAAGCCTCAGTGAAGATGAAGAAGCTGCCATTAAAGCGCTGGGGCTATTGACGCGGAAGCCCATTATCTATGCCACTAACGTCTCAGAAGATGACCTGGCAACAGGTAATGCCTGGGTTGAAGAGGTGCGAACGATCGCCGCTGCCGAAAACGCGCAAGTCGTCATCATTTCAGCTCAGGTGGAATCGGAACTGGTGGACATTCCCGAAGACGATCGCGCCGACTTTCTAGAATCGCTGGGTGTACAGGAAGGGGGGCTAAAAGCGCTCATTCGCGCCACGTATGAACTGCTCGGACTTCGCACCTACTTCACCACGGGCCCCAAAGAAACACGCGCCTGGACGATTCACGCAGGGATGCTGGCTCCACAGGCCGCAGGTGTCATCCACACCGATTTTGAGCGTGGGTTTATTCGTGCTGAAACGGTTGCCTACAAAGACCTCACCGCCACTGGTTCTATGAGTGCGGCAAAAGAAAAAGGGTTGCTTCGCAGTGAAGGTAAGGAATACGTGGTACAGGAAGGCGATGTCTTGCTTTTTCGCTTTAATGTATAAATTAGTTGCTACCACGATCGCCTATGCTGCCCGATCTGATCTTGCTCTTTCGGTTTAACGTGTAAGTTAATTGTCATCAAGAGTGATGCTGCGTACGCCTGCCTCTGCCGAAGCGACTCCTACATTTATGGTCGCTAGCACCATCAGCCAAGCTATTAGTTGCCAATCCATGTCATGCCGCTATGCCCAAAAACCCTTTGGGCATACTAGCTAAAGGCAACAGAAATTAGTGCTTTATCCAGTTTGAACTGGGACGGAGGGAGAAATGATAGGCACGTATCACTTGGGGTTAAGGGTGCTTGCGTTTACGATCGCCGCAGTTGCTTAGTCGCCGTTCCAGACCAGTAGCCAAGCCGCTTCCAGAACAGACCATTAGTTGACATGACCAGAGCAGACATTCTTGTAGTTGATGACACCCCCCAGAATCTTCGCCTTCTTTCCAATATTTTGACGAAGGAGGGCTATCAAGTACGTCAAGCACTGAGCGGTAAGATGGCAATGACCGCAATCCAGGCTGTGCTGCCCGATCTCATTCTGCTGGATATTATGATGCCAGAGATGGATGGCTACACGTTTTGCCAAGCTTTGAAAGCAAAGGAAGAGACCGTTGCCATTCCAGTGATTTTTTTGAGTGCTCTCACCGATGGTTCTGATAAAGCAAAGGCATTTACAGTGGGGGGTGCAGACTACATTAGTAAACCCTTTCATCTGGAGGAAGTGATTGCGCGGGTGCAAAATCAACTGGCACTTTTGGCGGCTGAAACCAGAAATCAGCAGCTTAGCGCGCAGCTCGAAGAGCGGGTTAAAGAGCGAACCCATCAGCTTGAATTGGCAAACCGAGAACTTTACCGCGAAATTCTTGAGCGTAAGGTGCTTCAAACTCAGCTTTTGGAACTAGCTACGCATGATGCATTGACAGGGTTACCCAATCGTGCGTTGTTTATTGACCGCACGAAGCAAGCGCTGGATGCTATGAAAGCAAACGCAAATACTCAGTTTGCGGTGCTGTTTCTAGATTGCGATCGCTTCAAAGTGGTGAACGATTCTCTGGGGCACTTTGTCGGCGATCAGCTTCTAGTGGCGATCGCCCGTCGTCTAGCAGAAGCCTTGCAGCCCACAGCCCTGCTTGCCCGGTTAGGTGGCGATGAATTTACCGTGCTGCTGACAGGGGTTGCCGATGTGGCTAGTGTGATTCACACCGTTCAGCAAATGCTGGCTGCTTTTACACAACCGTTTCAGCTTGAAAGCCGTGAGGTTTTTATCACGGTTAGTATTGGTGTGGCGATCGGTCATGGCGAGTACAGCCAGCCAGAGCATATTTTGCGCGACGCTGATATGGCGATGTATCGTGCCAAGGCTTCTGGCAAAGAGCCTTATCAGATTTTTGATCCGGCTTTACACCAAAATGCGCTCAAGCGCTTACAGCTTGAAATTGATCTCCGCAAGGCGATTCATCAGCAAGAGCTAGTCGTCCACTATCAACCGATAGTAGCGATCGCCACTGGCAAAATTGTTGGGCTAGAGGCACTCGTGCGGTGGTTACACCCGCAACATGGTCTCATTTCGCCACTGGCGTTTATTCCCATTGCTGAAGAAACGGGCTTAATCACTCAAATTGGTCACTGGGTGCTCAAACAGTCCTGTCAGCAACTGCGCCAGTGGCAAAAGACAATCACCGATCTGCCCCTCACTATGAGCGTGAATCTATCGGCGCGCCAATTTGCCCAAATCGATTTAGTCGAGCAAATTGACCAAATTCTGGCTGAGACGCGACTGAGTCCTGAGCATCTCAAGCTGGAAATTACGGAAAGTCTCATTATGGAGAATGCTCAATCGGCAGCAACCATTCTGCAAGAACTACGCAAACGGCACATTCAGGTCAGTCTTGATGATTTTGGTACAGGCTATTCATCGCTCAGCTATCTACATTCCTTCCCAGTCGATACGCTCAAGATCGATCGCACATTTATCCAACAGATGGGTGAGCAGTCAGACGATTTAGGCTTAGTGCCTCTCATTATTAATATTGCTCACAAAATGGGCATGAATGTTGTTGCTGAAGGCATTGAAACCCAAAAACAACTCGATCATCTCAACGCTTTAAAGTGTGACTTTGGACAGGGATTTTTCTTTTTTAGACCAATGGACACAAATAAGATTGCCCCTCTTCTCTCTGGCAGCGGTGCTTAACTGGGTAGCTACAGTCTTTTCAAAACAGATATTGGGGGTAGCGTGTACTAGAGAGAAGGCTACATAGTGTCAGCGCATGAAACGATTGCCGCTCCTCATTTTGCTTCGCTGGTTGGCCTCAAGCACTCCAGCTCTCAATATGGACAGGGCCTAAATTACGCGATCGACTTGAGCAACGCGATCCACATATCTGATGGTTGGCTATAGTAATCAATGACTTCAACTTGATAGCAGCGTGAAATCGATTCAAGCTGAAGGAGGATATAGTCGTTGGGTTTGATCCCCTTCCCTTGACCTGTCATGCATGCTCTTGCATTCGCATTATTAAATTCAAAATAGTAGTCTACGCCACACTGATACTTAGTGAAATCGTGGGTTATAGCTATTCTTGAAGCGTTATAGCTGGTTGATGAGAACACAGAATCCGAGTTTTCGGTTGGGTCTGTCTGCCCAGTCGAGGTGGAAAGCATAGCGTTCTCTGTGAGTAAAAGTGTGAAAATGCTTTAGAGATAGTCGCAAAGATACTTAAGTTTTACATCCATCACAGGTAACAAGGACGCGCTTCCATCTATCTACGCAAGCTCTTTAGAGTAAAAAATTGGTAATGTGCCAGTTTTGAAATCGCACAGCTTGTAACGCACCTGCCCCTCGGTAGGGCCGCGTTGATTTAGATGAAGCTTTGGTCAGTAGATGGGTGGGATTAAATCTAGTCAGATGTTAACAGCTAGTGGACGTTAACAGTTAGTTATTGAGCATATGTTACCAACTGTTAAGTCTGTTTCTATGATGAGTATTGTGGTTGAGCACAAAAACTCAGCACGTAAACGCTTAAGAAACACCTCAGTGGACGATCGCGCTTGTTTATTCTAATTTTCACGAGCTTTCTCGCTTTCTACCTTGCCTGGAATTTAGGGGCCAACGATGTTGCAAACTCGATGGGGACTTCGGTTGGCTCCAAAGCTGTGACGCTGGGTCAGGCGCTGATGATTGCCGCTGTGCTGGAATTCACTGGAGCGGTACTGTTTGGGCGGCAGGTGTCGGCATCCTTAGCCACGAAGCTGATCAATCCCGCCTTATTTGAAGCGATGCCAACCGTGTTGATGGTGGGGATGCTTTCTGTATTGCTAGCCTGCGGTGTGTGGTTGAATATTGCCACGTTGAAAGGTCTGCCGGTGTCATCCTCTCACGCCATCGTTGGCGCGATCGCTGGCTTTGCCTTCGTAGCGATGGGGCCACAAGCGGTTGATTGGCAATTTATTGGGGTGATTTCGGTCTCTTGGGTTGTGACTCCAGTAGTCAGTGCGGTAATCGCAGCCTTACTCTACAGCCAAATGAAGCGTTGGATTCTTGACCAAACGGATGTCCTCGCGCAACTTAGAGAGTGGATTCCCTGGTTAAGCGCTGCTCTTTTGAGTTCTTTTGGGGTGATTGTGCTGCCGAATGCGGTAGAAAGATTCATTGCCGTGCCGTTGCCATCGCACACGGTTGCTCTAGCGCTTGGGGCGATCGGTGCGATCGCGCTAACGATTTCGAGTTGGCATCAATTAGAGCAAAAAACGGTAGAAGTGCAAAGTAGTGGAGGTGCAGAGCAACAAGCATCCTCCCAACATATCTCAGCGGCAGAATCTCTTTTGGCTCGTTTCCAGGTCTTGAGCGCATGTTTTGTGGCGTTTGCTCATGGCTCAAATGATGTGGGCAATGCGGTGGCACCGTTAGCGGCGATCGCGTACATTCTTCGCACGGGCGACGTTCCCTTAGAAGGCTTTGAGGTGCCGCTATGGGTCTTGGCGCTGGGAGGGGTCGGCATTGTTGCAGGCTTGGCCGTATGGGGCAAAAAGGTGATTGCAACCATTGGGGAGGGCATCCTTCCACTCCAGCCCAGTAGTGGTTTTTGCGCTGAACTTGCAACGGGTATCACTGTTCTGGTCGCATCACGCTTAGGGTTGCCTGTTTCAACGTCTCACGCGCTGGTGGGTGGTGTTGTAGGGATCGGCTTAATCCAGGCAACGAACGCTATACGCTTCCAAACGCTGAGATCGATCGGGCTTGCCTGGTTGGTCACAGTGCCGTTAGTAGCTGCCTTTGGGGCCGCCATTTTTAGCCTTAGTCGTTGGTTTGTGCTTGATCAAAATGTCTTCTCGCTTTAGCGCTTTTAGCCTTCAGCCGTCAGCTTTCAGGCTGATTGCTGATCACTAAAGACGTTGCTGGTTTTTAGATGTTGGTTTTTAGAAGCAAACTGCCCTACCCCCTGCCCCCTTAACCTATTTACTTGATCAAGAACCGCTGTAAATTGCGGTTTATCATTTCGTCACATCTCGTTCTACCGTTTAAACTTTTTCGCAGTTAAGTCATCGTTTGTCCGAATGGCGAGTAACGTATAAAACGGGCGATTTGCATGATGAAGCATGAATTTAAGAAGCTAATGGGGAATTCTTATTGCTATACGCCGATCGATAAGTCTTGCACTTAAAATCGGCAGACTAGAGATTGGCAGACTAGAGGAAACCATTCATGGGGCAACCGGGCGATTCTCCAATGTCTGAAAGGCGCATGTTGCGATCAAATATACCTCCTGAATCATCAGAAACTGGGGCGCAAAGCGCTCAGGCAGTGGAGAGTATCTTGCATGCCGTGACGCAGGATCTTACTAGTCTCCAACAGGGAGTGATTGGGCAGCTTTCGCGGGACGTTGCCCGATTGCACGCTGAAAAAGTGCGGCTGATCGCTGATATTGAAAAGCTGCAAGCTTACCATCAAACATTGCAATCGCGACAGTTAGAAACACTCTCGCAGCAGCAAATTGCACAACAGCAGCTTTGGGCAAAACAACTGGCTCAAGTGCTGTCAAGTCATCTGCAAGCGCTCATGATTCAGCGGCTCAATCAGCTTGCCAGTACGCATCAGATGACAAGCACCGTGCAGCCGAATGTTGGCACCTCGTTGACCGCCGCTGATGGACACAGCGATCATGCACATCGCTTATTAGCGTCATTAGATTCCACGTTTAGTACAACCTTTAAAGCCCTACAGCAAGATCTCAATAGCTATCAAAGTTCGCTATCGCAGCAGCTTAATCGCATGCAAAGCTTGGAGCAGCAGGGCGAGGCGATTTTAGAAGCGTTGATTAACCGCCTACGAGAGCAACTTCAGGTGGAAGCCAATCGACCAGTTGTGCCGCATCTACCGCATGAGAACGGGTATCCCAGAGAGCATGGTTATGCGACAGAGGGCCATTACCCTGGAGACAGTGGCTACTCTTCTGCGCCAACAAGCTACTCCTCTGGGCCAGCGAATGGTGGCGCTAGCCAGATTTATCCACCGCTACCCCCTCCACAAACTTCAATAGGGCAATCCTCCTATCCAGCATCTAATCAGTTTCATACAGCACCAGTTGCGAAGCCGATTCCACTGGAGGCTCCGGGTGCCCCCCTTCCTTTACCTGCTGCTCCCCGAAAGGAGCTTTCTCACTTTCAAATCGGCTTGGTACTGGTGCTCATTTCGACGGCAGCACTGTCTATCCACAATGTTGTCGTGCGAATCATCGGTCGAGAGAGCATTATTTTGGGTTGGCTGGGCGGTGGCGTTAAGCTAGGTGGCTTCATTCAGTTGAGTCTGGGTAACTCTCTGCTCATTCTGTGGCTACGGATGCTGGTTGTGTTGCCGCTGATGATTCCTGTGGCTATGTTTTTGTATCCGCCTGTATGGCGAGACCTGAAGCGATTTTTGACGGCTCCCGATCGCCGACCGTTATTTAATGTGATTGGCAGTGGCGTGTTTCTCTTTTTGTCGCAGGTGCTGATTTATATCGCGATCGGACAGATTGGCGCGGGGCCAGCCGTCACAATTTTGTTTATGTACCCGATCGTGACTGTGCCATTGGCGTGGTTTCTCTTTGGCGATCGTCCCACGCCCCTACGCTGGATTGTGATGGTGACGATTCTGCTAGGTGTGATTTTTACCGCCTTACCAGGATTGACAGCCGCCAATGGCAGGATGTCAGGCAGTGGTGCGTTTATTGCGATCGCGTCAGGCATTGCGTTTGCCTTTTATCTGATTTGCATGCAGCTTGGCTTTAAGAAGCTTCATCCCATTCCGGTGACGTTGATTCAGTTTTCAACCATTTTTGTGTTATCAAGCGTCATTTTGACCTTTTCTCCACCGACGGATGTTCAAGTTGACCAACCCCTTGGTTTTGTTCTGGGTGGCATCCTGTTGGGTGGTTTGACCCTAATTGGCTATTTGACCAATAACTTTGGTGTGCGCTACATGGGGGCGGCGTTAGCATCCATCGTTGCCTCTAGTGGCCCTGTTGTAACAGCATTGTTGGCGTTTTTGCTCATCAACAACCCACTCCAATGGATACAAGTCTTTGGCATTCTTCTGGTGACATTGGGGGTTGGTGCCCTCAGCTTTGAACGGATGAAAAGCCAGCGGCAGGCACAAGCCAAAGCCGCAAGGTAGCTGTATCTGCGTGCAGAGCATCCCACTTCTACCCTAGGGCGCGTCATCAATTAAGCTCAGAAAGCTTGCGTATCAGCCTTATTGCGCCCGTTCTAACAAACAAGGCTAGGGGCTGGAACCCCTGCTGTAAGTCATATGTACGAATAATTGATGACAGCCCCTAGTGGTCTGTCAAGCTTAAAATTGTGGGTGGTCAAATCTTACAAGTGATTGTCAGCAGAGTTTACGGAAGCTATTCACGCACAAAATCAAAACTGACAAACCACTAGTACAGCGCATCAAAAGTTTTGCAACGTCGGTTGAAAGAGTACTGAGTGCTGAGGACTGAGTAACGCTCAAGCGTGTTGCATCATTTCTGTTTCGGAACATTAGTTCTGATTATGCTATCTCTTGCTCACGTCACGTTTGGGGCGTGACAATTTCTGTGCAGTTCTACGGAGCGTAAGACGGCAAGCCCTTTTGTAAGAGCACGGCAATGTCTGTCTTTGGCGCACGATCGTGCTTAGCCTTAGCAACCACGATCGTGCACCAAAGGCAGCACAGCAAAAAAATAACGATATGTCGCGATATATTCCGATATATCGTATAGTAGAGATAGTTATTTAGAGAAACAACAATGTTTAGACTTTTTCATCCGTATGTATGGGCACTGGCATCGGCAGACGCGCCCGAAGAACCATCTGTTTGCTCGTGGTTTCAGCATGGCAATCCGTTTGGTCATGATGCGTTTGGTGGTGGGAGATTCAACGGTGGCAAGTTCGGTGGCTGGGGGCGTGATCGTCCCGGCAGACATCCCAGAGGTGAGGGTGGCGGCGGCTGGGGCGATGAACGTCGTACCCGTCGCGGTGACATCAAATTCATTCTGCTGGAATTGCTTGCTGAACGTCCTCGACACGGCTACGACTTGATTAAAGAACTGGAAACGCGCTATGGCGGCTTCCGTCGTCTCAGTCCCGGTTCGGTCTACCCAACGCTGCAAATGTTAGAGGATGGCGGGTATCTCACCAGCGAAACGACTGGTGGCAAGCGGGTGTATACCATTACAGAAGAAGGGACACAACTGCTGGCAGAGCGGAATCAACAGGCTGCTGGCTCTCCGTGGGATGCTTTCAACAACGTGATGGCAGGCAAGCCACAGGAATTTATTGACCTACGCAACGCGGCGACAGAGTTAGCGGGGGCTGTTATGCAGGTGGCGCGTAGTGGTGATGCGGCACGGATGCAACGGGTGCGCGATCGACTTGACCAGATGAAGCGAGAAATCTACGCGATTCTAGCTGAGGAGTGAGGGAGAGAAGGCAAAAGGTAATAGGACTTAC
Source organism: Stenomitos rutilans HA7619-LM2 (assembly GCA_019358945.1). Lineage (GTDB taxonomy): Bacteria > Cyanobacteriota > Cyanobacteriia > Leptolyngbyales > Leptolyngbyaceae > Stenomitos > Stenomitos rutilans. Next base: position 67,029 of record JAHHIE010000023.1, on the reverse strand, counting down.
GCAAAAGCGATCATCTTTCGCCCCCTAGCCCCCAATGCTGGGGGAACCGAGCCAATTAAAGCCTCCAGCATTGGGGTTTTTGGGGCAAATGCGTAAGTCCTAGGTAAAAGGGTAAAAGGGTAAAAGGTAAGGAGAGCAGGGCCGTTTTGAGTTCGCTTTAACCCCTGCCCCTGCCTTGAACTTTTAGCCTTTACCCCTTGCTCCCCGTCCCCTATTTTTAAGAAGCTTAAGGTCAGCCTGTCAGAATCATAAGTTTTATTTATAAATAGAGCTAAACCTATAGGATTTATAAGAATCATTGCTTTTGAATGATGCGTTAATGCCGTATCATTCTGACTAGAGCAAACACAATTTGTTTCTAGAGCGCTCAGTTGCAACAAGCAACTGTAGTGAGCGTTCATATTTATCCAGCCTTTTGAAAAACTTGGGGTCGTTTTATGGACCAACTTCTACTCCAGAGTATCTGGTTGGTGCCTTGCTATGCCTTGGCGGGTGCTGCACTTTCTGTCCTTTGGTTTCCGTCGCTCGCTCGCCGTACAGGTCCCCGTCCTGCTGGCTATGCGAATGTTGTGATGACGCTTTTGGCGTTTTTGCATGGGCTGATAGCATTGCCAGCTACATGGCACCAGCCGCCACAACAATTCTTCTTTCCGTGGCTCAATGTTGCCAACCTTGATCTGACTCTACCTCTGGAAGCTTCTTCTCTAACTGTTGGTGCAACAGTGCTAATCACTGGCTTGAATCTGCTTGCACAGATTTACGCCATTGGTTACATGGAGATGGATTGGGGTTGGGCGCGGTTCTTCTCGCTTCTGGCGCTGTTTGAGGGCGGGATGTGCGCACTGGTGCTGTGCAATTCGCTGTTTTTTAGCTACATCATTCTAGAAATCCTGACGCTCGGAACCTATTTACTGGTAGGGCTGTGGTTTAACCAGTCGCTTGTAGTCACGGGTGCCCGCGATGCTTTTCTGACAAAGCGGGTTGGCGATTTGGTGTTGCTGATGGGGGTGATTGCGCTGCTGCCGTTAGCTGGCACCTGGAACTTTACCGAACTGGCAACGTGGGCACAGTCTGCGACTACTGACCCAACTGTGGTGACTCTGGTGGGGCTGGCGTTGATTGCGGGGCCAATGGGCAAATGCGCTCAATTTCCGCTGCACCTGTGGTTAGATGAAGCGATGGAAGGCCCCTTGCCCAGTACTATTTTGCGGAATTCAGTGGTGGTATCGACGGGAGCTTGGGTGCTGGTGAAGCTCACGCCTGTACTCGCGTTATCACCTGCCGTCATGACGACACTGGTATGGATTGGTGGGATTACCGCGATCGGTGGGTCGCTGATTGCGATCGCACAAGTTGATATTAAACGTACCTTGTCTTACTCGGTCAGCGCCTACATGGGATTGGTATTCATAGCGGTGGGCACGCAGCATACCGAAGCTGCGCTGTTGCTGGTGCTGACCCATGCGGTTGCGATCGCGCTGTTGGTGATGAGTGTTGGCTCTATCATCTGGAACAGCATCACGCAAGATGTTACTCAGTTGGGCGGTTTGTGGTCGCGTCGTCCGGTGTCGGGCATAGCCTTTTTGGTCGGGACTGCGGGTTTAATTGCTTTGCCGCCCTTTGGTAGCTTTTGGGCACTGCTGCAATTAGCGAATGGCTTATGGTCAACCCAACCCTGGCTAGTAGGGCTGGTACTCATTGTCAACGGACTGACGGCCTTTAGTCTGGTGCGTGTGTTTAGCCGCATCTTTGGCGGACAGGCTCAGCCGATGGCGCAGCGATCGCCCGAAATCCACTGGTCGATGGCGCTACCAATGACGATTCTGTTGGGCTTTGTGCTGCATCTACCGCTAGTGCTACAAGCCATGTCGTTGCTACCTGCCTGGGAAGCCTTGAACAAAGACGTTGCCCTACTGTTGCTGTGGTCCAGTGTTTTTGGCTGTAGTCTCGGTGCGGTTATCTACCTGAGCAATACGATTCCCAAGCCCGTCCAGTTTCCCTGGAAGCCTCTACAGGATTTACTTGCTTACGACTTTTATACTGCCCAGATCTACCGCATGAGCATTGTGTTTGGAGTCGATTTCGTCTCTCGGTTAACCTTCTGGTTCGATCGCTACGTGGTGGATGGCTTTATTAACCTCCTGGGCATCGCCACCCTCTTTAGCGGTCAAGGTCTGAAGTACAGCACACCAGGTCAAGCGCAATCCTATGCCCTGACGATCGTCATCGGTGCTGCGCTGATCGGCTGTTTGGTGATGTGGTCGCCATAAGTGATAAGCGGTCAGAAATCAGTCGTCAGCCTTCGCCAAACTAACTCAAAACTTAAAACTCCTCACCCCTTATGCTTAGTACCCTGATTTGGCTACCCACTGCTGGTGCGTTGTTGCTTTGTCTTTGCCCCGAATCGCGATCGCGGTTAGCGGCGTTAGCGATCGCCAGCCTTAACTTGCTCTGGACACTTTTTCTGATGGCCCAGTTCGATCTTAGTCAGGTCGGGTTTCAGATGCAGGAGTCGCTTTCCTGGCTCGAATCGTTAGGGTTAACCTACCGTTTGGGTGTCGATGGGCTATCGCTACCATTGGTCGCGCTGAATAGCTTGCTGATCTGGATTGTGATTTATGGGAGCAGCCAGAAAATGGAGCGATCGCGCTTATTCTACGCTCTCACGTTGCTGGTTTGTGGTGGCATTGCGGGCGCGTTTCTGGCACAAAACTTGCTCCTGTTTGTGTTGTTCTACGAGGTTGAACTGATTCCGCTTTACCTGATGATTGCTATCTGGGGTGGTTCCAAACGGGACTACGCCGCGATGAAGTTTCTCATCTATACAGCAGTTTCAGGTGTGCTGATTTTGGTTGGTTTCCTCGGCTTAACCTGGCTCAGTGGTGCGTCGAGCTTTGACTATGGGGCAATTAATACTCAAGACTTGCCGCTCAAGGCACAACTCGTTCTGCTCACGATTTTGCTTATTGGGTTTGCCATTAAAACGCCGCTGATTCCCTTACACACCTGGTTGCCCGATGCCTATGTGGAAGCATCACCGCCTGTGGCGATTTTGCTGGGTGGCATTTTGGCAAAGTTAGGTACCTATGGCATTGTGCGGTTTGGCTTGCAGTTGTTCCCAGATACCTGGTCGCTGGTATCACCAGGATTGGCGATCGCGGGTGTTGTCAGTGTGATGTATGGCTCATTGACCGCGATTTCTCAAAAAGATATCAAGCGCATGGTGGCCTATAGCTCGATCGGGCATATGGGGTATGTCCTGGTCGCCTGTGCTGCTGGAACACCGTTGAGTTTGCTGGGTGCCATTGGTCAAATGGTCAGCCACGGCTTGATTCTGGCAATTTTGTTCTATCTGGTGGGTGTCATTGAAGCGAAGGTGGGTACTCGCGAATTAGATAAGCTCAATGGTCTGCTGAATCCCATTCGCGGTTTGCCGTTAACAAGCGCTTTGCTCATTCTCGGCGGCATGGCAAGCGCTGGTATCCCCGGTATGGTTGGTTTCATCGCAGAATTTCTGGTCTTCCAGGGCAGTTTTCCAGTCTTCCCCATTCCCACGCTGCTGTGTGTCATCGCCAGTGGGCTAACGGCTGTTTACTTCGTGATTTTGCTCAACCGCACCTGTTTCGGCAAGCTAGATAACGCAACGGCCTACTATCCCAACGTCACATGGACAGAGCAAACACCCGCCCTGGTACTGATCGTAATCATTTTCTTTCTGGGGATACAGCCAACCTGGCTTCTGCGCTGGAGTGAACCGACCACAAACGCGATGGTGGCAGCGTTGCCCATCAGTAGCGGGCAGCAGGTGGCTATTGGCGATCGGTTGGGAGTCGAGAATCGGAAGTCGGGAATGGGGGGAAAGGCTAAAGGCTGAAGCATGCATAAGACAGAATCAGCGCTTGCAAGTTTAGACGTGCTGTGGCGAGTCCCAAACGCGACCTTCCGACCCAAAAGCTCGACGTTTCGACCACAGATCTCGACACTCCAAGTTCCAGACTCCAGCTTCCGAGTTCCAAGCTCGACACGCCGACCTTCAAGCTCCACCTTCCGAGTTCCAAGCTCGACACGCCGACCTTCAAGCTCCACCTTCCGAGTTCCAAGCTCCAGCTTCCGAGTTCCAGGCTCCATCTTCCGAGTTCTAAGCTCAACCTTTTGAGTTCTAAGCTCGGCCTTCCGGCCCAAAAGCTTGATGTTCCGAGTTTAGACCTCAGTATTCCACGCTTAAAACTCAAAACTTAAAACTCAAAACTCAAAACTCTCTCCACCCATGACCACTGCAACCCCTACCAAAACCATTCTCCCTCCCTCTCAGCACGAATTTGCTGATATTGTGCATCGCTTAGAAGCAGGTGGTGTGATGCTACCGGATACGCCCGAAAACTTGATGCAAATTATTGGCCTGTACAAGGCGTATGCAGTGCCGATGGATTTCTACTGGCGTGATTTGCTGTACATTGCGGAGCAAGAGTTTCTGAATCCGCTGCCGTTTTTCAAATACTTTTTGCCGAACGAGTATCTGGAATTGCACAACCATTACGCAGGCGATGATGCCGATTTGCGGATCTGGCGAGGCGAAGCGACGGCACATCCTGAACTGCTAGCGTTTATGGAGAAAGGGGAAACCATCAAAATGCCCCGACTGTTCCATCACCTCTGGCACGATCGCATCAATATGGAGTTTGCCGAGGAATGCATGCGATCGATGCTCTGGCATCGGGGTATGGGTGGTCAGTTTGATCCCTATCTGGATAGCGAAGAGTACAAAGCGAATGCTGATCGCGCCATTCGAGCGTACTTCAAATACAACCCGGCGATGTTGGGCTTGTACAAACTGTTTCCTGATCTGTTTTTGGAGCAGTGTCGGCAAATGTCGTACTACGCCAACCTGGGGCTGTTCTGGGAAGTGATGGCTCCCGTGTTCTTTGAAATGTCGGATTTGTACGATGAAGGCAAAATTGCCAGCGTTCCCGATGCCATGAACTTTCTGGTCAATGGTATTTTTGCGATCGCGGGTCGCCCCATCTACCACCATGTCTACATCCGGGGCGAGTGCTATGAAATTATTCCCAAAACGAAAGGCTTTATGTGGCTTTATGAAGCAGCCCTGCCCTATGTAGAAGCAGTCTTCTACCGCACGTCGCCATTCCGGGGCACCAAGTCCTACAACGCTCAAGCCAAGCAAGTGCCCGATGAGCAAAGGGACTTCCACTTTGGCATTCTTTACGCCGATGTCTTTCCGGTCGGCACAGCAGGCATTCCACCCACCCTGTTGATGCAGGATATGTTGCACTTCTTACCGCCCTATTTGGTGGACTATTACCGTCAGCACTGTCGTGGCGAAGATGACATGCTGATCCAACTGGGCGTTAGCTTCCAGCGATCGATGTACTGCGTTACCTCAGCCGTCATCCAGGCACTACGCACCGCCCTCCTGTATCCTCTCGACGACCCAAACCCTAAGCATCTCCAGGCGAACCGAGCGTTCTTTGAAGCCCAACTCGATCGCTTCAAACGCCCCGAAGCGCGAATCCGCAACATCCAGCACCAGGAATACAGGTAGAAGTGAGGAGTTCTGAGTTTTGAGTTAGCCTCCTCTGCTTCCTCTGCCTCCCCCGTTTCCCTTGCCTGCTCCACTTTTGCCTTCTCCTTCAGCCCTTATCCCCTTACTCCTATGCCAGACATCGTTGATATTGCAGTCAATGCTGATTCCTTTAAGACGCTTGTTACAGCGGTACAGGCGGCTGCATTAGTTGATGTGCTACGCAGCCCTGGCCCTTTTACTGTATTTGCGCCAACAGATGAAGCGTTTGCCAAACTGCCACCTGGCACTATACAGACGTTGGTGCAAAATATTCCTCAACTTTCCCGCATCCTGACCTATCACGTAGTTGCAGGAAAATTCATGCACGCTGACTTGCAAACTGTGGATTCGCTGACATCAGTTGAGGGTTCGCCAATTCGCATTAATACTACTGATGGCTTTGAGGTTAAAAATGCCACCGTTGTTGCGGCTGATATTGAAGCCGACAATGGCGTGATTCATGTGATTGATACGGTAATCTTAATGGGGTGACCGTGCGCGATCGCCTTGATGACGGCTTTTGTATAACAGGTGCCACACCGCACGACGGACGCTGATCGCTCCAATTTGTAATGGTTCGCATATGATTATTGAACCTTTGCAGCCGATCGGAGAAATTATTGCTACCATGCTGCTGCTAGGGTTGCATCAAAAGCGGCAAGCGCTGGGCAGACATCGCAACAGGGCCTCTAACGGTAGAGCTATCATTTTTGATATCTGCACAGTCCGTTTTCCTGAGCTATTCAGTCTACTGTTGCAATAATGTCGCCGTTTCAGCAGTCCTAATCGTTGTGTGGGGTAGAAGAAATCAGTGAACGGTTCAAATAAACGTCCTCCGCAGGCAGCGCGGAAACCAAAGGCAGTGCTGAGAAAGGTGCCAAAACAGAAAGGGCGGCACTGGCTCTGGTTGATGAGTGGGTTGGCAGGAGTGGCGTTGCTATCAGCTACCGCAGGCGCACTGTTGGCGATGTCATTCGCAAGTACGCCCCTCATGCAACGCAAGCTGAGTCCTGAACAGGCATCAGTCTTTTCTAAAAACGAAAGCATCTCGAAAAACAACAGTCTACAACTGCCTGAACTAACCCGCCCAGTAAATATTTTGGTGTTGGGTCTCAAAGTGCTGACGACCGACGTTCAAAACCCACCTGCTAATCTCAAAAAATTGCGCTATCAGGCATTGGTTAACTCCTTTGATGGGTTAACCGATACCATGCTGCTGCTACGGTTCAATCCTGAAGGGAAAAAATTGGTGGCACTTTCGATTCCGAGAGACACCCGCACAGCAGTACCAGGTTATGGCGTGACTAAAATTAATGAAGCCAACGTGGATGGTGGTCCGGCGCTGAGTGCCAAAGCAACCAGCGACTTGTTAGGCGGCGTTGGGGTTGATCGCTATGTGTCCATTAATGTGCAGGGGGTACAAGCCCTCGTCGATGCGCTCGGCGGCGTAACGGTTTTTGTACCCAAAGACATGAAATATAAGGATGAAAGCCAGCATCTGTATGTCAACCTGAAAGCAGGTCAGCAACACCTGAATGGCGATCAAGTCCTGCAACTCCTCCGCTTTCGCCATGACGAATATGGCGATATTGGCCGCATTCAGCGGCAGCAGATGGTGATGCGATCGCTCATGGAGCAGACTCTCAACCCTGCAACGCTGGTGCGTTTACCCAAAATTCTCTCGATCGTTCAGTCACATATCGACACTAACCTTAGTGTTGAAGAACTCGTGGCGTTAGTTGGCTTTGCGGCACGTACTAATCGCTCTCAGGTGCAGATGTTAATGGTACCAGGCAGCTTCAGTCAGCCGCATGAATTTAGTGGGGTGAGCTACTGGCTTCCGAGTGCACAGCGCATTCAAACCATGATGGCGCAGCACTTTGATTTTGGTACCGTATCGGCAACCGAGTCCTATGCGAATGCCGTAAGGATCGTTCTTCAAGACAGCACGCGTCAAACTAGTGCCACTCCAGCCATAGTGAGCAAACTCAAGCAGGGTGGCTATGGTAATGTCAGCGTTGCAGAGCCAAAGCGTGAGCCGCTCAACGTTACCCGCATCGTTGCGCAGCAAGGCGATGTCAAAAGTGCTGAAGCTGTCCGTCGATCGCTTGGGTTTGGTGAAGTGCGGATCGAAAGTACGGGCGATCTTGATTCCGACGTAACCATTCAAATCGGCCAAGATTGGGTAAAGAGTAAAGCCAAACAAGAATCAGGGAACTAACCGCATTTTGCCAAAATCTCGTTTGCCAAACCCTTGAAGGTTTAAACGTCGAAGCAAATCTGAGGTTTAATGCTTGGTCAACACCTCAGAGGTTGGCGTAAGTTCAGACTGAATCTTCAGCAGTGGTTCAATGCTGGTTCATAGACCACTGCTGAAGAGCACAGCTTAGTAGGCATCCTGCAATTCGTAAAAATCAGGCGAGATATAGTCCTTGCGGAGAGGCCAACCCACCCAATCTTCTGGCATCAAGATACGTTTCAGGTTCGGATGACCTTCATAAATGATGCCGTACATATCGTAGGATTCCCGCTCCTGCCAGTCCGCCGTCTTCCAAATCCAGTAAACCGATTGCACGCGAGGGTTTTCACGCGGCAAGAAGACTTTAATGCGGACTTCAGCTGGACGATCGGCGTTATCGCCCAGTTTGATCAAGTGATAAAAGCTCACAAATTGGTCGCCAGGCCCCATATCGTAGGCTCCCTGACATTGCAGATAGTTAAAGCCATAGGCGTAGAGTGCCGTAGCAAAGGGCACCAGAAACTCTGGCTCTACCTTCAGCATCTCTACACCAGATGCATCTGAGCCTAGAGATTCATGGTCAAACCCATTTTGTGTCAGCCATTTTGAAACGGTACCTGCTACTTCCGCTGGCACAGACTTTGCAGGCGGCGCAAGGGCAGCACCTTCATCGGCTTTTGGAGTTGCTCTAGACTCTTCTTCAGGCACGATCGCGTCCCTCCTTTTCGGCGGCCTTGAGTGCGGGTGGTACAGGGAGACCCATCGCCTCTCGTAACTCTATAGGTGGCGCTTCTCGTGTTTCTGACTGAAGGTACTGCCCTGTCAAAATTGGCTCCACCGCTTTCATGGTGTGGGTTGTACTGTAGTACCGATGGGTCTGACGCAGCACGCCACGCTCTTGAATCGACTCATTCGCAATTTTCTTTCGTAGCTTGATGATGGCATCGATAATGGCTTCCGGTCGTGGTGGGCAACCTGGTAGATAGACATCCACCGGAATGAGCTTATCGACCCCACGCACAGCCGTTGGTGAATCGACGCTAAACATGCCGCCTGTAATGGTGCAGGCTCCCATCGCAATCACATACTTAGGATCTGGCATTTGCTCATACAAACGCACCAGCGCTGGAGCCATTTTCATGGTGAGGGTGCCAGCCGTGATAATCAAATCCGCCTGCCGGGGAGACGATCGCGGTACCAGCCCAAAGCGGTCGAAGTCAAAGCGTGAGCCAATCAGCGCGGCAAACTCAATAAAGCAGCAAGCCGTGCCGTAAAGCATCGGCCACAAACTCGACAAGCGTGCCCAGTTGTAAAGGTCATCCACGGTCGTCAACACCACGTTCTCGGACAGATCGTGAGTCACTTGCGGATGCTCGATCGGATTTAAGATCACCTCGGACGCGCCGATGCCACCTTTCGTCGCCGCCTTTGGATTTATGACCATTCCAGTGCTCCTTTGCGCCACGCGTAAACAAGACCAATAATAAGGATGCCAACAAAAATCAGCGCTTCGATGAAGGCTAATAAGCCTAACTGGTTGAACGCCACTGCCCACGGGTAGAGGAACACCGTTTCTACGTCAAAAATGACATAGACCAAGGCAAACATGTAGTAGCGAATGTTGAACTGAATCCATGCACCACCGATCGGCTCCATGCCAGACTCATACGTTGTGCGACGCTCTGGGCCTCGGCGACTGGGACGCACTAGCTTAGACGCCGTTAGCGCTAAGAGCGGTACCAGGCTACAGACCATTAAAAAGCCAAGTAGATACTCATAACCACTGAGGACAAACACTAGCAATACCCCTCAGGCTGTTGGATGACCGGAAAAACGTTTACGTTACTTGCCTTCATATTATAGGGTCAGCGCTACCCAAGATGTATCGAAAAGCCCCGCTGGACTCTATAGATAAGCTGAAGAGAGGGAAGGTAAGAGGGATGGGCGGTCAGCGGTCAGCTATCAGCCTTTTCTGCCTTCTGCCTTTTGCCCTCTGCTCTCTGCCTTCCGCTCAACTTTTGCGATGTCAATATTCAGCGATTCCCACTCATGTCATAATCGTTTACAGAGATCTCAGAATTCTGGGATCTCAAAGCGTATTTTAATGTTGCCTTTATCCCTGGCACCAGAGCAATGAGTACAGATGCTGCTAAACCAACAGCTTTAGACCGTTACGAGTGTCAAACCTGTGGCTATATCTACGAACCACTGAAAGGAGACGATCGACGCCAGATTCCAGAGAGCACTCCCTTTGAGGCTGTGCCTGACGGCTGGCGCTGCCCTGTGTGTGGTGCAGCCAAAACACGTTTCTCCAATATTGGCGAAGTGGGTTCACCATCTGGGTTTAAGGAAAATTTGGGCTATGGGCTTGGAGTTAACACTTTAACACCCGGACAAAAGAATATTCTGATTTTTGGTGCCCTGGCTTTAGGGTTCCTATTTTTTATTAGTCTTTATGGCTTGCAGTGAGCTAGATGAGAAGGCGAGGCTTACGCCTCTGCTTAACCGTGACGCTGCAAATTCTGAGGAACAGCTTAGACATTCTTGACAAACAACTGCATGAGATTGAGTAGAGATTTGAGCGCAATGCATTTAGTTACAACTTTTCTGAGGCGGACGATCGGACAGTGGGTTGTCATCAGGCAGGCGATCGTGCTGTGTGCGATCGCGCTGCTGTGTTCAAGCTGCGGCGGCTATCTACCTTCGATTAGCGCCAGTCCCTGGCAACCCATCTCGGTACCCACCGAGGCCAATCTGTTGGATCTGAGCTTCATCAATGCTCAGCATGGTTGGTTGACAGGTACTAATTCCACCTTGTTGGAAACCACTGATGGCGGTAAAACCTGGGAACCCCGCAACCTGGATCTAGACCAGGCTTATCGTTTCAACTCGGTGAGCTTTTCTGGTGACGAAGGCTGGATTGCGGGTCAACCGTCGCTGTTGCTCCATACGACGGATGGCGGTCAGTCGTGGGCTAGAGTGCCTTTGAGCGCAAAGCTTCCTGGTTCTCCCAATACGGTTCTTGCCCTTGGCCCCAAAGCGGCTGAAATGACGACCGATATTGGAGCGATCTATCGCACAGCAGACGGGGGTAAAAACTGGAAGGCAATGGTCGAAGCGGCGGTTGGTGTCATCCGCAATATTTCGCGGGCACCGGATGGTCGCTACGTCGCGGTATCGTCTCGTGGTAACTTTTACTCTATCTGGGAGCCCGGACAAACCGCATGGGAACCTCACAATCGCAATAGCTCTCGACGACTCCAGAATATGGGTTTTGCCCCGGATGGTCGGCTTTGGATGATTGCGCGTGGTGGGCAGATTCAATTCCAGGTGCCAAACACACCCGATGAGTGGGAAAATGCGGTGAGTCCTGAGTTTTCTACCAGTTGGGGCTTGCTAGACCTGGCGTATCGCACTCCAGGTGAGGTTTGGGTTTCTGGTGGCAGCGGCAATCTCCTGCGCAGCCTGGACGGTGGCGAAACGTGGGAAAAAGATCGCTCGATCGAGAACGTTCCGTCTAACCTTTATAAGATTCTGTTCCTGGGTTCAGAACAGGGCTTTATTATCGGACAGAAAGGAACATTGCTACGGTACAGCGACACAGGAGCAGCGGCATAGTGAAGCGATCGTGGTTGGTTTGCACAAATGAACTACAAAGATCGAGCAGTGCCGAACTATTTTCAGTTGCTTGATCTTAAGTTGCTTTTACTTAATCTTAAAAAGTTGCTTGTGAGTGGTTCGGTGGTTTCGTATGATGAACATAAGTCAGCGTTTAATTGTTGTCAGTGGAGGAATCTAAATGGCTGGTACTACTGGAGAGCGCCCGTTTGGGGACATCGTTACAAGCATCCGTTACTGGGTGATTCATAGCATCACAATTCCAGCATTATTCATTGCCGGTTGGCTGTTTGTGCAGACAGGTTTGGCCTATGACGCGTTTGGTACCCCTCGTCCCAACGAATACTATCCAACGCAAGTGCAATCAGCACCGATTATTAAAGACCGCTTTGAAGCGAAACAAGAGATTGAAGAGTTTCTCGCCAAGTAATTTAAGGATGACTCACCGTTATGACTAGCAGAACCCCCAACGAACCCGTTACGTATCCTATTTTCACTGTGAGATGGCTAGCTGTGCATACGCTGGCTGTGCCGTCTGTTTTCTTTTTAGGCGCGATCGCCGCAATGCAGTTTATTCAACGATAGGGAATACTCATGGCAACCAGAAGTCCAAACCCCAACAAGCAGCCAGTCGAGCTAAACCGTACATCGCTTTACCTGGGCTTGCTGATGATTTTTACACTTGGCATTCTCTTTTCTAGCTATTTCTTTAACTAGTTCTTTTCAGCTTTCAGTTGGCTTCCCTTTGCATCAGATGAGCTTTTTCGTTTAAGAGGTGATTGTTGTGTCTAGTTCTGGAAGAATTCCGTTGTGGATTGTAGCGACGATCGCGGGCACGGGCGTGCTGGTCGTTCTGGGTCTTTTCTTTTATGGTGCTTATTCAGGTCTTGGTTCCTCCATGTAGACCCTGGATTAACGCGTTTAATACAGAGTCCAAGCCTGTTTGAAATCTGTGTCAAGAGCGTGCGGTTGACAAGCAAAAAGAGACCTCTTAACTAAGTTAGGAGGTCTCTTTTCAATGGTTTGCTACAGGTGGCCTGCTACAGGTCAATGTCTGCTGCAAGCAGTGGGGATCTTAAACAGCGATGCTCTTAAATACCGCTTGGATCTTCACGTTCGATATAGAGAAACAGTAGGCCAAAAACCACTGCGGGCAGGAGCCAGCAAACAACTGGGATGAGAATCCAGGGTAAGAACGAAGCTGCGTATGAACCTGTCATAACAAGTTTCCTATCTAAATTTAAGTGGTTCCAAAACTGACTTTACTGTGAAGCGGTGTCATGTTTCTGACTTCTAACCATTCTTAATATTCAGTGCTTCAGCACATTTAATACTTGAGAGAGGTCAAGCTCTAAGCATGAAAGTCGTCTAAAGAAACGTTTGGCAAATCAGGTGGCACCACAATTCGATCAACGGCGACTTTGTAGCTTTCGCGCTGGGTATGCATTTCAACCGCGATCGCCTCAAAACGAAGCTCCACACTTCCAAATGGTACTGTCAGTGGGGTCATTGCTTCTAACTCACCTAGTCCATTGGGGAGAAAATCGACAAGCCAACGGGGGCCATCCAGTAGTGAACGGGTTTGGCGATCGATGACCCAGAGCTTGACGTAAATGCGGGGCAGGAGATCAGGCAATTTGACCCGTATACTGATGGGCTTCCCAGCCGTTAATTCTCCCGTTGTCACTTCCAGAATTGGGGTTGGCACAGGGTCGTCTGCTGGCAAAAGCAAATGACTGGGTGGTGTGTCTAAAGGCTCTGGCTCAGTAGAGGCAACTGGCTTGCTGCGTCGTCGCTCGGTTGGCTGGGAATCGTCATCAATGACAATCTCCTCGCTGAGGGAACGGTCTTCCGCAAGCGCTGGTGACTGTGCTGGCGAAGACGAAGCTTGACCAGGCGCGATATTGGCTTTTAACAGCGCTGAAAGCTCAGCATCTGTCGCTAATGAAGTCAGGCGGGTGAGAAATCGATCCTGAAGCTTCAGTGATTGAAAGGACATTTGAGTAGGCGATGGCAAATCCAGCGGTACTTCTTCGGTAGCTGGATCGATATTGTCTACTGCAACGCTTGTGTTTACATCAGAGGATGCCGTCTCGCCTACCTCGTTAGTCAAAGCATCAGAACGTGCTTCCTCTGTAGCCTGAATGTTATCTGAAGCTATGTACTCCGCTTCAGCACTGTCTATCGGCACATCGACAGCGGCGCTAGCCGCCGACTCAACGGTTGGGGGCTCTGTGGAAACCTGCTCATTTGCTGATGAAGCATCGGTCGAAACTGTTGGTGACGCAACCAGCTTAAACGCAGGCAAGTCAGGTGCTTTGGCGCGGACTTGATTGGGAGCAGGTCGATAAATTTGAGGTGGCAACGGTTGCCCAGCCAGGGATGGAAAGCGGGGCGATCGCTCTACTGGTGACTCGACGATCGACTCACTCAAGAAGGATAGGTCGATCGCAGGAGTGGCTTGCTCTTTTAGACGAGACGATAGTTCTAGCGGCAAATCAATGCGCTCTTCATCTTCAATATCAGCCGTCAGGGCATCATTCAGCTTCGTCAGTTCGTTAACCAGCGCGCCAGGGTCAACCGTAATGGAAAACGCCTGGGTGACGAGTGCGATTGAGGTAGCCTCATTACCGATGAACGTGCCACAGAGCAAAACTTCTCCCAAGACGAGGTGGGTTGTAAATGCATCGGGTAGCGAGAAGAAAAAGGTGAAGGGACAGGGTAGGGGCTGCTGCTGAAGCGGTTGGCGATCGCTGACCAGAACCTGTAGGCTCTGAGGGTCACGCAGACAAAGCTGAATTTCTTGAGCGGTTACACCCAGCAGATCGAGTGCAACATCGCTTTCCCACGGGTCACTCAGCCCTTGCTCTCTGGTTGGCATAGGGGATGTAGCAGACGGGACTAAGCGCTGACCAGCAACAGACTCGGAGGTCGATACAATCGCCAACTGCCCAGAAAGCGTCATGACCTCTCCCCGTGCCGCCACAAACGCGGATTGGTCGAGCGTCAGCATAAACGTTTCATTGGCGGCGAGCGTGTAGCCTGTAGAAGATTGCTCCTCCCCTGACTCAGCCATCGAATCGCCTGATGATGTCGGTGCGACTGTGGCTGGTTCAGGCGTTGGCTGTGCTGTTTCATTGGAAGCCGCTGTTGGTGCATTGGCGATCGCAGTCAAATCAAAATCTTGCAGCACTTCATCAACCAACTGATCAGACATTTGCTCCGCAATTTGGAACAGCCGATCCATTGAAGCCGCAAGGATTTCAGCCACCTCTGGGGGTAAAGAGACTGGTTGACTAGCCGCTGTGGATGATGAGAGTGGCTCATCTGCTGCGGACGCGCCTACTATCGCGGCATGATTCATCACACCCGTATTGGGGTCTGCCTCGCTTTGCACTGGCTCTATACCTTGTGCCGTCGGTGTAGATGTGGCAGCAGGCTGAGCCGTAGGTGCCACCCAATCTGGCTCCCAGTCTTCTTCTAAGGAATGCGCGAGGACTTGCAGCTTTAACGCATACGGTTGCGCTCCTGCCATCAGGTCACTCATCAAGTCGGCGGGAGAGCAGCATAATTCCCACTGGCCTGACTCAAGGTGGGTAAAGGGAATGACCACCATCAAGCCATCGTGATTCGTTCGGCACGATCGTTTCTGGATGCGACGCTTAGGAGGTACGGCTTCGGTTGCCAGGTGCGCGATGCGGATGTCGATCGCGGCGTTTATATACCTTGAGCGAGCCACCACGCGGTAGCGACCCTCCAGGATTTCTACATCTGGCGAATCGAGTGGAAGCCAGGAGCGATCGCCCTCTTTCTGCAATAAAAATTCCCAGTGTTCCATCTCACACCCGCGCCGAAGCCCTGCTAGATTCGCTGTTTAACACTCATTGTCCAAAGTCACCGTCATCAAACAAACTGCCGTAAACGCTATATCTAGCGCTTAAGAATCATTTTACTTCCGTTTTAAGCTTCAGATAATACCTAAATATAGTGGACTGATCCAGAAAATTCACATTCTGTTTAAATCTGGCTTTCAGTGTAGCCCACGCATACACTTGCTCTGCCCCTGCCCCGCCAATTCATAGAGATGATCAGCCACTCTATAAACGAGCAAAGAATTTAGTCAATCGCACCATTGTAGAGAGAACAGATTGTATTTCTCCTGCCTCATTGACTTCTTCCCGCAACTGTTGCATTTTGGCAACATCCGCTGGTGTACAGGTAAGTTCGCTTTCCAAAATGCGGCAACGGATCTCTGAAAAAGTCATCATGGCTCTGTCCAGGTCATCTTTGAGCTGCACCTTGCCATCCAAATCGGCCTCCATATAACGAATATCCAACTCGTTCATCACAGCCGCCGCTGTTTGTAGAAAGAGGGTGTTGCTGTCGGTCATCATCAGGTTCCTACAGTGATTGTATTCTCAAGTCTTTTGGCGGTATACGGAGTATTGGGGGCGCGATAAAGCCGCATATTTTTGGATAGAGGTCATTTCTTCACCGAAAGCGATGCCTGCGCTTTGCGTCGATTGACGACAGCTGTATTCACTTGACCTAGCGCTAAGTTTGCTGCACCTTTCCACAATGGATCTTGGTTGATTTCGCCAATGACGCTGGTTGTTTTAACACGCAAAAAGCTTACATCTCGTCCGCTAATGCCTCCAGCGATGTTGAGAATACGAGGTACTAGCGCATTGATCGTGTTGAGATCAAGCTGATCGTAGCGGTTGATCAGGTTCCCTAGCTCTTTGCCCAGCACAGCCGCTTTGAGGCATTGGGTGAGAGTTGACTCTAGCAGTTTTTGCTCTTGTAGCTTCACCTGCTGCCATTCACCCATAATCTCGCCGACCTGATTTTCGATATCGCGTAGCTTGTCTCGTGAGGCTTGGGGGCTGGCATCAATCGAGCCGTGGTTTGCTTTGAGCTGTGTCTGAAGCGACTGGTAAGCCTGGCGTTGCTTGCGTAGTTTGACGACGATCGCATTGCGATAGCGGTAGAGAACGGGCGGGTTTTTGCTTACTGCATCGGCAAAGAGCGCCATCTGTACGGTCAGCGTTTTGGCATGTTCGGCTGATTGGCGGACTTCATCCACGGCAACCAGACTGCCCGCATCGAGTTTGTCAAAAATAGTGGCAAAGGTTTCGTATTGGTTCCGTAGATCAGCCGTAAAGGTGTTCCACTCTGGATCATCAGGTGGCTTGTAGGGATCGATCGCCAAATCAATCAAACTGGCATTAATGTCACTTTTGGAGTTCAAGATGCCCGTCACAAAGTCGCTTCGGATTTCAGACTGCGATCGCGGCGGCGGTTCCAACTCTTGCTTGCGCATGTCGTCGATCGCCTGGATCGCTGCCAGCGATTCGGACTTAAACTGCACAGCAGCACTCTGAATGGCGCGCGCCTTCTCCACATTGCAGCCTGTTAGCGAACTACTACCAATCAAGAGAAAACAGGCAAGCAAGGAACTCTGTAAGCGCTTCATCGAATGGTTGATCAGAAAAAACCGTTATGCCCTATCAAAAGCGATTTTGAGAGAAAAAGCCGCTTTCAGATAAAAGAATTTATATAGGACTGACGCAAACCTCCGAGGTTTTCACCTGGTTGGCTGACAAATCTTGCCGGGATCGTCCACCCCGTCCTGCACTCAAAGTGCGGGCTAACCGAAGGAACTCCTCTTTAGAGGACTGCAAGCATCTCGCCACACGTTTTAACGGGTTTCGCGTTGTTAGCTCGGCTTTTAAGCACGGGCAGGTGAGCAACAGCGTCATCAGCCTTTCAAGACTTCTGTTTAGTCAATCAGCGTGTTCACCAGGCATCAGGCGTCATCACTAAATGTCGTCGCTTAAACTGCCGAGGTTTCAATCAAAATGCATGAGTCCTATGCATATCAAAGTTTAGAAGCTCCATGTCAGTCTTTTCACGCCTGTCTCCTACTTTTTGACTCCCGAATTCTGCTGTAATTTGTATTGCCTGCATTCACACCACAGAACTATAACTTTTGTTGGAGGAAACATGCTGTGTCGAACGTTAGTCTTGACGATGTGCTGAGAGATGTTAATCGCTTGAAGTTACTGGTTTGAAGTAAAGAATAATACCAACGACCTCATCCATCTGTGCAGACGATTGCAATTCTCGTTGATTGTAATTGCCACCTTTGGAGCAAGTAAACACATCTCAGAACAGCGAAAGGTTAAGAACGCATTAATGGAGCAATGGCATGACACATTTGATTTCTAGAGCGATCGCTCGTTTTAACGCCTTACTGAATAGACTGCAACTAAAACAAGTTTTCGCAGCTGCTTTAGTTGGCTTTCTTCTATTAACCACCAACGTTGATCCTGGCAAGAATGATCAAGCCTTGCCTGCAAACCTTCGCGATCGCATTAACCAAAACGATGCTGATCGACCCAAAACAACCGGGCAATGGAATCGAGAATCCCGTGAAACAGAAGGCGATCTTGGTGAGCGCTTTAAGCGCATTGGTAAAGAATCAGCAGAAGCCTTTAAAGAATTTGGCTCAGGCTATGCGAAGGGTGCTGAGAAAACTGCTGACGATGTTTGGAGTGGTGCCGATCGTGCAGCTAGAGATCTTACTGATTAAAAGATCTGCTGTGCCATTTAGCGTCATGTCTTGGGCATGAATTTGTAGGGACGTTCCATGAAACGTCCCTACAAATATATTGGTTCAGTTTGCAACACCAAACACGCTGCCGATCGCCCGCATCATGTTTTGCGGCTGCATCGCATCGACAGCGGCGGTGGGTTCATAGCCGCAATGCACCATGCAGTCGGCGCATTGAGAATTGCCGCTAGAGTGCCCATATTGGCTCCAATCAGTGTTGTCCAGAAGTTCCTGGAACGTCTCATAATGCCCCTCGTTGAGCAGGTAGCAAGGCTTTTGCCAACCCAGTACGCTGTAGCTTGGCATTCCCCAGGGTGTGCATTCATAGTCTTTAACACCCGTGAGAAAGTCTAGGAACAGGGGATTGTGATTGAAGTTCCAGTTCTTTTGACCCGCCTTAAAGGGAGCCAGAATTTCGCGGAAGAGTGATTTCGTTTGTTCGCGCTTGAGGAAATGTTCCTGGTCAGGTGCCCACTCGTAGCTGTAGCCGGGGGACACCATCATGCCATCGGTGCCCAGCGTTTCAAGGAAATCGAAGAAGCTTTGCATCTCTTTTGGGTCAGTGCCATCAAAAATCGTGGTGTTGGTAGTGACCCGGAAGCCTTTCGCTTTCGCCGCTTTGATCGCTTTGACGGCAACATCAAACACGCCCTTGCGATCGACGCACTTGTCGTGATGTTCGCGCAAGCCATCCAAGTGGACGCTAAACGTCAGATAAGGCGAGGGCGTAAACTTATCCAGGCTCTTCTCCAGCAAAATGCCGTTGGTGCAGAGGTAAATAAATTTTTTGCGATCGACCAGACCCCGCACAATTTCGTCGATTTGGGGATGCAATAATGGTTCCCCACCAGGAATGGCAACCACAGGTGCCCCGCACTCTTCAACAGCAGCAAAGCACTGTTCAGGGGTCATATTCTGACGCAGAATGTCGGTGGGATGTTGAATTTTGCCACAACCAGGGCACGCTAGATTGCAACGAAACAGCGGTTCCAGCATTAAGGTCAGGGGATACTTTGTGCGTCCCTTCAGACGTTGAGAGACGATATACTTACCAACTTCGATCGCCTGCTGTAGAAGAATTGCCATACATTTTCACTCCTCAAAACGGGAACACGGATGAAGAAAGGCTCAAGTATGTAGCTTGCTTCTGCGAAGCAGTAGGCCAAAGGCTTAAATTTTTATCCTTGAGCCTTGAGCCTTTCCCCTTTGCCTTTCAACACGTAACCATTTTTTACAAACCACTCTATGCTATCGTGCAACGCCGTAGAAATGGGGGTTTGCGGTAGACCGAGTTCGCGTACGGCTTTAGCGGCATCGTAGTACATCGGCTGTTGCGACATCCGAACGCCATCTAGCGGTACAGATGGCGTTTTACCCAGCGGCGCGAGAATTTGCTCGTCAATCCATGCAACCGTGAGGGGAATCCAGGCCGGAATTGATCGCTGGGGCGCGGGTTGCCCTGTCAACTGGGCTAGCTGATCGAGCAGTTGCTTGAGCGTCAGGTTTTGATGGCCCAGAATATAGCGATCGCCCGTCTTCCCTTTCTGTAATGCCAGCAAATGTCCCCACGCGACATCCTGCACATGGACGAAGTTTAGTCCGGTATCCACATAAGCAGGCATCTGGCGACGGAGAAAGCGCAGGATAATGTCTCCTGTTGGTGTGGGCTTGATATCCCAGGGGCCGATCGGGCTACTGGGGTTAACAATCACAACATCCTGTCCTGCCTGCATCGCTTTGACTGCTTCCTGTTCGGCAAGATATTTTGATTTCTTGTAGTGACCAATTAATTTTTCAACCGGGCTTTGGTACATTTCGTTTACAGGTTTGCCGTCACTGCCCACGCCGATCGCTGCAACCGAACTGGTATAGACGGTGCGTTCTACCCCAACCTTCTGTGCGGCTGCCAAAATGTTACGGGTACCGACGACATTGTTTTGATACAGTGCCTCGCGATCGGTTTGCCACAGCGAGTAATGGGCTGCCGCGTGAAAGAGAAATTGACACCCTTTAATGTGTTGCCACAAGCCGGGATCATTCAAGTCACTTTGGACGATTTCGACATCCAGATTTTGCAGGTTGTCTAAGCGGCTGTGCGATCGCGCTAGTGCCTTCACCGCATATCCTTCTTGCAGCAGTAGGCGGACCAGATTCGCGCCAATAAACCCCGTTCCACCCGTAACAAATGCTTGCATTGAGTCTTTAGTGTAGTTGTGGCGGCTAACTCATTGAATAGATTGAGAAATTTAAGAGTCTTCCTGCTATTTTTTGCCTTTCAAATGCTCTGTTATAGCTGGGCGACATCATCTTCAGGCGCATATACCTGTGTAGTTGGATTCTCGCTATAGCGCTTGTTGATGTAGCTCTGGAGGGCTTTACCATCATTCCAGTGTGCTAAAATATAGGCTCAAAGTTTAAGTGTGTCATGTTTGAAAAGCCTGGTTTTCCGCTTATGTAGATCTCAAAATTATTCCATGCGTTCTACTGTATTGTTGTCTGCTTGGCTACTACCCAAAGCTTCTAATTTTTGTCGAATTGCTGCTTGAATCTTGGCATCAAAATCAGGATCGCTTGGTCTCGCAATGACTGTTTTCGGGCGCTGGCTAAACCTGTCCAAATACGCTTGAAAAGTATCTTGATCTTGGCGATTTGACAGAAAGTATCGTTTTAATTCAGCATCATTCATGGCATCAAGATTTACTTGACTCATCACAACACCTCCCCGTTTTGTATAATTTCAAACTCAAGCGTTTCATCGTATCCAGCCAAAACGTAGACATTGCGAGTATGATGATCAATGCAGATCAGATGAATCGGTTGCAACATGATAAACGTTAACTGATAGCTGACACGACATAAACTTTCTAATTAAGACACAGTAGGCATTTTGGATACTTGCTCCACCTGATGCTCATTTTAACAAACGCTTCAATCTCTCGTATTCGGCTCAAATGGATTTCCTCTTTAATCGAAGTTTGATGTCGTCCAGTAGTGCGTAGACGACGGGAACGACGATCAGGCTCAGGAGTGTAGAGGTGACGAGTCCGCCGATGATGGCGATCGCCATTGGTGCTCTGAGTTCGGCTCCGGCTCCCAAACCCAGTGCGATCGGCAGCATGCCAAGAATCGTGGCAGCGGTGGTCATCAAGATGGGGCGTAGGCGGACAGGAGCCGCTTTGAGGATGGCATCGGTACGAGAAACCCCGCTGCGGCGCAACTGATTGATGTAATCCACCAGCAGAATGGCGTTTTTGTTGACCAGACCCAGCAGAAACACGATGCCAATGACCGAAATCATGCCGAAGTCGCTCCGCGTGAGCAAGGATGCCAGCAACGCGCCCACGATCGACAATGGCAGCGAGAACGCAATCACCAGCGGGTCAGTCCAACTGCGGAAGAGCAGCAGCAGCACCGCGAGAATGCAGACGACCGAGAGGGTAAGCGTGGTGCCAAAGCTGCCAAAAATTTCGCCCACTCTAGCCGAATCGCCGCCCAGATCGAGCGTGATGGAGGCTGGCTTGACTTCATTGGCGATCGCCACGACACGATCGGTCGCGGCACCCAATGCCAAATTTTGCTCTAAGTTTGCGCTGACGTATGCCACACGACGAGCATTCCAGCGATCGATCTCGACAATTTTGTCACTGGTGTTAGCGTCACCTGTGGTGCTGATATCCGCAAAGCCAGGTAGTTTCTCAAGCCGCTGTTTAATGGTTTTTGCCGTCTGGCTTAACACCAGCGGATCATCGCCGATCAACGCAACCTGTAACGGCTTCTCACCACCCGTATCAATAAACTGAATATCTTCAACGCTTGTCGTCACCCCTTTGAGCACAGGCAAATTTTGTCGAAACTGGTCTTGTACCTCAGCCGTGTGGATAGTGCGGTCTTTGCGGAGCTTGACGTAAAGCGTGCCTTTGTTGGGCTGTTGCCGAGTGCCCACAGTCGTAAAAACGGCTTCCACCTGAGGCGACTTCAGCACAAAGGCTTCGAGCTTCTTCGCCGTGTCGAGCGATTCGGTAAGGGGGTTGATAGGAGGTGCCTGTTGCGCTGTTAAGTCGGCACGATTGATACCTGCGGGAAGCGTCGTTGGAGGGGCACCAGTACCCTGAGCCTGAGCCGCTTGAGCCAGTGCCGCCTGGGGTAGAGGAGCGGTGTACGTGATGTTAAATTCGCCCCGATCGAGCTTGGGAATAAACCCCTTCGGAATGATGGGAATGAGCGCCACACCTGCTGCAAAGCTAAGCAATGCCGCGCCAATCACAATGCCCCGATGGTTGAGTGACCATTGCAGCAAACTCCAATAACTGCGGACAAACCCTGACCAACGCTGTGTCGTGGGCTGATGCTGTTGTGGTCGCAGCCAGTAAACCGCCAGCAAGGGCGACAATGTGCGGGCCACCAGCAGCGAAATGATGACAGCGGCTGAAACGGTGATACCAAAGGGGCGAAAAAACTGACCAATCACCCCTTCCATCAGGCCAACGGGCAGAAAAACTGCCGCGATCGTCAAAGTTGCCGCCGTCACCGTGAGGCCGATCTCGTTCGTGGCGTTGATGGCAGCCTGTCGAGGCGATGTGTTTTCTTCATCCAGGTGGCGGGCGATGTTTTCCACATCCACGATCGCGTCGTCAACAATAATCCCCACCACTAGGGCCAGCGCTAACAGCGTGATGGTTTCCAGGTTGAACCCAAAGCTTGCCATCACAATGAAAGTGCCGAGCAGGGAGGTGGGAATCGCCAGTGCCGAGATCAGCGTGGCCTTCCAGTTCCACAAGAAAGGAAAGATGACGATCACCGAGAGCGCGGTTGCCAGCACCAGAGCATCCAGCGTGGAATCTGTTGCTTCACGGATGTACTCTGCCTGCGTTTCTGCCAGGTTGATCTGTACCTCTAAGACCTGCGATCGCACCTTTTCAACAGACTGCTCAATGGCTTTTACCACCTCCAGTGTATTGGCATTGCTACGCTTGATGACCTCAAAGGCTAAGGCATCTCGACCGCTAAACCGTACCGCAGAGGTGCCTGCATCCAGGATCACCTGTTCGGCTGTGTTTGGCTTTGATGCAGGTGTTTTGACCGTTGCCCCACCGGGAATGCCCAGCAGGTTGACCTTGAGGACACCAGGTACTTGTGCGATCGTGGGTAGAATCCGTTCTTGAGTCAACGTCGTCAACTGCGATAAGGACTGTTGCTTGCTTTCAACGACGTAGCTGGCAACCGCAGACTCATTCAAATTAACAGGAGTGAGCTTATACGTGCTGTTATTCGCCAACTTGAGCGGTTTAAGCGTGGCATCAACGCGCTTCACCGATTGTTCTAAATTGGTGCCGACCTCAAACGACAGGCTGACGATCGCCCGTCCTGGATAGGTCGAAGAGCGCACACCATTCAAGCCTTCTTTTTCTAGCCCCTTCAGTGCCTGTTCGAGGGGGGCTGTGAGTTTAGTTTCAGTCTCTTGAGCGGTCGCCAGTTCTGCCGACGCATTCACCACCACCACGGGAAAGGTAATATCCGGAAACAGGGCATACTTAAGCGAACTGAATGCCATTATCCCCGCAATGGAAACAGCAAGCCAAAAGCCCAGCGTCAGCCAGGGGTACTCGATCGCTAGCTTAGAAATGTTAAAACGCTCTCGCAAAGACATTGCGGTAGTAGGTCCAACCCTTAATGATCTATTAGCCATCCTACCGTTTCACACTCTAAACGACTGCTTTGAGCGATCGTTGGCATCAAGAGCACTCAAAGCAGAGCCAAAGTGTAAAATACGGGCTTTAACGGCTCGTTTAACGGTGCGTGGAACACTTTCTTAAGCGCCAGGAACCCGTGTGGGGATCGATCGTGCCAGGCTTAAAAAGCGTCCATCCAACGTGGTGTAGCCAAGTTCAGCCACATAGTCAACATTGCTGACGGGAATGGGTACGAGCTGCTCTTGCTCCCATTCGTTGCAGAGAAACTGCTGCATACTGTAGCCAGAAGCGGTTTCGGTACCCATCACGTCATAGATTCGCAGTACTAATTGCTGCCCACCCTGATGCTTCAGAGCATCCTTGTCTGTTTGAAGCACCTTCCAATGGATGTAGGCACTTTGACGGTCACGAGGCACCAGAAAAATCTCATGGCTTGTTGCCTGATGGTCTCCTGCCAAACTGTCTTCAGTGGCGCGATCGTGGCGCTGATCCCTTGCCGCTTCGTGTGAAAAGAAGGACGTGGACGTGGTGCCAGGATCGCCTTTTGACCGACCAACCACGTCTAAGTAGGCGTAAGCGTCTGCGGTCTTGGGTGGCATCAGGCTAATGTGATTCGCTTCGGCGCTAAAAGGCTGATAGGTGCGATCGTCCGCAAGCATCGTGCGAGTACCTGCATCGCCTTCTGGTGCGGTATCTTCTGCCACGCCACCGTCTACCAAAGGGGCACCGTCGGTTGTCTTTCCCTCATCCCGTAGCACGGGCGATGGTTCACTCACAGGCGTTGGTTCATCTGTTGCGATCGATGGCTGTGGCGCTAGGCAGGCAGGCACATGTACGGCCTCCGAGCGAGCAACCGAAAGCCAGCGGCCATCTTCGGCAACGTATCCGAGTTCAGTCAGATAATCACGATCGTCTGTCCGAATGGGAAGGTGTCGATCGTGCGCCTCAGTATCGCAATCAAATTCCTGCAAACTAACGGGCGGTTGGTGGTCAAGATCGACCCCCGTCACCTCGTAGAGCCGTAGCACAAGTTTACGAGCGCCCTGCTGCTGTAGCGCCTCTTTTTCATCCGTGGGCATTTCCCAGTAAACGTAGGCGTTTGTGCAATCGCGGGGTACCAGAGTAATGCGACTACGACCCGTCGATTGGGTCCCCAGCAGAGGTGGGACAATCTCAGGCACGGGCACGATTGTTTCTTCCAGTGGTGCATCCGGTTCCATCGACTCAGGCAGCGGTTCTTCTGGCTCAAACTGCCCCTCACGGTCTTTCAGCAGCCACCAGAACAGTCCTCCCAAAAGCGGTAGTGCCAGCAACCACCACCAGGGCCTTGCGCTGACTAGTGACGTCTCTGGTGCGTTAGAAGGCGCGGGAGAAGCGGCCTGGGGTACCGCAGTGGCACTGGGCTTTGGGGCTGGAGCACTGGGAACTGAGACTTTGGGCGTTGGGGACGCAACTTCAGGATTAGCGGCTAGGAGAGCGGTTGACTCTTTCCGAGCGGTCTCAATAGTTTTGCGGCTGGTAGGGGCAGACGCGAAGCCCAGAAATGCCTGTGCCGATGGATTGGGCTGGGGGCCTTTGTAAACGTAGATGAGTGGCTGAGAAAACGGATACTTGGGGTTACTCGGTAAGGTTTTGTGCATGGTGAGCACGCGCACATCGCCCCGCCCTTCAAGCTGATCGGCGATCGCATACCCAATACCATCGGTGCCTAGCGCCTGTATTACCTGGCTGGTGCTGTCTTGAGCTACCTGCCGCGCCGTTTTTCCTGTAACAAAGCGGGCTTGCTTAAACACGGGGTAGTTGCGAAAGGCTTGGCGCGTGTCGCTACTGTCTGGGCGATCGATAAACCGAATGGCACCGCGAGCACCGCCCAGTTGCGACCAATCCTTAATTTCACCCCGAAAAATTTTGGCAAATTGCTCAAACGTCAAATCACCCTTAAACGGGTTCTGCGTCCCCACAATGATCGCAATTTTATGCCGTGACACGGGCACGGGGACGAGTCCCTGCGCTTTTTCCTGCTCTGTGAGCGATCGACCAATGGCTGCCAGATCAGCATTGCCATCCAGCACGTCTTTAATCGCTGGCCCTGTTCCCTGCGTATTCAGTACAACATCTGTGCCAACAAATTGCTGCTCAAAGCGCCGCTTCAGCACTTGATTAATCGTCTCCATCCCGCTGGAGCCACCAATCCGAATGACGGTGCCTACAGGTACACTGGTCGGTAGCGGAAAAGCACTGGCACCTAACACCGGAGCCAGCACGGGGTTAACGAGCCATGCCGCAATGAGCGGTCTGGCAGTGACGCCTCCGATCGTAGCTACCAGCAAAACAGAGAAGGAGACCATTGCAGTCTTTTGGTTACGCAACCGGGTCATATCAATAGCCCTGATATGTCAGTATCGATCTCACACACATATGGCGATCCTATTTGATTTGTGAACATGATGCTGGATAGCTTTCAGCTTTCAGCTTTAAATTCTAGGCTGACCGCTGACCGCTGACGCTACTTGGGTTGAACACAGCATGCTTTTCACGAATGCTTTTAGGACTGCATAGCATCATCACAGGTCAGCAACAGCATCATCACAAGTCAGGACTAATCCTACAGCGTTTTGAAATGATTGTTTCATGCCGTAAAACTGAAAGCTGAAAGCTGACCGCTAAAAGCTAACCCAAACCAACATTCACCCATCAAATTGGAACGCCAGACCTGTGATTGACACCATTCTCGTCCCGCAAGGAGCAGAATATCAAGCTGTGCGTCGGGGCGTGGGACGTACCCAGCTTCCTACTGTAATCCCTATTCCCGTTGGGCCAGCACCCCTCAGCCGCTATCTCAAAACCTGGCAGCAGACAAACACGATCGCAGGTAAGAAGCTATTAATCATGGGACTCTGCGGTAGCCTTGGGCCACAGCACGCGATCGCTGACGTGGTGCTTTATCGGGACTGTATTAACCGCACTAAACCGGGTGGTGCCCTACCCTGTGATGCGGCGTTGCTGGCATGGCTACAGCAAAAAATACCGACGGCGGCTGTAGTCAGCGCACTGACGAGCGATCGCCTTGTCTCATATGCTCAGGAAAAGCACCAGCTTGCCCAACAGTACTCGGCAACCGTAGTTGATATGGAAGGGTTTGCTGCGCTCGACGTGTTGCATCAAGCAGGCGCAAGCGTTGCCATGCTGCGAGTAGTTAGCGATAACGCACAGCACGATCTACCCGATCTGGCGCAGGCCATCGGCTCTGATGGCACTCTGCACGCATTACCGCTTGCGTGGGGCATGATGCGACAGCCGATCGCCGCGATCCGTCTCATTCGTGGCTCCCTGCGCGGGTTGAAAGCACTGACCGCGATCGCCAGACGGGTAAGTCAATGAGGGCAACGCTCGTCACGAAGGCAGAATCACCTGATCAGCATCGTCAAACGCCCAAAAGGGATTCCAAGCGACTTCCCAGAGGTGCCCATCCGGATCGGCAAAATAGCCGCTATAGCCACCCCAAAAGACATCTTGTGCTGGTTTTACGATCCGTTCGCCCAACTGCTCAACGAGTTGGAGCACCTCATCCACTTCTTCTTTCCGTTTGGTGTTGTAGGCCAACGTGATCCCTGAGAAGCCAGTTCCCACAGGCTCAACCGTTGCGTCCTCTGCCAAACTTGTACGTGAATACAGCGACAGCACGACCCCACCCAGTTGGAAAAATGCGATCTCTTCCTGGCTCGCACTCGACGGCTTCCAACCCAGCCCGTCGCGGTAAAACTGGAGTGATCGCGGCAAATCTTGTACTCCTAGCGTCACAAGGCTGAGTCGTTGCTGCATCTTTTTCTCCAAATCAATACAGATGTATTATAAAGCTACTTGAAGATTAATCGTGTCTCATTTTCTGTCAGTCAATCTAATCCCCTGCTAAATCTAATCCTCTGTTAAACAGTGGTGAGTCTACCGGGGCTTCTGCACCCTCAATGACGATCGCATGAGAAAGGTCACAGGATAGACGCTAAACTTTGGAGAGTCCTCTAAATTATTTATTGGCTAGATAACTTGATGCGTCTCGTGGATGACCATCGGATCGCCAACCCGACACATGAACACCGCCACCAATATTCCTCTACTGCTTGGAATCAACATTGCTCTGATTGCCATCAATGCCTTCTTTGCGGCAGCAGAAATCGCGCTTGTGTCCTCCAGTGATGTCCGTTTGCAGTTGCTAGCAGATCAGGGTAATCGTCGCGCCCGTATGGTGCTTGCAACCACCGAAGACAGTACGCGCTTTCTGGCAACGATTCAACTCGTCATTACGCTGACAGGCTTTCTCAATGGTGCTTTTGCGGCTGAGAACCTGGCAACGCCTCTGTCTCAGGTGCTTGTTCCGTTTATGGCCCGTGATCTGGCCGAAAAGATTTCGCTTGTCAGCGTCACCGTTGTGATTGCTCTTGTCAGCCTCATCTTTGGTGAGCTTGTCCCCAAAAAGCTAGCCATTCGCCATGCAGAGGAGTTCGCACTCTTCTGTATCCGCCCATTGCGCTTTCTGCAAAAATTGACGGCTCCGATCGTCAAGCTAATCAGCCTTTCGACCAATTTGATTTTGGAGCTAACAGGCAATCCTGAGTCTGAGGAAGAAGGGGCTGTTAGTACAGAAGAAATCAAGGCGATGGTCGATGCTGGACTGGCAGGTAGTACGGTCGGCGAACAAGAGCGCCGCATTATTCGAGGTGCCGTTGAACTCAGTCACATTACCGCACGAGCCATCATGGTGCCAAGGGTGCAAATTCAGTACCTTAAAAGCACCACATCCTTGCAGGAAGCCTGCCAGATTGTGTCTGAGAATGCCCATACTCGCCTACCTGTCTGTGATGACGATTTAGACAATATCGTGGGCATTTTGCACGTCAAGGACCTGATTCGCCCGTTGCCAGCGACGCTGGAGCACCCACCTGGCATTCGCGAACTGTTGCGCCCCGTTCATTACATTCCTGAAACGAAGTCAGCAACCGACCTGCTGACAGAAATGAAGAAGAATCGCCTGCATCTGGTTGTGGTACGCGATGAGTTTGGCGGCACCGCAGGGCTAGTCACCCTCGAAGACGTGCTGGAGGAAATCGTTGGCGAAATCCGTGACGAGTATGATGCAGAAGAAGAACGGGAGTTCCGCCAAATTAGCGCCCATGAAGGCATTTTCAAAATTCGTGCCAGCATTGCTACTGTTAACAACGAACTGGATGTGCAGTTGCCCCGTGACGAAGCAGCTACTTTAGCGGGATTGTTTTTGGAAGAGTTGCAGCGCCCTCCTGAAGCTGGTGACACGTTGCAAATTGATGATGTTCACCTCACAGTGCTTGAAGATAGTCAGCGTGTGCGGGTGATTCTGGTGCCACCGCCAGAACCAGAGGAGGTGGATTAGGGGGGGAAGAGAGAAGGGAGAAGGCAAAAGAAGTTGTAAAGCCTTCGGCATGGCTTCGCTAGGGTTTTTAGTTGCTGGTTGTTAGAAGACCGCTGACCGCTAATAGCTGGTAGCTCTTCAACTCAAAACTCAGAACTCTCTAGCGTAGCGGCGCAAAGCGCTACTCAAAACTTCTACGAGGGATAAACAGTGGCTGGTTCTTTTGAGAAAACGAGTGTCGAGTGGCAGCTTCATTTGTTACAGCAGCGTTTGAGCGAATGGCTGGAACGGCTGTTTGCTCCAAACGATCGAGCCGGGTTGCCTAACTGGTCCTTGCCAGATTGGTTGCTTCGGCTGCTGTTTTGGATTGTCATCGGTGGCCTTGTAAGCTGGGCAATCTGGCAGATTTATCAGCTTGCACGTCCTTACCTGACTGCGCTCACGATCGCCCAACAGGGACAGTCCGATCGCCAGACTCAGGTCGATCGTCCCTTCACTGTAGCTGCATGGCTTCAGCGATCGCGCACGTTTGCCCAGCAGGGAAACTATCGCGAAGCCTGCCGCGCCCTCTATAGGGCAGCCCTTCAGCACCTAAACGACACTGAACCCGTCCCCCATGAACTCAGCCGGACAGACGGCGAATATCTACGCATTGTGCAAACGCTGCCTCTCTCCGCTCCCTATCAACGCCTCATCCGCACCCATGAACAACTCTGTTTTAGCAACGCTGATATTTCCGCCGCCGAGTTCGATCGCTGCCAGCAAGCGTATCGAGCCATTGAAGCAAGGGATGGGGAGCAGCGGGAGCGTGGGAAGCCAGGGGAGATTTAGATAGCTTGTGCGTCGTTGCGGTAAAAGCTTGGCGCTTCGAGCTTTGAGCATTCACAACCGATAGTACCCCAGTAAACCATTCTCTAGCGTTTAACTTCCTCTAAAGTTGTTAACACCTGCTTCTACATAGAGCCAGTAACCTTTCTCCCTTCTACCCTCTGCCTTCTTCACTCATGTCCCTTTCCAAGCGACAAATCTGGATACTGGCGATTGCCCTTGTTACCTTGGTGGTCATTAGCCTCTTCGCCGCACCGAGAGGCAATCAACTACGAAGTGGCTCAACGTATGGTCGATCGCCCGATGGGTATGGAGCCTGGTATGCCTTTATGGAGTCTAGAGGTGTGACTATTCATCGCTGGCAGAAGCCGTTGAGGTCACTATATGAGCCAAACGAACCTCAAACGCCTGCGATCGAAACCTTCAGTCCAGACGTAGAGCAACCCATTGGGCTCAATGTTACAGCCGTCTCTGCTTCTACCGCCACATCTGCCCCAATCTCACCGATCATGCTGTTGCAGGTCAGCAACGGTGCAGCGCCCCTCTCGGCAGCTCCCTCAGACTGGCTCGAAAAAGGGAACGTTTTGGTGCAGCTTGGTGCTAAAGCATTAAGCACGCAGGCTCCTTTTGAAAGTACGATCGCCAGCCCTGTGGGTAACGTTCGCATCCAAACAAGTCGTCGCGATGTGGCTAAGCCGGATGACAAGCAGGACAAACCCGAGCCACTGCTGTCCGATACCTTTGGCGCGATCGTCTGGCAGCATCAGAACGGGAAGGCTCGTGTAATTCGTGCCGCTACGCCACACTTAGCGGCTAATGCGTATCAAGATGAGCCGGGAAACTTTGAGTTTCTGGCAAAGCTCGTCACCGAGCCAGGGCTACCCATTTGGGTTGATGAATATTCGCACGGATACAAAGATGCAGAGATCATCCAGCAAGAAACCTCTGGTACCCTCATCGGTTATCTGGCTAAAACGCCATTGCTTCTGGTGGCAATTCAAGCAGCCGTGATTCTCCTGGTGTTAATCTGGGGGCAAAATCAGCGATTGGGGCCTGCGATCGCCCTTCCCGCTCCATCAGTTGACAACAGCGAAGCCTATATCCAAGCGCTAGCAGCCGTTTTGCGTAAAGCTGAAAGCAGCCAATTCGTCGTCAACACGGTCTGCAAAGCCGAGCAGCTTGACGTGCAGAAGGCACTTGGTCTGGGCGCAGAACCGCTCCCTCTCACAACGCTATTCGATGCCTGGACAGCCCAAACTAAACAATCACCGACGATGCTAGAAGCCGCCTTGAACCCTATTAAACGCCCTCGCCGTGCTTCCGAAGCAGAATTGTTAAGGTGGTTGGATGCGCTCCAGACTGTAAGACGACAGCTAGGGAAATGAAGTTTTGAGTTGGAACAAGAAAGGGTAAAGGATGAAGGATAAAAAGTTTTGAGTTCAGTAGGATACGCATTTAACCCCAAACCCCTACTCTGGGGCTTTAATTGGCTCGATTCTCTCAAAATTGGGAGCTAGGGGACGAAAGATGACCGCTTTTGCGTAAGTCCTATTCAGAAGATCGCTCCCTTACTTCCCCTGCCTCCCCCGCCACCGCTTCCCCTGCTTCCTTAAGCTTCTACTCTCTGCCTTTTCACTCCTTACCCCTCTCTCCTCTCTCCTTCTCCCTATGTCCGAACTCAATATCGCCTTCGATCGCCTCTCTCAAGCCTTGAGCCAAGTAATTGTCGGACAATCTGCCCTGGTACAGCAGTTTATGGTAGCGCTGTTAGCAGGCGGACACGTCATTTTGGAGGGCGTGCCGGGGACGGGCAAAACGCTGCTGGTGAAGGTATTAGCGCAACTGGTGCAGGCAGAGTTCCGCCGCATTCAGCTAACGCCCGACATTTTGCCTTCCGATATTCTGGGTACGAATATTTTCGACCTGAATACGCGGAGCTTTACGTTGAAGAAAGGCCCCGTTTTTACCCAGGTGTTGCTGGCTGACGAGGTGAACCGCACCCCGCCTAAAACGCAGGCTGCCCTGCTGGAGGCGATGGAAGAACAGCAGGTCACTCTAGACGGGCAAAGTTTGGCACTGCCAGACTTGTTCTGGGTGATTGCAACGCAGAACTCATTAGAGTTTGAGGGCACCTATCCTCTACCAGAAGCACAGCTCGATCGCTTCCTGTTCAAGCTCATGGTGGATTATCCTGACCCCAAAGCCGAGAAGCAGATGCTGCTCAACAGCCACAAAGGGCAGCAAACCAAACGGCTCGATCTGGCAAAGCTTAAGCCTCTCCTATCGGTTGAACAAATTCTGGCTGCCCGTCAGGCTGTGCGATCGATAACCATCACCGAACCGTTAATCGATTATTTGCTGGCCCTGGTGCAGCGATCGCGTCAGCATCCTGACTTGGCGTTAGGCGCATCACCACGATCGGCGGTGGCATGGCTTCAGGCAAGTAAGGCTAATGCATGGCTTAACGGACGCGATTTTGTCACGCCCGATGATATTAAAGCGATCGCCCCACCCACTTTGCGCCACCGCTTCATCCTTCGTCCCGAAGCACAGTTAGATGGACTTCAGGTAGATGCAGTCATTACAACCCTCCTGAATCAGGTGCCCGTCCCACGTTGAGTTACGGCTGGTTCAAGAAAAGCCTGCTGGTTACACCACGCTGCAACGAGCAAAAGTATTGATATAAGGCTTTATACCGTTTCCCTCTCATCGAGCTACAGATCAAGAACCTCAAAGAGTGATGGAACAGAGCTTCTGTAGCTCAAAACTCAAAACTCAAAACTGGTATTACCTCCTGCCTTCTTCTGCCGTATCATCTTCGATCGATGGGCGATCGCTTCTCCAGGTCAAACTTGTACCCGTGGGGCAAAATGTGCAGTGTCGCATTGCACAGTGCGAGTGGTTCGTCTCGCAGCAACTCTTCCACATTGTTATGAGTGATGTTTGCCACATCGACTACTGTAATTGCGCCTTCACCAATGACTTCTAGCTCTTTACCGTTGATGGCGATCGCCGTGTTTTCATCAATGCCAAAGCCGAGGTTGACGGGCTGTTGGGCGATCGCAGACAACAAGCGGCCTAACCGTCCCCGCTGAGCAAAGTGCTGGTCAATTACCACACCGGGCAAAAAGCCCATTCCCTGATCCATTCGCACCACTTCCATGCGGGGATTCGTTTCCGATTCGCCTTCTACAATCATCATGTCGGGCATCATGGCAGCTCCCGCACTAGTACCCGCAACAACAATACCTTCGGCAAAGCGCTTGTGCAGCAAGGCATCGAGTTCAGTGTCTTTCATGCATTCGGTAATACGAGCCTGGTTGCCACCCGTGAAAAACACCCCTGTGGCATCCTGGGTTAGCTCCAGCGCTCTTGGGTCACTCGCATCTTCGCGTCTTGCTGTATCTACCACCTGCACCGATTCAACGCCCAACCGTTCAAAAACGTTCAGGTATGTTTCGCCGACTTCGCCTGGAAGCCCCGTTGCTACTGTCATCACCACAATGCGAGCCTGTAGCCCGCCTGCGCGACGCACAAACTCCCGCAGAATTGTGCAATCTCCTTCTTTATCCTCTGCACCACCAATAATCACCAGTTGCCCGTGGGTTTCTGGAAGGGCAACGCTCTCCTGTAGCTCTGCTGTATCGTCTGGCGATGCCGCTACAACGGTTCCTTCAGCATCCTGTACTGTCATACTGTCTCCAAGCTCTAACTAGTGAATTTCTTAGTAGAACACGGCGATCGCGGGCTTCGTCACCGTCATTCGGTAGATTTTGATACAAAAAATTTGAGCAAACAAAATTGTTAATTCAACTTAGACAACCCTTACGGCAGCATACAAAGGCCAAACTGACATCGCATAGCAGCGTTTGGAAAGACTCAGCTTTCCAAGTGGCTCCAGGTTGATCGGCTACTCTGCGTCAAAGATAGTTAAGCTAAGCAAACGATGAGCAACGCTGTAACCTTCGCTGCTCATCGCTGCCAAAATTGGGCGGACTTATGATGTCGATCGCTGCATGAGTTTTGCTAAAAAGGCACGGGCACGGCTCAGCGGAAAATGCTTTGGCTTGCCTTGATGCACGATCTGGTATTCGTCAGGATATTCACTATCTCCATGTCCTGAGATGAGATGACGGTGAAAAGCCGCGTCTGCTAACTTGTGGACTTCGCCCCGAAGCTGGCCATCCTCAGGATGACCAGTTGGCACATGAGTGGATGGTTTGTTTTTAAAGGATATGTTCATAAATTTCTTGTTCGTAAGGTGATGACCTCTTGACAAGGTGATATGTATTTTTAGCGACAATGACCCGTTTTTTCACCCGTCAAAAGGGGTAT
This sequence comes from Stenomitos rutilans HA7619-LM2, assembly GCA_019358945.1. Lineage (GTDB taxonomy): Bacteria > Cyanobacteriota > Cyanobacteriia > Leptolyngbyales > Leptolyngbyaceae > Stenomitos > Stenomitos rutilans. The sequence goes on along the minus strand of JAHHIE010000023.1, from coordinate 32,739 downwards.
TTCACAGGATAGAGGCCGATTTCACAACCATTCTCTAGGTAAAGCGTACCCTTCGGTAGAGGAAAGCTGTCGCTGCAACCAGCTAGTCTCAATAAGGCGTCGAAAAAGGGCTTCATATGGTGGTAGATCAAGGCATAGATATTGTCCGAGTCAACGCAAGGACAACTGATGCGTTTGATATCTTTAATCTCAGGCACTACGCAGGGCCAAACCCTTACCTGGGGACAGCCGCTGCTGCGTTTGACTTCGCATTGGTTAAGGAAAACCCGCCGCGATCGCTAGACACATACTTGACCGTCATTAGCGATCGCTATCCTCACCTGCTTGATGAAACCTACGACTCCTACGCGCAATTGTTCGCCCGCACTGTAGCCGAAGTGAGCAAGCTTGAAATGGACTTGCATCTCACCCAGTGGAGCGTCAGAGAAGAGAAAGGACGGGATAGAGTAGCTGTGCAGTCGCTGCATGGACGCACCAGCCGCGCAATCGTTTACTGCGTGTGGGATTGGTTTGAGGCGATTACGCGCGATCGACGCTTTTGGATCGAAGACCAGATTGAAGTGTTGCAAGGCTTCTTTCGTGATTCGGTCTATGGTGGCCCCACCGTGTATGCACTCCTCAAAACGGCGTATGAACTGGAGATTCCCAGCTTCTACCTGTGGGATGAACGGTTGATGCAGTATGGCTATGGCAGAAAGCAGGTTCGAGGCATCGCCACCACGTTTGACCACGACAGCCATATCGATTCAGATTTCACAACGGGCAAGGATGATTGCAAGGAGTTTCTCCATACGCTCGGCTTTCCCGTACCCAGAGGCAGCATTGTCTACACGGCGAATGAAGCGTTAGCAGCCGCTAAACAAATTGGCTATCCTGTAGCGGTGAAGCCCGTTGTAGGTCATAAGGGTATTGGGGTAACGGCGGATGTTAAAGATGCTGATGATCTGGAACTGGCGTTCGATCGCGCGGTAGAAGCTGTACCCGACGAACAGTCCATTCGCATCATCGTCGAACAAAGCATTGCGGGCAAAGACTACCGCCTTTTGTGCGTGAATGGACGCTTTGTTGCCGCAACCGAACGCCGTCCTGCCTCAGTTATAGGGGATGGCAAGTCTACCATTCGTGAGTTGATCGATCGTGAAAACCGCACGCCTGCTCGTGTGGATACCCCAACCTCACCGCTCGGCAAAATTCAGTCGGATGCAGCGATGGAACGCTACCTGGATGAACAGGGGTTGACTCTAGACAGTATGCTGGAGGTCGATCGCACCATTTACCTGCGTAAAGTTGCCAACCTTTCGGCAGGTGGCTTAAGCATCGATGCCACGCGACAAATTCACCCCGATAATGTCATTCTGGCGCAGGATATTGCCCAGCATTTCCGCCTTACCTGCCTGGGTATTGATGTCATTTCACTTGACCTCGCTGAATCGTGGAAAGAGGGCAACTTTGGCATTATTGAAATCAACGCGGCCCCCGGCATCAACATGCACCTGAAGCCCGCAGTGGGCGAGAGTGTTGATGTGCCTGCTCATATTCTGAAGACATTCTTTGAAACGGGCACAGCAGCGCGGATTCCCATCATCACGTTCAATCACGTCTCGGTGTCAGATCTGCAAGAAATTGTGGATCATATTTTGCTCCAGCATCCTCACTGGGCGATCGGCGCTGTATGCCGCGATGGGGTGTTTGTCAATCGCTCTGAGAAGAGCTTGCACTCTGATTACAACACCAATCTGCAAAACCTGATGCGCAATCCCAAACTCGACCTGCTGGTCGCAGAGTATCGAGAAGACGTGCTCGATCGAGACGGCATGTTCTACTACGGCAGCAATGTCGTGGTGCTGGATGATCCAACCGAAACCGAAATGATGCTTGCTCGTGATGTGTTTGACGATTCTACCGTTGTCATCCGGCAAAAAGACACCGTTTCAGTGCAGCAAAATGGGCTGATGGAACAGTACAAACTGGGTGAAAACGAGCCATTCAGCCGTGTGTATTTAAAGGAAATTGCGACGATTTTGTAGGGGCCAAAGGCAGAGGGCAGGGGCAGAAGGTAGAAGAGGAATTCAGAAGCCAGAAGTCAGAAGTCAGAATGAACTCCAACCTCAAAACTTTCATCCCTCATCTTCTCTCCCTCTGCTTCCCCTGCTCCTTCCGCTTCCTTTGCCCCCTCCGCTTCCCCTGCTTCCTCTGTTCCCCATCCCCTCCTACAATGTTGGAGGAACTCTTGCATGGCAGGTTGAGACTGTGGCATTCAAAATTGGTCTGTTGGGTCTGGGAACCGTGGGCACAGGAACGGTGCAAATTTTGCAGAACCCAGACCAGCGGCATCCGTTAGTACAGGAGTTAGAGCTTTATCGGGTAGGAGTACGATCGCCCGACAAGCCTCGGTCTGTTGATATTCCACCCCGCTTGATCACCACTGATTTAGAGTCGATCGTCACCGATCCAGACGTGGATATTGTGGTTGAGGTTATTGGTGGCTTAGAACCCGCTCGATCGCTCATTCTCAAAGCCATTGCGCATGGAAAGCATGTCGTGACGGCAAACAAGGCGGCGATCGCGCGGTACGGAGCCGAAATCTTTACGGCTGCTGAAGAAGCTGGGGTCTATGTGTTGTTAGAGGCTGCCGTGGGAGGTGGCATTCCGGTCATTGAGCCGTTAAAGCAATCCCTTTGTGCTAACCGCATTCAAACTGTCACAGGCATTATCAATGGCACTACAAACTACATCCTGACGCGGATGCAGAACGAGGGCGGCGATTTTGTGGATATCCTGGCGGATGCACAGCGGTTAGGCTATGCCGAGGCTGACCCCACTGCCGATGTAGATGGTCTGGATGCGGCAGATAAAATCGCCATTCTCGCCTCACTTGCGTTTGGTGGGCGAATTAAGCTGCCTGAAGTTTACTGCGAGGGCATTCGGCAGGTCAGCGCCGCAGATATTGCCTATGCGGATAAGTTGGGCTTTGTCATTAAGCTGCTAGCGGTTGCTAAACGAGAAGCCGAGTTGCTTGCAGAGTCTCCAGAGCAGCTACAGGTCAGAGTTCACCCAACGCTGGTGCCCAAAAGCCATCCGCTTGCGAGTGTGAATGATGTGTACAATGCCATTCTCATTGAGGGCGACCCGATCGGCCAGGTCATGTTTTTTGGCCCTGGTGCGGGTGCGGGGCCAACTGCCAGCGCGATCGTGGCGGACATTCTGAACATTGCTGCGATTTTGAAGGTAGAGCGGGGTGCCGCACTGAAGCAGAATAGCACGCCCTTACTTGACCCCTTGCTGGCGTGTTCGCACCAGCATTACTGCACGATCGTCCCCATTGAGGCACTTGTAACCCGCTTTTATGCTCGCTTTCTTACCCAAGACTCTCCCGGTGTGATTGGCAAACTAGGCACCTGCTTTGGCAACCATAATGTCAGCCTGGAATCGATCGTGCAAACAGGCTTACGCGATAACCTGGCAGAAATCGTCGTCGTCACCCATCATGTTCGTGAAGGCAACTTCCGCACTGCTCTGGAAGAGATTCGGGCAATGGCAGCAATTAGCAGTATTGCCAGTACGTTGAGAGTGCTGTGAGGGATGAAGGCAAAAAGGCAAAAGGAGTTGTTGGTTGTTAGAAAAAAGCTGCCCCCTGCCCCTTCTGCCCTCTGCCTCCTGCCTTCTGCCTTCCTACTCCTTCTGCCTATGCTCAGACTGATATTGCACCAGCGCTTGAACGCGATCGCGCGGCAGACCCAACTCATGGCTAATGGCTGCTTCGATGTGATCTCGTTCAGTCGTAGGAAACTCAAATAACAAGGTGGTGAGGGCTGAGTTGACTGTCTTGACCATGACGGTTGACGTTCTCTGCTGTGGGTGCGTGACGATGATAATGGATTGTATAGTGCGTGGTGGTTGCTTACTTGATTTGCGAACACCCTCAATATACAGAGTTGTCTCATTTGATCGGTGTAGTACCCGGTCTGTTAACGCCCCACTCGTAAACCAAAAGCCCAGCCCTAGTAATGGCAGCAGCAGCCAAAACTCCAGTCCCAGGGAGTGTAATACGTGTTTCCACCGCAGTCGAGCCATTATCCATTGCCCAGCAACCCATACCACGTATAGTTATAGCAATTTGAGTTGTAACCCTATGCCTGCGTTAACCCAAATTGCAATTTTTCCAATTAAATCTTTGGATGGGGTCACGGTGACGCAAACTACTGTCCTGGAGAGTGGCGCGTTGCAGCACGATCGCGAGTTTGCGATCGTCGATATGCAGGGCAAGTTTGTCAATGGAAAACGGACGGCAGCCGTCCACGGCATTCGCTCTCAGATTGATCTGAGCACCTGGACAGTTCGTCTTCACACGCAGGATCAGGTTCAAGCAAAGACTTTTCACCTGGACGACGATCGATCGGCGCTAGAAACATGGCTCAGCGATTACTTTGGCTTTGCCGTCAGGTTGATTCAAGACACCCAGGTTGGCTTTCCTGATGACACAGAATCTCCGGGGCCTACCGTGATCAGTACGGAAACCCTGCAAGCGATCGCAGACTGGTTCTTATTGAGCCTGGAAGAAACACGCCGCCGCTTTCGCTCGAACCTGGAAATTTCAGGTGTCGAACCGTTCTGGGAAGATAGTTTGTTTGGGGAACACGATCGCACCATCCCATTTCACATCGGTGCAGTGCAGTTTGCAGGCGTGAATCCTTGCCAGCGTTGCGTGGTCGTCACTCGTGATGCCATGACGGGTGAAAGCCTCCCCCAGTTTCAAAAAACCTTCACCACAAAACGCAAAGAAACCCTGCCAGCCTGGGTAGTGACATCCCGCTTCAACCACTTCTTTCGATTGGCCGTAAATACCCGTACTCTGTCATCGCAAGCAGGCAAAGTCCTACGCGTAGGAGATCAGGTGATGCCTGATGAGGCATAGATTGAAGTTAGGAGTCAGCAGGCTAAAGGCTAAAGGCAATGATTCAGTGAACTTAAAAACTTTCCCCCTGCTTCCCCTGCCCCCTCTACCTTCTCTACTTCCCTCTCCCCCATTCCCCTACGGCAACCCAAATCCTGTGCGCTTTTCCACATAGTCCAGAATCATTTGATACGTATCAGGATCGCTTTGCTGCGTGACGACGATCGTGGTGTTACCGTCCAAGAGTGCAAACGATACGCGCGCATTTGGCACATAACAAAACGCTGTGACTCGATCCAGGTCGATCACATAGGTATTACGCTCGTATTGAAGTTTGATCCAGTAAGCCACGCGTTCTCTAGAGACTCAAGACTAGCGTAACCTTATCACCCCTCTGGGTGTGGCGCTAGCACCCGTTATACCTTCCATCATTTACCTGGTTGTCAGTAAACGGCATGGTAGAAGCGGCGGTTTGACAGACGGCAAAGGGGCGCGATCGCCCTAATTCAGCACCATATTTAGTGACTCTGGCATGACGGCTGGCTCATTGGAGATGTTACCATCCGTGTAGCTGGTCGGTGAGAGCGTAAGCGCTGCCTGGATAAACCCCTTAAACAGAGGATGGGGGGCACTGGGACGCGATTGAAATTCAGGATGGAATTGAGTGGCAATGAAGAAAGGATGATTGGGCAATTCGACAATTTCGACCAGACGACCATCGGGCGAGGTGCCGCTGACCACATAGCCTGTATCGGTAAATTGGCTGCGGTAGGCGTTGTTGAACTCATAGCGATGCCGATGCCGCTCGTAAATAACCTCTTCCTGATAGAGGCTAAAGGCGAGGGTATTGGGTGCAAGGCGGCAGGGATATAGCCCTAAACGCATAGTGCCCCCTAAATCGACCACATCCTGCTGTTCGGGCAAAAGGTTAATGACGGGGTTGCTGGCTTCGGGGAAAAATTCGGCGCTGTGAGCGTCAGGCAACTTGGCAATATGACGTGCCCATTCAATCACAGAGCATTGCATGCCCAAACAGAGACCAAGGTACGGAATTTGATGGGTGCGGGCGTGCTCGATCGCCGCAATTTTGCCATCAATCCCGCGAATGCCAAAGCCACCGGGCACAATGACCCCATGCACACCATCCAGATGGTAGGCAGCACCCTGTTCTTGAAGGTCTTCAGCGTTTACCCAGCGAATCTGGAGATCGGCATCCAGGGCGATCGCGGCATGGCGAAGGGCTTCCATCACGGAAAGATAGGCATCGCTCAGGCGCACATATTTACCCACGATCGCAATTTCTACTGATCGCTTGGGGCTGTAGAGGCGATCGACCAATGTAGCCCATTGGGATAAATTAGGCTGGCGTTGTTCCAGTTGCAATAGCTCTAGCGCCTGGTGTGCCAGACCTTCCCGTTCAAGATTTAGCGGCACTTCGTAGATGCTTCTTGCATCTTGAGATGTCACCACACACTCCACAGGCACATCGCAAAAGCCCGACATTTTTTCTTTGAGTCCTGGTGGCAAGGGGCGATCGCTCCGGCAAACGAGAATATCCGGCTGGATGCCGATCGATCGCAATTCCTTCACCGAGTGCTGAGTGGGCTTGGTTTTCATTTCGCCTGCGGCGGGAATCCACGGCACCAGCGTCACATGCATATACAGGACATTCTGCCGACCAACATCTTTCCGAAACTGACGAATGGCCTCTAAAAAGGGCAGCGACTCAATATCGCCCACGGTGCCCCCAATTTCAGTAATGACAACATCGGGACTGGTGTTTTTTGCCACCCGGTGTACCCGCTCTTTGATCTCATTCGTAATATGAGGAATAACCTGTACAGTGCCGCCATCGTAATCGCCGCGACGCTCTTTGTTTAGCACTGCTTGATAAATTGAGCCAGTAGTGACGCTATTCAGCCGCGACATGGATGTGTCAGTAAAGCGCTCGTAGTGCCCCAAGTCCAGGTCTGTTTCTGCGCCGTCTTCTGTGACAAACACTTCTCCGTGTTGAAAGGGACTCATCGTTCCAGGATCAACGTTAATGTAGGGATCGAGCTTTAAGATCGAGACGGAATACTGACGCGATTTGAGCAACCGCCCTAAACTAGCGGCTACGATCCCCTTGCCGATGCTGGAGACCACACCACCCGTCACAAATACAAACTTGGTAGCCATAGTAATGAGGGGACGTTGCTTGTAGTATCCAGTTCATTCTGCCATAAGGATTTACTGTCAGGATGGGGGATGATGGCAGCGATCAGCGGTCAGTGTAGAAGTTTTGAGTTTTGAGATGAAAAGCTATCAGCAGTCATCAGCGGTCAGCGGTCAGCGCTAACACATTGACAGCTTGCTTAGAATCATAAATTTCCTGTTCAACACACTTTATGCAAAAAACATTGATTTGTATCGGCTTTATCCTTCTGAGTTTTGGGGCAGTTTGCAGCCAGGCGGCAACCCCCAAACTAGAGACCAAGCTACAGAAAGCGCCAGCAGCAAATGGTGCAACGCAGGCGAAGCCATCGGGGGCAGATGCTTTGACGGGAACATCCGGTGCTCGATCGCGCCTTAATCCCTCTGGAGCAAGCGCACTGGTTGAAAAGTGGCAAACCTTCAAGGCTCCTGGCATTGAGCTAGCGCTACCCGAAAATTATCGCGGTGGTAGCCCTAACACCACCGGGCTGCAAACACTCATTAAAGGGATTCGATCGCTCGGATCAGACTATGAGAAGATTGCTAGCCTGGTCGAGCAAAACCCCAGCACGTTTCTGCTGATCGCCGTAGATCCTAAGCCCGATCGCACAGGTGGGGTGACAAATGTAGTCGTCAGTGCGGTTAACGTGCCCGAAACCGTGACAGTGGAGGCGTATATTGATGCTGCCATGCAGTCTTTGCCTACCCCCCTGCGGACGATCGAACGCAAAACGGTGCAAGTCGGGCAATATCCAGCCGGACGCTTGGTGACAGAAGCCAACGTAAAAGCCAACGCGTCTCAACTGGATGCTTTGCGACAGTTGATTTACGTCATTAAGCAGGGAAGAACCCTTTGGACAGTCGCCTACTCAACCAGAGCGGGTGACTACTCGCAGCGACTCGCCATGTTTGAACAAAGCATTCAATCCTTCAAAGTGCAGGGTGCCCAGCAGCCCAGCAGCTCCACCGTACAAAAAAAACCGCAGAAAAAGCCAACCGCGTCTCCTTTAGGAACCAGTAGGCCGCTAGTTCCCACCAGTAAGCCACCAACGTCAACCCCGGCGATCGGCGGTAAAAAACCCGGAGCCACACCAACACCCAACTCAAAGCCAGACACTAAACCTGTGGTTAAGGGTCAGTAGTCAGCGGTCAGCAGTCAGCCTTGCGCCTTTCACCCTTAGCCTTTTGCCTTCTGCCTCCCTACCCTTCTCCACAAACGGAGTCATGAATCGCAGCACCGATCGCTACAATAGGGAGAATGCGAACGATTATAGGAGCGCGGGTCTTCATGCCAGGTCAACTCTTGCTTGTGGATGATGAACCAGGTTTGCGGGAAGCCGTGCAGGCCTATCTGGAAGACAGCGGCTTTGCGGTGAATGCGGCCAGCAACGCGGCTGAAGGATTGGTACTCGCGCGGCAACAGCATCCCGATCTGGTCATCACCGACATCATGATGCCCCAGGTCGATGGCTACCAGTTCCTCAAGCAATTGCGTGAAGAGCCGCAGTTCAAAACTCTGCCAGTCGTCTTTCTCACCGCTAGAGGCATGACGGCCGATCGCATTCAGGGCTACAACGCTGGTGCCGATGCCTACCTATCCAAACCGTTTGACCCCGATGAGCTAGTGGCGATCGTCACTAACTTGCTGCAAAAGCGAGATGCTGTACGCGCATCTGGTGAAGACGAACCGCGCAATATTGATGATGTGATTCGGGAAATCGAAGAGATTAAGCGCCTGTTGACGAAGGGAGGCACGATCGCTCAACTTCCCAACACCACCCAAATTGACTTCACCCCTAGAGAACAGAGCGTTCTTAACCTCGTGGTAGACGGTCTGATGAATAAAGAAATCGCTCGTCGTCTCGAAACCAGCGTCCGCAATGTCGAAAAGTACGTCAGCCGCCTCTTTAGTAAAACGGGTACCAGCAGCCGCACAGAGCTAGTGCGCTATGCATTGGAGCATGGGTTGATTAAGGAGTAGGGAGGTAGAGGTAGAGGAAGCAGGGGAGGCAAGGGAGGCGGAGGGAGCAGAAGGTGGAAGGGATTAAGGAGTGAGGAGGCGATTCAACACTCAAGACTCTCTTGACTTCTGACTCCTCTCTTCAACTCAACACTCAACGCTTCCCCGTCTCTCTCTGCTTCCCTCGCTCCCCCTATCCCCTCATTTCTCCATTTCTGCCCTTGCCAGAACAATCAGCCCCTGCACTCGAATGCCGTGGCGATGTAATGTTTGCGCAGCAGAACGGGCGGTTGCGCCTGTAGTGTAGATGTCGTCGAGTAGTAGCACCGCTTTGGTAGGAGGGCGTTTACGAAAGGCTGGGCCGAGGCTGAAGGCGTCTGCTAGGTTTCGTTCTCGATCGCCCGCCGATAGTTGAAATTGTGCTGTCGTTTCGCGCGATCGCTCCAGTCCAAGCTTTTGTAGAGGAAGCCGCGTTTGCTCACAAAAGTGCTCTGCTAGCAAATCCGCCTGATTGAAGCCGCGCTGTTGCCGCTTTTCTGAATGCATGGGAATAGGCACCACAGTAAATGATCTGGCGCGATCGGGCAGACTTAACCAGGCATCGGCTAACCAATGACCGAGGGGGCGTGCCAGGTGGGGCTTATTTTCATATTTGAACACGGCGATCGTTCGTCGTAAGGCACCGCTATATCTGCCCCAGGCAAAGATTGGCAGGTGCTCCTGCTGCATCCACTCAGGATGGGAAAACCGACACTGTTGAATTTGACGCTGACAATTTGGGCAGAATGTCTTTGCAGTAAAACGCTGGCAGAGTGGGCACTGAGCCTGCAATAGTAGATCAGAAACCCCAAACATTCGCTTGCTAAAGCCATGCATCACAAGAGGCACCTTGCATGAGTAAAGCGGGAAATAACCATACAGAAAGGAGGGTAGAGAGGAAATACGCACTTCCCTCGTAGGCGCAGTAGGTACCTGCGCCTACGAGGGAAGTCAATAGGGATATGATGCGTCTCGCTCAAGTATGCCCAACTATTGATACTGCTATAGCAAAAGGCAGGAGGCAGAAGGCAGAAGGCAAAACTCCATCTATCAGAGCTTTAACCGTAACGGCGTGTCCTGACTAACCTGCATAGTTTATACCCAGAGGAGGCTGACCGCTCCTTCTGCCTCCTTTCCACTCCAGTCCGTGACATTATTTCTTCCTAGCCCCTAAGATCAATTCAATACTTGCTGTAGTGTTTCCTATTGATGTTTGCTATGAGTTGTGACTGTGGCTAATCTTTACTGGCTCGATCAGATTCAACCGCACCATCGGGCTTTAGTGGGCAACAAAGCGCTGTACTTAGGGCAATTGCTGCAAAAGGACTTTCCTGTCGTGCCAGGGTTTGTGGTTTCGGCTGGTATGCTGCGCCAGTTTTTGGAATCTATCAACTGGTCAGAACCGTTCTTTGCCGATTTGCCGCATTCATCGCTTCGGTTGGATATTGGCAATCCCCAGCAGCTACAGGCGATCGCGCAGCAGTTGCGGCAGTCTATTGAAGGGACTCCTTTACCTCTAGAGTGGCAAACTGACCTGGAGGCAGCGATTCAAAAGTTAGATGCGCCTGTACTGATCTTGCGCCCCTCGTTATTTATCAAAACTAGTGCCCGTCATGCTTCTAAAGTCAGCACGATTGCGGATGGCAGAAGCTCGACGTTGTTTGATATTCAGTTTTGTCAGGCAACGGCGACTGATGTAGATCAGGGGCTGAAGCGTCTTTGGGCACAGCTTTTTCGGGCAAAAAGCTTATTTTACTGGCAGCGCCTGGGCATTCATTTACAGCAGGTTCGATTAGCTGTGTTGGTGCAACCGCTACGATCGGCGCTGGCCTCTGGGACGGTGCAGTGGCTAGACGACACGGTGCAGATTCAGTCAACGCCTGGTTTGGGTATGGCAATCGCTTGGGGTGAAGTAATACCCGACCTTTATCGGGTTCAGGCGACCACTGGCAATGTGCAGACACAGCAGTTGGGCAATCGGGCGATCGTCTACCAGGTTACAGAGGACGCTATTGCTAAACCGCATGTTAATGCGATCGAGCCGTGCGATCCACCCGCTCCGACAACAGCTCCAAGCGATTTGGTGGTGAGTTCACCGCCTGCTCCAACAAGCCTTAACCCTTTAGAATCAGTGCCAACCCTTGGAGCGGCAGCGGTTCAACACACGGCCTTTGTGGTTCCTCACGACTCATCCCTGTCCTTGCTCAAGACTGATTTTCCCGATGAGAGCCAGCAAAAACACTTATCCCTCAACAACGCGCAAGTCAGTGCCCTAATGCAATTGGTGCAACGAGTGATGGCAGAGGTGGGAAACGTGTCGACTTTAGAATGGACGCTGTCTCCACGAAAGGGGATGTCTCTAGAGCCAGAGGAGTTTCTAGAGCAGGATGGGCAGCGACAATTTTGGCTGACCCAAGTCCTGACGCTTTCATCTGAAGCACTGCATAGTCTTCATCCCATAGACCAAGAGCCACCAATCCCGATCGCGGCGACCCTTGATCGGTCGATTCAGGCAGAGCCAAGATCTGTTTCTGCGCCGTTGCCATCCGCTCTGTTACATGCAGAGCTAGTTCAGATCGAGCAAAGCGCCCCACCTGAGTTACAGGCATTGTTGGTCACAGGCTTAGCCGCGTCACAGGGCCGCTCGATCGCGAGAGCTTACATCATTCCAGACCAGAACACAGCGATCTCGCCACCGCCACCAGGAACCATTCTGGTGGCTAACATGCTGCTACCCTACTGCCTCCCCCTGATTAAGCAAGCGGCAGGTCTTGTGTTGGAGCAAGGCAGTATGACCTCGCACAGCGCGATTATTGCAAGAGAGCTAGGTGTTCCAGCCGTGATTGCTGCCACTGATGCCACTCAGTGCATTCAGCCAGACGAATTGATTTTGGTGGATGGCGATCAGGGCAAGGTTTACCGGATGGCAGATATCAGTCAACCATTAGCGGTTCTGCCTGTAACTCCTGCCAACGATGTGATTACGATTCGCAATCGCCCACCGTTAGGGACACGCCTGATGGTGAATCTCAGCCAGCCCGACCATCTGGACGCGATCGCCACCCTTCCGATCGACGGCATTGGTCTCCTGCGAGGCGAACTCTTAGCACTCTCAGTACTGGATCACCAGCACCCTCTTCAATGGGTAAACAGTGGACGCAGCGCTGCATTGGTAGAGCGTTTAGCTGACAGTCTGGAACAGTTTGTCGTTGCTTTAACGCCTCGCCCGGTGTTCTACCGCTCGCTAGATTTGCGATCGCACGAAGCGAGAGGCTTACCCGGTGGCGAAACCATTCCTCTAGAGTTGAATCCGACGCTGGGACTACACGGCACCTTTAGCTACTACCTTGACCCAACCCTGTTTGATTTAGAGCTGGCAGCACTGGCGAAGGTGCAGGTCAAATATCCTAACCTTCACTTGCTCTTACCGTTTGTTCGCACGGTGGAGGAGTTTTCCTTCTGTCGTCAGCGGGTAAAAAATGCTGGATTGATGCAGCAAACGCAGTTTCAACTGTGGATGATGGCAGAAGTGCCCTCCGTTTTGTTCTTGCTGCCAGACTATGTTCGTGCGGGCGTGCAAGGCATTGCGATCGGCACCAATGACTTGACCCAACTACTTTTGGGCGCAGACCGCGACCACGGTACGATGGCATCGGCGTTTGATGCACGCCATCCGGCTGTGAGGGCTGCGATCGCCCAACTCATTCAGCAAGCCAGACAGAGCGGTATTTCCTGTTCTATCTGTGGGCAAGCACCTTCCGACAATCCTGACCTGGTGGAGGCGTTGGTGCGCTGGGGGATCACGTCCATCTCGGTTGATCCGGGTGCTGTAGAAGCGACCTATTGGGCGATCGCGCGAGCAGAGCGACGACTCTTGCTAGAGTCGGCTCGCCACGAAGCGCACGATCGCTAACCCACGATCGCTAACGGTTCCAGTCGATGCAGAGCGTCTCTTGCCCCTAGTCAACCGCAACAGCGCATTTTTCTCGACCATTTGCCTTGGTAAGACAGGATGCCAGCGATCGCAGCATGGTCTCGGTGGTGGCAAAATCCACGCAGGCATCGGTAATGCTTTGACCGTACACCAGCTTGCTTAAATCCTTGGGCAGTTTCTGGTTGCCTGCTTTCAAGTGGCTTTCGATCATGACGCCCATGAGGTGGTGAGAACCCGCCACAACCTGATCGGCAACATTTTGCAGCGCGATCGGTTGGTTGGTATAGTCCTTGCTGGCATTATCGTGACTGCAATCGACCATAACGCGTGGATTTAAGCCATTTTGGGTGAGTTCAGCCGCTGCTTTTTCGACATTCAGGGCGTCGTAATTGGGACCATACTTGCCGCCTCGCAGCACGAGATGGGTGTCGGGCGTGCCTGTCGTCGTGACGATGCTTGCCAGTCCGTGAAAATTGATTCCCAAAAAGCGGTGAGGCTGGCTCGCGGAAAGCATCGCATTCACCGCAATGCGGAAGCCGCCATCCGTACCGTTCTTAAAGCCGACGGGCATCGAAAGTCCGGATGCCATCTCTCGGTGAGTCTGGCTTTCGGTCGTGCGAGCGCCGATCGCCGTCCAAGAAATCACGTCGGCAATGTACTGGGGAATGATGGGATCAAGTAGCTCGGTTGCAGCAGGCAACCCTAAATGGGCGAGATCGAGCAACAGCTTCCGTGCCAGTCGCAGCCCTGTATTAATGTCATAGCTGCCGTCGAGATGGGGATCATTGATCAACCCTTTCCAGCCGATCGTGGTGCGAGGTTTTTCAAAGTACACCCGCATCACGATTTCAAGCTCGTCTGCCAATTCTGTGCGGAGTGCTGCCAGCTTTTCACCATACTCGTAAGCGGCCTTTACATCATGAATCGAGCACGGGCCAACGATCACAAGCAAGCGTCGATCTTCGCTGCGCAAAATATTACGGATGCGATCGCGGGTTTCGGTGACCAGAAGCGCTGCCTTTTCGGTTAGGGGTAATTCGCCGTGGACAAAGGCTGGACTCAACAACGGGCGAGTTTCAACGACGTGAAGATCGGAGGTTTTGTGCATGAGATTGTAAATAGTTCAACGAAGACCTTAAGCAGTTGGTTGTAGAGTCATGGGTACCGTGGAGGCGTGAGCGGGCAAACGGTAGCGATCGTGTCATTCCCTCCTACACTAAATTACCTGTATATTGGCTCGTTTGACATGCAACTTGGTTGTACCAGGTTAAATTGAAAATCCAACACATTCTGTAGGGACAAGGCATTGCCTTGCCCCTACCCAACGATCATCTGTAGCGATTGTTGTTTGAATCGGTATCAGACAACATGCCTTACAATGAGCAAGCCGCCGCTCCCCACTCTTGTTGGGCATAACGACCCATCAAGGGCGAGCAGTCAGCGGTTCCCTCAAGGCTATGCGCTGGTCGCTAACAGCAACAACCTGCGACCTGCTTTCTTCACAGACCCTAAACGATCGACAAAAGTTGAAGAATGCGTTGCAGGGGAATCTTGAGCTGTTCTGGCTGGTTGACTAGTTCACGTCCTAAATCGTAAACAGCTTGTTCAAGCAGGTAATAGTCTAGAAGTACCCGCAACTCTTGTTCTGTTTTTGGCAAGAAGCTACCGTGATTTGCTGTAGCGAGATAGGCCTTGACAAAGGTTGCACCGACCCACCGCTGCCAGCATTCAGCCCACTGCTGCATTTGCGGCAACTGTTCCGTTTGGCTCATACCGCTTTCAATCTCCTGGTCGAGTGCTACACTCGCAGCGTAGTAAAACGATTGCAGCATGCCAGCAACGTCTCGCAAGGGCGATCGCTTCATGCGTCGTTCGCTTAAAGTACGGGCGGGATCACCTTCAAAGTCAATGATGAAAAAATCTTTGCCCGTAAAAAGCACCTGTTCTAGATGATAGTCGCCGTGATAACGGGTTCGTAATGCGGTAATTTTGTGGTTCAGCACGGATTGAAACCGCTGCAAGCAGTCATCCTGTTGACTCAGCACCGCTTTGGCAAACGGTTGTGTCTCTGGCAGCAGGATGTGGAGTCGATTTTTGAGCATTAATAACACCTGCCCAGTCAGGTTCCTGCTGTACTGATAGATCGATCGCTGGTAGAGCGTTGTAAATGGCTCTGGCGCAAAGGCAGGGTTCTCTGCATCTGAAGCCAAGGCAAGATGAAGTTCGGCAGTCCGTTGCCCTAGCAATTGGACATTTGCCAGATAGGTGTTGATTGCTTTGCAGGCGGGAATTTGCGACGATGCCAGACTGGGCGGACAGGAAGGGAGCGGAAAAAACACGTCTGTCGGTTCGTTGCTGTCTGGGAGGCCACCATCGAGTGCAGGCTGTAGGTCTTCTAAAAGTGAGCTAGACGGCATGGGCACTTCGGTGATGTCTGATTGATGCATCACGACGAGTTCAAAGTAGTCACGCAAGTTGTCGAGCGTATAGTCCCAGGCACTTCGCGTATCGGGAACAAATTCTTGCAGGATGCCCACTGTGATCGGTTCTGTGTTGAGACAGTGGTACTCCAAGGTGCCTGCGATCGAAGGCATAAAGGGAAAGCGCTGATGCTCATCTAGAAAGCGCCGCATTTCCAAATCAGGATGAATGCCTTCTTCTACCTTTTGGAAGAGCTTCAGAATGAGACGGTTCTGCGACACAACCTCACTCGTGTCGGCATAGGCAATCAGCGTGTTGTTATGCAGTCCCTTTAAGGGGGCAGGATCGAGGAACTGCTTACCGCCGCTGAGAGCCGCAAATAAGGGTGTTGCGGTGGCAACTAGGTGACTGGTGGTATCTTTGTACCGCTGATTCTGGGCAATGCCATCCAGCAGAGCGCTTAGAAAAGCCGGGTCAGCGATCGCATCAAATAGCACGGCAACCTCATCGCGATCGAGTGGATTCAACCGAGCGATCACCGACTGTGGCGTATCTGAAAGCAACTGAAGCGCCTGCGCCCCTTCGGCATACGCTAGAAACAGCACATAGGTTTGGGGACTGCCCTGAATATAATCGACGTGCAGCGCCAGCATATAGGCATGGTTGTTGCTGTAGGGAATGGCGATCGCGTCGTTGATCCGAGCTGCTTGTACGGTGCGCGTTCTGCCGCCAAACCATCGATGGTTGGCTAAGTACTCTGGCAGCAGGGTTTCTAAGCTGGTGGTAAAGCTGCGCGTTTGGGCCGACTGCAAGGCGGTAAAAGCGGTTTGCCAGGTACCGCTCATTGCTAGCGTGGGTCGTTCTGTCTGTGGAGGCAAAACGGGTAGAGATAGCGCCTGTGGCTTGAGCGTAAACCAGTAGACCGCATAAGATCCTAGACTGAGGAAGTAAGGCGCGTCCTCGATCGCCGGAAACTCGGTGCGTCCAAAAATCTCGATCGGTGCTCGTCCTTGAAAGGAGGATAAATCTAGCTCTACCGTTTGCACAAAGCGGGAAAGGTTCGCTACCACGAGAATCTGTTCGTCCTCATAGGTGCGCGTGAACGCAAGCACTTTGCGGTTTTCGGGATGTAGAATTTGAAAGTCGCCGCTGCCCAGTGCTTGGAAGCGTTTCCGCATCGCAATGAGCCGCTTGGTTGCATTCAAAAGGGAATTGGGATTTGCTCGCTGTGCTTCTACGTTAACGGTGGCATAGTGATATTCCGCTTCGACAATCAGCGGCAGATATAACCGTTGAGGACTGGCATGGCTAAACCCCGCATTCCGATCGAAACTCCACTGCATAGGAGTCCGCACCCCATTGCGATCGCCCACGTAGACGTTATCGCCCATCCCAATTTCGTCGCCGTAATACAGCACGGGCGTTCCCGGCAGCGAGAGCAGGAGGCTGTTGAGGAGCTCGATTTGACGGCGATCGTTCCCTAGTAGCGGCGCTAACCGTCGTCGAATGCCCAGATTCACCCGCATCTCTGGATCTTGAGCATAAACCCGGTACATAAAGTCCCGGTCTTCATCCGTCACCATTTCTAGCGTCAGCTCGTCGTGGTTCCGCAAAAACAGACCCCATTGACAGTTGTCAGGAATCGCGGGCGTTTGTTGCAGAATGTCGGCAATGGGAAAACTGTCTTCCATCCGCAACGACATGAACAGGCGCGGCATCAGCGGGAAATGGAAGTTCATGTGGCACTCATCGCCAGCGCCGTAATAGGCGGCTGCATCTTCAGGCCACTGGTTCGCCTCCGCCAGCAGCATCCGGTTGGGAAACTTCTCATCGACATGGCGGCGCAGTTGCTTCAAAAACGCATGGGTTTCGGGCAAATTCTCACAATTTGTCCCGTCGCGCTCATAGAGGTACGGCACCGCATCCATCCGCAGCCCATCTACCCCCATCGCCAACCAGAAATCCAGCACGTCAAAAACGGCCTGACGCACAGCGGGATTGTCGTAGTTCAAATCGGGCTGATGGGCATAAAAGCGATGCCAGAAGTAGGCTCTGGCAACCGCATCCCACGACCAGTTGGAGGTTTCAAAATCTTGAAAAATGATCCTTGCTTCTTGATATTTCTCTGGAGTATCGCTCCAAACGTAAAAGTCTCGCTCTGGGCTGCCCTTTGGCGCTTTGCGTGCGCGTTGAAACCAGGGATGCTGATCGGATGTGTGGTTTACAATCAGCTCGATAATGACGCGAATGCCCCGTTGATGCGCGGCTTGTAAAAGCTCTTTAAAGTCGTCCAGCGTGCCGTAAATCGGGTTGATGTTTACATAATCCGCAATGTCATACCCATCATCGCGCAAGGGCGATGGGAAGAACGGCAGCAGCCAGATGGCTGTCACGCCCAAATCTTGTAAATAATCCAGCTTTTCGGTTAGTCCTCGAAAGTCGCCAATGCCATCACCGTTGCTGTCTGCAAAGGCACGCACAGGCACTTCATAGATAATGGCGTTCTTAAACCATAAAGGATCGTTTTTCAAGATCAAACTGCCCATTGATGCAAACGACTCAAACACGTTAACTGAAACATCGCGCTTCGTCATCTTGCAAAGGTAGGAACGATCGCGGAATGGCTTTTAGCTCTCAGCGTTCAGCGTTCAGCTTCGTTATCCGCCTGCTTTTTGCCCCCTTTTAGCTCCACTTTCTTCTCACATCGCCAAGTAAATCTCCTCCTTTCGATCGCGGGCAACCCCATCAACTACTGCCCCAACGATAGGTGCGTTCAATCGACATCCCTTCATACTGAGTATGGCGATCGGTTCCAAGAGAATCGAAATTATCAGCTCACGGTTAGAACCCGCGTTAATGTGTACCGTTTGTTTTTACCTCCGCGTTATCTCTAAAGACTATGGCTTTTCAACGTGCAAGTGGTGTTTTGCTCCACCCAACTTCTCTACCCAGCCAATTTGGGATTGGCGATTTAGGCAAAGCCGCTTATGAATTTGTGGATTTTTTGGCAAACAGCGGTCAAACGTTATGGCAGGTCTTGCCTTTGGGGCCGACGGGCTACGAGCATTCGCCGTACATCATGAACTTCAGCACTTTTGCAGGCAATCCACTGCTGATTGATTTGGAACAGCTTGTCAGTGATGGATTGCTGGAGGCAAACGAATTAACTCCGATTGCAGACGACAATCTCGATCAGGTCAACTTCGATCGCGTAATTTCGCACAAGATGCACTTGCTGAAGCTGGCCTACGATCGCTTTCAAAAAGCGCGATCGTCTGAACAAACCACATCTGGACAAACGACGCAATTCACCCAATTTCTCCAGGAACAAACCTCCTGGCTGGACGATTTCACGTTATTTATGGCGTTGTTAGAAGCCAACGGTGGAAAAAGTTGGCATCAGTGGGAGACTGCGATCGCACGCCGCGATCCTGATGCCATCAAAGCCCAAAAAGAAGCATTACAGGACAGCATTCAATTTCATCAATTTTTGCAGTTTATCTTCTTCGAGCAGTGGCGAAAATTGCGTCAGTATGCGAACAGTAAAAACATCAAAATCATTGGCGATATTTCCATTTACGTTTGCCATAACAGCTCCGATGTGTGGGCAGCTCCAGATCTGTTCAAACTTGATCCAAACACCTTTGAACCTGCGTTTATTGCAGGCGTGCCACCCGATTATTTCAGCGCGACCGGGCAGCTTTGGGGCAACCCAGTTTACAACTGGGAACAGGCACAAAAAACAAATTTTGCCTGGTGGATTAAGCGTTTCCAAGTGACGTTGCAATACGTGGATATTGTCCGCGTTGATCACTTTCGCGGGTTTGAAGCCTATTGGCAAGTGCCTGCTGGTGAAGAGACTGCGATTAATGGCAAATGGATTCAAGCACCGGGCGAGCAATTCTTTGAAGCGCTGGGAAAGGCACTGGGAACGTTGCCGATTCTGGCAGAAGATCTCGGCATCATTACGCCCGAAGTGGAAGCCTTGCGCGATCGCTTTGACTTTCCCGGTATGCGCATTCTTATGTTTGCCTTTGGCGATGATCCGGGTAATGCTTACCTGCCACACAATTATGTGCGCAATACGGTGGTGTATCCCGGCACCCATGATAATGACACCGTCATTGGTTGGTGGCAACAAGCCAGTGAAGCCGAGAAACAATTTCTGGCGAAGTACTTTGGCTACACCTCACCTGATGACATCCCTGACATTAATTGGCTGCTCATTCGTACAGCCTTAGCCTCTGTTGCCGATCTAGCCATTATTCCCTTACAAGATCTGCTGGATTTAGACGGCCGCGCCCGGATGAATGACCCCAGCCATAATGATGGCAATTGGCGTTGGCGCTACCGCAGTTCTGAACAATTGACGCAGACGTTGAGCGATCGACTCCTCGCGCTTACGCAACTCTACAGTCGCTAACGTTTCGATTAAGCGGTTATTGATAGCCTTTGCGACAACACCTAGGTTTCTCAGCAGTCCGTTCTGACCGGGTTGTTACGCCACTTCGCTATGCCAATCTCTTCGCAAAATTGCCCATAACTTTACATCTTCAAACACTCCCCATTTTCGTACTCGCTGACGCAGCAACCCTTCTTGTACAAACCCATTTTTCTGCAATACTTTGCCTGAGCCTGAATTTCTAGTCATGTGATAAGCATAAAGTCTATTGAGATCTAAATTTTCAAATCCAAAGCGAAGCATAGGTTTTAAGACCTCGCTCATATACCCTTGTCCCCACACCTCAACTGCCAACCAAAAACTCAATTCAGCTTGAGAATGCTCTTTTTCAACATCTCGAATCTCGATAACTCCGCAAAATGCCTTGTCAAATTTGCGTTCAATTGCAAATGAAACTAAAGACCCTGCCTTAAACTCTGCAATTCGCCTTCGTAGGTATTGCTCCGCCTCATCTTTAGGATATGGGTGAGGGATAGAAATCATAGTATCGGCAACTTCACGACGACTCGCCACACATTGAATTGACGGCACATCTTCAAGGGATAAGGGGCGCAGGATCAATCTGGTCGTTTCTAGCGTGAATTGAGTAAGCATGAAATGATTTTATTTCAACCGACCGTCAGGCAAATTTTAGCACTGAAGTTTTCGCCGATGATCTTCTGGCTGCTACCACTGAAGGACTGCAGCATAACAATTATTGCGTTCAGCGGCGGTAAGAATTGTTGCAATGCTTCGGGTTTGAATGAGTCCGCCGCAATGCGCTAGTTATACCGCTCTTTTACCTAAAATCTAGCTCAGCTCATTGCAGCGATCGCAGTAGACGACCCAAAATGGCTGCACTGCTGTCAGCTAAGAGAAAAGCACCCATTAGCAGCAGCAACACCCGCAGAATTTTAGGCGACCACTTTGTAATCGCTTGATTAACCCGCTTTAAAAGTTTGGTACTCCTGCTTTGGAAGACAATGTAAATGCCTAGCAATCCAATTAAGGGCATGACAAACACGAAGTTGTAGATTCCTAAAAATCCTGCCAGGTCGAGCAAACTGAGCTTGGTACGAGCAATCCGCTCGATCGCGGCAAGATAAGGAAACGCGGTGGGAGTCTCTAAAAGTGTGACGCTTGTGCCCAGTAAAAACGTGTGAATCGGCTGTAGCGAATTAGGCTCGCTTTTGACGGGTTGATTCGCGTGAGTGGGTGAATTGAGAGCATACCCTGTGTAAAGCAGCGCGATCCCTAACACGAACTGCATGACATCCACCCACTCACCCTGAGTCGCCAATACCCACTGGATGAATCTGGCAAGTCCCAGCGTCGCGCACAAGCCGACCATCCAGTACGCTAAAAAGATGCCAGTAATGAAGGCGATCGATCGACTGACAGGTTTAGGAGTCGTCAATAAATAAACCTGAATTGCAGTGGCAGTCGGATTGAGACTATCAATCGCGGCGATCGCTACCAGATAACTTAGCAGTGACATTCTAATAACTCCTCATTCTGGCATCTCAGGCAATGGCTATAGGGACTGTGATTTACTGCTGTGACTTGTGATCAGTCCTGTTAACAGCACGATCGCGCAGCCCCAAAGCAACCACGCACCAAAGGCACCAGCAGCAATCGGCAAAATAGTTGGAAAAGCGTGGGTGAAAAAGTAGGTTGTCGCAACATCGAGCAGCATTCCAGGAATGGCTAGACAAACAGCAGCCTCCAAGCGCTGATGCGGCGGCACTTTCTGCCATCGCAAAATTGCCTGAACCAGCAGCGGCAGAAAAGTCAGGGAGAACAGGAAATTGCTAACCATGCTCACATTGTTGTTAGGCATAAAAAAGGTATGTCCCCACAACCGCAGCACCACCGTTGCGCTCAGCCAGATCAGAAAACTCATGCCGAAGAAGAACCCGTAGGAGATGCGGATACCGCGGTTCTCTGTCATTATTTCCTTCGTTACAGTTTGCATGATTGCCTCCGTTAAAAGTGTTGTGAGTTGAATGAATCAGAACAAAACGGGTAGAGATTTGACTCCGTGGATATCGCTAGAGGGAATGAATTCCAGCGCCGCAGTCGGATCGATTTGCAGATTTGGCAATCGCTCCAGGACTGCCTGTAGCACCAGTTTTCCTTCCAGGCGAGCTAGGGGCGCACCCAAACAAAAGTGGATTCCATTGCCAAAAGCAAGATGGGGATTGGGATTGCGATCGACCACAAACGTTTCCGCTTGCTCAAACTGCGTCTCGTCTCGATTGGCAGCACCCAGCCAAACCGTCACGATCTGTCCAGGCGGAATCATTTGATTGCCGAGTTGCGTCTCTGTTATGGTCATTCGCTGCATGGCTTGAATCGACGATCGGTAGCGCAAGACTTCTTCGATCGCCAGTGGCAGCAAGGATGGCTCATGCTTCAACTGCTCAAACGCCTGCGGGTATTCGTTGAAGCAGAGGATCGCATTTCCTAACAGGTTGGTGGTTGTTTCGTTCCCGCCGACGAGGAGCACAATGCAGAAATCCACAAGCTCCTGAGCCGTCAGCTTTTCTCCACCCTCGTGGGCCGCAATCAAATCGCTAATTAAGTCGTTACGCGGTTTGCCTCGACGCTGCCCAATCAAGTCACGGAAGTAGTCAGCCATCGCTTGCAGGGCAGTGGGGTCAAAGGTAACGATGCCATCAGACCAGCGTTTGAAATCCTCACGGTCTTCTAGAGGTATGCCCAAGATTTCGGCAATGACAATAATCGGCACAGGAGTCGCCAAGTCATGCATGAAATCCATCTGACCTTGCTCGACCACGCGATCGAGCAGTTCATGGGTGATTGCAGTCATCCGGGGAGCAAGTTTCTCCACTCGATGGGGAGTGAAGACCTGTTGAGCCAGAGAACGGAGCGATCGATGTTTGGGTGGATCGGTGAAGTTAAGGCTTTGAGTGAAGTCGGTTTGATCGGGTGGATGGGGAATGCGGGAGGAAAAAGTTTGCCAATCGCTGAACACTCGTTTCACATCCTGGTAGCCAAACACCATCCAGCTTTCACGCCCAGAGTCATAGAACACGGGATGACGGCGCATCTCGGCATACCAGGCAAAGAGACCGTCAAAAAGCTGTCCGGTATGCCAGGCAAGGAGATTGTCAAACTGGGGTGCGCCTGGTTTGGTTTCGAGCCGTTGAGAATTTTGTTGCACAGTCGCTTCCTCCATTGCAGTACAGTAGACTTAAGAACGCGAGATAAACCTCGTGACTTCAAAATACGAGATAAACCTCGCGTTTGTCAACCCAACTTTGAGCTATGGCTGAAACATTTGAGCAAGCACCTCAAGCACCTCGCTGGCGACTGCCCAAACAAGCACGCAGTCGAGAGCGGTTCGATCGCATTTTGGATGCGGCAGCAGCACTATTTGCTGAGGTTGGATACGATGCGGTGACCACAGACGATATTGCAGCCCAGGCAAATACGTCGGTCGGTGGGCTATACCGCTTTTTTCCAGATAAGTTGGCAGTCTTTCATGCCTTAGCCAATCGCTATTTCAACCAATTGCAGGAACTATTCACAGCCCTGCACACGGATGAAACGATTCACCTGCCGCTTGAGGACTACATTAATCACATGATTGATGCCTTCGATCGCTTCGTTGCAGCGAATCCTGGCTATCGAGCCGTTTTTGTTCAGTCGCGTCTGATCTCAACCGAAATTCTGTCGATGGATACAGCGTTTAATCAAGCCATTGTCCAGCAGCTAGCAGACTTTTTTGCGGTTCGTAATCCTTTACTTGAACCAGAGCAACGAGATCTCATTGCGATCGTCAGCGTGGAAGTAGGTAGTGTGCTGGAAATTCTCTCACTGACTCGCGATCGTCATTTCAGGCAACAAGTTCTTGTAGAAACCAAGAAGCTACTCATTGCCTACTTAAGGCAGTATTTCCAGATTGAATCTATTGCTGGATAGCGATCTTGCCCACATCAGAATGATGTGGCTACGCCTTAAGCCAAAACTTAAACTTATTCAACCAGCAGTGACATTTCATCAATAACCTCTCAATTCCGTCCCCATCGCGATCTAGTGGTATAACGCTCCGGTTCAGCGATGGGCCGCGCAGCGGGTCGTCCGCTGCAACCGATTGTTATACGCCAATGAAAGTATCCCAACGGCCGTTCGCTTGCCGCAAAGCACGTGCGCTTCTGCGCCTCTATGGGGACGCTTTACCCAAGTTGCTCGGCGAGCCCGATGAGCAGTCCTTCGGGGCCGCGGATGTAGCAGAGCCGATACGAGTCCCCGTACTGCACCACTTCGCCAACGAGCTGTGCGCCGCGCTTGCAGAGCTTGGCAAGCAGCTCGTCGATGTCGTCCACGGTGAACATGACGCGGAGGTAGCCGAACGCGTTCACCGGGGCGTTCCGGTGATCAGCGACTACAGGCGGGGTAAGAAAGCGAGAGAGCTCGAGCCGACTGTGTCCATCGGGAGTGACCATCATGGCGATCTCGACGCGCTGGAGGCCCAGTCCGGTGACGCGCCCGGCCCATTCTCCTTCGATCGTGGTTCGCCCTTCGAGCTTCATACCAAGCTCGGCGAAAAAAGAGATGGCGGTGTCGAGGGATTCCACCACGATGCCAACGTTGTCCATGCGCTTAAGAGCCATATCATTTCCTCTCATTCTTGACCAGAAACGTCCGGCATGTGACATTCACATGGCGTATAACTATGTATTAAGTGTCAGATCCGCTGGATAAGCACCCATTTCTTCAGAATTATTTGTCAAAGTGGTGGGATAGTACCCTCTTTTAAGGAATTATGCAGAAGACCTGCTGCTTAATTCCATGTTTTTGGGGTGTTATCCGTCAGTTCTGCTGATTAATACCGGGAGCTAAGGTTTCATCTAACAGCCCTGTTCTTCCTCCGTTGATAGATCAGACTAGCATGTCGTCTCGATCGCTCCACCTCCAGCCTCGAAACGTTCTACATTCATTGCATTAGCAATTTCAATACGACGATCGCCCCCCACGCTGCTGCCAAAGAATGTGTCCTGAAACGAACGATCGCACTTCACCATTAGGAAGCTGCAACAGGAGATGACCAAGATCGCTGATGCCAGCCGCTTCACCTGCAATGCATCCGCCATTCAATTCAACTGTGATAGGTTGGCCCAGTAATGCATCTCGACTGCGGAGTGCGGGCAGCAATGCGTTTAATTGGGCACTGCCTAACGGATCATTCGATGCTGATTGCAGCAAGCCTGCTGTCTGGAGCAAATAATGGCGTAAGCGTTCTAGCAGCAAAAGCGGTTCGGGTACCACTGGCGAAACGTGGTGCAAACTAATAGCCTGACCGATCGTGCGTTCATTCAACTCCGCTTGCTCAAACTCCACCTGACGATTCAACCCAATCCCGACGACAACGCGACTCATATTACCGTGAGCACTGGCTTCGCACAAAATGCCTGCCAGTTTTCGACCCTCTAACAATACATCGTTGGGCCATTTCAATTGCAGCACGCCTTGCAAGGCTGGTAGCGAATCTTCAACCGCATAAATCACTGCTAATCCTGCCCCCAGACTAATAACAGGTAATTGGGCAACGGGAACTTCTAACACAAAGCTTGCTGTTAATACGCCTTCTGGTGAGTACCAACTGCGCCCATGCTGCCCACGTCCAGCCGTTTGCCGTGGTGTAAAGACGACATCACCATGCTGCAATTTGGCAAGATGCGCGATCGACCAGGTGTTTGTGCTGGGGCATGTCTCTAACCAATGCAACCATGCAGGTAATGGAAGCGGCGATCGTGTCATTGCCATCGCACCTCGAAACGACTCAATTGGAACCCTCGATCGCCTTTGACTCTTTCAGACAACCTCTTTCTGCCCAAGCTACTGCACTTAACCTCAACGATTCAAAACATCCTGTTGTCGATTCCTTAAGCAAATGGTTGTGTTGAAAAATCATTAATTAGACGAAGAGCCATTAGAAGGGCGAAATCCTCTAGGAAACTTAGCTGTACTAAGCTTTGCAGCGTTCCAGTTAACTTCTCTTAAATCGGTGGCTTGTAGGTTTGTTTGACTTAAATTTGCTTGTCTAAAACTTGCTCCTCGCAGATGAGCTTCATAAAAGCTTGCTCCAGTTAAATCTGCTTGCTCAAATGTTGTCTTAAGTGCAACAGCTTGCTCAAAATTTGCATTGACTAGTAGTGCCTGGCTAAAATTTGCTTGATTTAAGAGTGCTTTATATAGCGTAGCTTGTGACAAGTTAGCTTCCCTCAAATCTGCTCGATTCAAGTCGGCTCCAGATAACGTTGTACGCATCAAATTTGCTTGTTGTAAATTTGCTCCAAGAAAGATCACAGCTGATAAGCGCGTGCCACTCAAATTACTCTGCCGCAGGTCTGCACCAACAAATTTGGTTACAAGTGTGGTGCGACATCCAAAGTGACCACCATCGTGCCAATAAAAGGTGGCACCCCGAAGATCCGCGCCTTGCAAATTTGCGTTTGTAAGATCTGCATCAATCAGACTGGTTCCTTGCAAGTTAGCACCCATGAGATTAGCGCCACGTAGATTGGCTCCTCGCAAATCACACCCCTGACATTGTTTTGTCTGTAGAAGTTGCTTCAAATGTTCAGGATTTCCAGTTCTTTGTGCTTTAACCCGTCCCTCACACGTATCATCAGCGCAGGCAGAGCAAGCAATTGCAGCGATCGCAGCTAAAGCTTTTAGTTTCAACATAAATCACCAAACAAGCTGTTGGACTTACTAATCATTTAGAGATTTGATTGTAGCTAGATCTTAGAAGCGGTTTGAAAAGTTAAGCAGTTGCATCAGCAGGCGCTAAACGCCTGAGCATGAGGTGCACCATCGCCGCGTAGATCATGGCTTCACTACGAGTTGGCAAGTATTCGTAGTCCTTACGGAGGCGACGAAAATGTTCCAGCCAAGAGAAAGTGCGCTCAACCACCCACCGCTTGGGCAGCAGGACGAAGCCCTTAACGTCATCGGAGCGTTTGACCACTTCCAACTTCCGACCGTAGCGCTGCTTGACCTTCGCGATAAAGTCCTTGCCGCCAAAGGTGCTGTCGACCCAAATCAGTTGCAGGCACGACCAGAGCGAGGCGCAGAAGAACGTCAACAAGGTCAGCTCCGCATGGTCAGAGCGACCAGCGCTGTGGACGCATATCGCCAGGAGCAACCCCATCGTATCAACCAAAATCGTGCGCTTGCGTCCTTTGATTTTCTTACCACCATCAAAGCCCTTCTCGTCCGCCTTGCCTGCGGTTTTGACCGATTGACTGTCAATACTGCCCCTGCACTCGGTTGTGCCTTGCGTCCGGCTTGTTCGCGAACTTGCACCCGCAACAGGTCATTGAGCTTCTGCCAAGTCCCGTCTTTACTCCAAAGGTGAAAGTAGGAGCACACGCTTTGCCACTTCGGAAAGTCGTGGGGTTAAGTCGCGCCATTGGCAATCATTGCGGATGAAGAGAAGATGGCATTGCACACTTCTTGCAGATTCAATGTTCGCGGTCGTCCACCGGGTTTTGCCGCAGGAATATGAGGTGCAAGCAGGTTCCACTGGGCAGAGGTGAGGTCGCTACGGCAAGCTAGTCGTGTCATTTGTGGGGTCTCTAATCGACCCCTTTACTCTATCGAGCGGCTTTTCAGGCGGGTTCTAAGCTTCCTATGAAGCCTACTTCTAAGAATCCAGCTATTAATGCCTTGAGCGCTGTTTTGAGATGAACCATTGCTTGACAAGATAGAGCAGTGGAAGTTACCAGTCATAGGAACTCCATCCTCATTCAGGAAAGTACTTAAGCAGCAAATCCTTGCCAGTCTCGCCCATATGTTGCAGCAAGTGCTCAATCTGTTTCAAAGCCACAGGTAAGGGCTTTGTCCGCCCGTTTTCCCAGCGATTCACACTCTGAAATGAAACTCCTAGCTTTGTGGCAAACTTGACTTGCGAGAGTTGTAGGCGCTGACGAGTCTCGCGTACAAGATCTGCTAGCGCTAATTGTTCGATTCCAGACATAGAGGATGAATGGTTGAATTGTATGCTTACTAGCCATACCAGGTGGTATAGTTACTGTCCTTCGGTCGAAAGGCGTAAACGCTAGAGCTGGGGTTTGAGTGGTAGGCAAACCTCCATTCCCGTTAAGGAGTGTACCAGTTGAACCTACTGAGAAGCAGGAGCACCTCAAACGTTGACACGATAAAAGTTTGTTTTCGTGCCGCAGTAGGCAGCGCTTGGCAGTTAACCAAGATCTTCTGACAGCTCTACTTGGAGAGGCGAAACTGATAGAAGTTGAGCAGCACCAAGCTAAGCAAGAGCGTGAGCGCTCACTTGAGTGACAGCGTTGGCCGCTGCCATGCTACCAGCGCTTACGGCGTTCCCTGGTCAAAGGGGAGTGAGAGCTGGTCTGTCCCGCCCAGCGTTGACGTTGCTCATAGGCTTGGGCAAAACTTGGCAGCAGGGCTTCAAAGGCCTTCTGGTTGAGGCCTGTCATGGTTCGCAGCAGATAGCTTTGCCTCAGATAAGGGGTTTCAACCCCTCCACCCCCAACAGTATCTTCAATTTAATTACATCCAGTTACTGATCGCGTCCATGCGCTAATGCAGGCGGGCAAGTCGCTTCAATGGCTGTGAACGGCTCCAAAATTTTGTAAGTATGGGATGCCCCTTCAGGAATCGTCCAAGAGTTGCCCGGTTCTAGCACAACCATTTGTCCTTCTAGATGCAGTTCTGCTCGACCTGCGATCACATAACCGACCGTCTCATACGCTCGACTGGTCGCGGGTTTTGCTTCACCAGGCTGCTCATTTTCCCACAGACGCATGGAGACTTTTTTCCCGGTTGCTAGATACTTCTGCCCCATCTCACCTTTGGGCGAAAATTGAGCATCGACTTTTGTAACGGTGGTGTCAGTCATAAAGTTCCTGATAATCAATGTAAGGTTCATCAGCGCTATTTCAGCGCGATCGGTTGAGCGTCAATTTTGACTTGAAACAAACCGTAAGGCTTGGGCATTTAAGCCTGAATCATGGTGCTGTAGGCGACCGCAGTAGCGAGACTTGCCAATAACGTCGATCGCAGCACTTTCTTTCACCTCATTGATGATTCATCTCCACCCAACTCGTTGTGCTCAATTCATGGCGCTTACACAATAGAAATTCTGCTGGTATCCGGCCTCTCTCTAGCGGTTGAGAAAGCCCTAAACACTAAAGTAGAGCGCCAGTCTTGCCCTCCCATCCAATTTGTTGTTGGATTAATACGTCTATAGCGGAGGCATTTGAGGGATATGAGCTTCGGTTTCAACCAGCATCTTGCCTGACTGGATGCTTAAGCGTTTGACCCGAATCGCTATGCCTTCAATTTCGATATACGGTAATGCCAATAATTTGTTGAACGTTTGCATGAGAGCAATAACAAACTCGATCGACAGCCCTTCTCCTGGCTCACACACAAACGATTCCATCAGTACGGGTCGTTCATCAGTGCGGGGCATTAGCACCACTGAAAACCCAACCTGTCGAATGGCCTCCCGTTCGTATAGCAGCGCAGCACCATTGAGTGCAATCTTGCCATCCGCAGGTAGTTTGACCGCGATCGGATGCACCAGTTCTATGCTGACAGGCTCTCCTTCAACCTTCATTTCTAAAGTAGGCAGCCTGCTGGTAACGGCCTCCGCCTGCATCGCTTGGTTCAAGTCGGCTTCTGTCAGCACAACCTGAGCTGTGGCATCAAGGGGGTGATCCAGTTTCAACTGCCCCAGCAAAAGGCTAAGCGGGTTCACTGCAAGACGATCGGTTTGTACGGTTACATCGTGCACCCGCACCTTCTGTACCACAACGCCGTGTCCGCTTACTGCAACCGAATCAGCTTTACCTTGAGCGGCCTTCAACGCATCCGTTTGCACGTCAACATTGAGATCTTCTGCCGCCTCTACCTGGCTAGACAAGCCCGCATGAGCCACCTGCGAAATGACCTGTTCATCCAAACGTGGTTCTTTCGACATCGCTCTCGGTTTCCTACATTCAACATTGCAACTGTAGTGATTCTCAAAGAACGATAAATCTACAGTGCGGCAGAGGTCGCGATGAGACCGATCGCGGTTAACGATGTTTTAAACAGGACAGCGATCGCGCGTAGATTAAAAAAGCAGCATAAAACCTCTTTCGATCGAGTCATCTCGGCGCACTGCAACTGGCTCTGACATTGGCTCTTTAGTATGAGGGATCAATGCCATTTGCTTTATAGGCTAATGCCTGTACTTCATTTTTTGTCACATCATCATATGGCTACTAAGCAAGATCCCAAGAGCAAGCAAAGTGCTTCCCAACAAGACGACCAAAAACACAATCAAAGTGACACTTCATCAAAAGCAGTTGCGGCTGACCGTGGTGCGAATGATGATACTCAGGCATTAGAGTCTTTGCTGGAGACATTAAGCGGCGATTTGTCATCAATCGACACAGACGCCGCTCTCGGTGCGATCGACGAGTGGCATGGGCTGTTGCAAAAAGCCAAAGAGCCAGAACTCAAAGAGCTTGCTGGTGGATTGAAAGAACTCAAGCAACTCCTGAAGGGTGGCAAAGCGACAGGGCACGACATTGGCGAAGTGCTTTCTCACATTGGCGACCAAACCAGTGACATTGCTGCTGATGCAGATAAAGGGGTAAAAACCTCTCTACAGAAGCTAGGTAAGCAGTTGTCTAAGGCTGGTCAAGCATTGGGTAAAGCTGAAGACAGAGAAGCGGTGGAACAAATCGAGTCGCTGAGCGAAACGCTGCAGGGTGATTTGACTGAGGTTGATACCGATACGGCTGTGGGTGCGATCGATCACTGGTATGGCCTCTTGCACAAATCTGACAACGAGAGCTTGAAAGAGATCTCGAATGGTTTGAAAGAGCTCAAACAAATCCTCAAGCGCAAAAACGCAAATGCCTCTGACATTGCCGAAGCACTAACCCAGCTTGGTGAACAAACTAGTGAGGCTGCTTCAGAAGCGCATCGGGGTCTCAAAGGTCCCATTCAAAAGTTTGGCAAATTACTCAGCAAAACAGGTAAATCGTTGGAGTGATATCTGGCTGTTTTGATCAGTGCAGAATGCTAAACCCGTTTTGGTCATTCTGCTCGCTATACCAATTCTCTTTAAAGACGCGCAGAATTGCAGGTTAGGTAGAACAGCGTAAAACCCAACAGAGGCTTGGCTTTTCTGGGTTTCGCTAGACTCAATCCAACCTGCATTTGTCTGCAAATCCACATGGAATTGGTTTAACAAGGGGCCAGTCGTAGGGGTAGGTTTGCATTCAAGATACTACTTGTGTGCTTGTTTGAGACAAAACCTACCCCTACACAATCTGCCGTCATCACAATTTAGCTTGGTATTGAAAGTTTAAGCAACCAACCCAGCGCGTAAAGCGCGCACAGCCGCTTGGGTTCGATCGTCCACACTCAGCTTATTGAGAATATTGCGGACATGCGTTTTGACCGTCCCGATCGTGATGTAACACGTTTCAGCAATGTAGGCGTTGCTAGCTCCATCCACAATCATGCCTAAGATCTCCAGTTCACGCCGCGTCAATGGATAAGACTCCAACACGGCCTGTTGGGTCTCATCAGCTGTAATGTTTACTTGGCCTGATTTAGAAGCAGCCGTGATAGCAACCGTTCGTTGACGGTCTAAAATCAGTCGGGTAATCGTGGGATCAAGCCAACTGTCGCCTTGATAGGTGCTTTGAAGCGCTTCTACAAGCTGCTCGCCCGGTAAATTTTTTAAGCAATAAGAGTCTGCTCCGGCAGCAACAGCCGCTAAAACTGTCTGCGCTTCTTCTTGCAGGGTCAAAACCATAAATTTGGTTTGGTTTGACGCAGTATCCAACGTTTTCTTATAGTGGCGGATCACCTCAATACCGCTCATGCCTGGAAGGCCCAGATCCAATACGGCTACATCGGGGTTCATCGTCTTTAAGAGCATGGCCCCGGTTGTGCCGTCTGCGGCTTCACCAACAATTTCAATCTCAGGATACCGCTCAAAGATCAGGCGTAGACCAAGACGGGTCAGATCATGATCTTCGATAAGGGCGATACGGATCTTATTCATGAACTTCGCTCCCTGTCTGTTTGACTTACACAACGATCCCTCTAAACGCGCACAACGCACGTGGATTGAGGTACTTTGGTTTTGCTCACTAACGCCGCTTACTTTGTACGATCGACCAGTGGTAACTGCTTTTCTTTTGCCAGAGCGATCGCAGACTCCCATGCTGTTTGATAGCCCTTTTGAGTCGAGATTAAGCGCCCTTCTTGGGCGTCCACCACATGTTCTTGTTCCAGCAAGTGAAGTTCGACTAGACCATTAGTGAGGTGAATGGAATAGAACACACGCCTAAGCCCAAATAAACAGCCTCACAAGATATCGAATCAAATCTTTGAAGACTGATCAGTACACTTTCAGACATAAGGTAGGGTTCCAGGAAAAATTGCCACTTTGAAAGAAAGCCGCTGTAGAGACATTCAATCTACTCATAAAAGCCTTGTAGCGTTTGTTGCCTGCCTGTTGCGTACTAGCTCTTGGAAGCATAAAGTCTAGTCTTAATGTCCGATACTCAAACCAATCAGCCGCCGGGAAAGCGATTGCTAGCAGCCTTGCCTAAAGCTGACTACGATCGCCTTCAGCCGCATTTAGAGCTAGTGACGCTTTCGCTGCAACAATCAATCTACGAAGCCAATGACCCCATTGCTGATGTTTATACCAAATTAAAAAAAAGGAGTGACAGATAAGATACTGGGTTTTGGCGTGATGAGGAAAGCAGTGATGGCAGGAGTAACGAGCATTGAAATTCGAGAAACTGGAGCAGAGCTAGAAGGGCTGATCC